>JAIXRB010000132.1 GCA_027485405.1 Leptospiraceae bacterium | reverse complement strand
GCATACAAAGGCTACCTTCCGATTGAGCTGCTGCTATTATTCGTTGGGCCTGTTCCAATGAAACCGTCCCATGCTCCATATCAATCGCTATGAAATCAAAACCTGCACCCGCAAATGTTTCCGTTATGGAAGGATGAGCATACGATACCCATCCCGCAAAAAGTCTTTCGCGGTTGGTTAGTTTTGCTTTTAGTTTTTTTCTTCTTTCAAAAATGGAAAGCATACTCAAACATCCTTTGCAATTTTTATTAGTCTATGTTGTATTGGTCCATCATAGGGATGATAAAAAGGTGGCTTCAAAGAATAGTATTTCTGATGCCAAGGACACAATTCGTCGATAATTACTTGATCTAAACTTGACCAAGGATAATCCCGAAACCGTACGGTGGTTCCATCAGGAAATGTCTTCTCTATTCGATTACAACAATAGAAAAAAGAATCTTGTCTCTTAGCGACTTCCCGCATATCGTCAAAATACCCAGAAATAACTTCCGGATTCATCTCTTGCATGGATGCAATGTTGATGAAAATATCAATTGGAAAAAATTTTAGAAATTCATGATTGGAAGCTTGAATTGCAATAAGATCAAAATCCTTCACTTTATTTGAGTCTTCCTTTTCAGTTACTAATACAAAAGAAGCTAATCGATTCTTGTTATTGTATTTTTGAAAATACAATAAATCCACTAACAAAGTCTTACTTAAATTTACAAGAACCACTTTTTTGGCAAATCCACTCATAAGAAGCAATAGAGACAACGAAGCAAAGCCATCGCCAATTACTGCGACTGATCTACCGATTCCCCCCCCCACCTCATTGAAATGATTCATGAGTAAAGACAATGTTAGAGTCTGACGAAGAACATCCAAATCATAGGCTCGTTTCTGCAACTTAGTCATTTCACTTGCTTTCGAGTCAATAAGTTCAAAGTTAGAATAGTCTTTTCCAAGTCTTCGGTATCTATTCTGAAAAATTATATGAGCTAACTTATAGATTCCTCTAAATTTTTTGGAATTCCCCCCAAAACCGACAATCCCAGATATGTCAAAATCCTTTCCGACAGAAAAATCTTTGTGGTATTTTTTCCAGTGGGAGGATGTTGCCGTATCATCAGCATCCAAATTATTGATTAGGAATTCTATTGCTTTGTTTTCTGTATATATCATAATCTCGATTCAGTGATTATGATAAGATAGCTTTTACTGCTGGATGTAAATGCAATAAACCTATTAGCTTTCCATTTTCATCTACTACAGGCAAATCCCATACATGCTTTTTTTCCATTTGATCTACTGCATCAATCAATTTAGTTTTAGCTGTAGTTGTAATTGGAAATTTAATACAATGGTCTAAAGCATCATCCACGAAGAGTGCGGAAAAAGGCTTTTGGATTTTGAGAAGTTTTCTTCTCACATCACCGTCTGTCACAAGTCCCAATAGTTTTCCATCCGCGTTTGTGATGCAAGCGATTCCTAAATTGAAGCGACTCATTGCCTCCAATGCCTCTTTGAATAGTATGGATTCTGGTAGAACTGGAAATTTATCCAAAGGAATCATTACATCCTGTACAGGCTTATTTCGATTAATCTCTGTGGACATTATCTTCTCCAAATTTTTCTAGTAACTCCAATCTTTGTTCGTGCATAAATTTTGCCTGAGATAATACGTTTTCTAGATATTTGATATCCAGTACAGTATTCGCATCGCTCATAGCATTAGGTGGATCATTGTGTACTTCCATAAATAGTGCATTGATCCCTACCGCACATGCTCCTCTGACTAAATGAGGAATGTATTCCCTCTGACCACCGGAAATATTTCCCATGGACGTTGGTAATTGAATGGAATGAGTTGCATCAAAACAAACGGGGTATCCAGTTTCTGCCATGATTGGGAAACATTTGAAGTCATTTACAAGCATATTGTATCCGAAAAAAGTACCTCGGTCGGTCAACACAACTGCCTTACAACCATGAGCCTCAAGCTTCCGAACGGAATTTTTCATGTTCCAAGGACTCATGAATTGACCCTTTTTAAGGTGAACAGGTTTACCTGTTTCTGCTGCCGCCCGTAAAATTGACGTTTGACGACAAAGATAAGCTGGGACTTGAACTAAATCACAAACCTCTCCCGTTGCGGCACCCCAAGATGGATCTGAAAAATCTGATGTCACCGGAATCCCAAATTCTTCGCGAACCTCTGAAAGAATTTTCAATCCTCCCTCAATGCCCAAGCCATGAAAACTATCTGGAGCTGACCTACAATCCTTATCATAACAAGCCTTAAAAATCCAAGGCACACCCACCTTATCACATATATCCTTAACTCTTTTCGCCATCATAAATGTATGTTCTTTTGATTCAATAGCACAGGGCCCACCTATAAAGGCGAGAGGTAGCTTTGCGCCAATTTTTACTTTTAATACTTTTCCGAATCCGACTTCAATTGTTTTGGGTATCATAGGTTTCCTTTAATATTTATCATTGTCATTTCGAATTATGGTAATGAGTAAAGTAATTTTTTAGCTCTACTTTCCCTGATATTAGTATTTGTCCATTGTAATACAAAACCTTCTCTTCCAAAATAGAAATCGGGTCGTAATAAATAGTTGGAATATTCTTCGTATGTGAGATATATGCTACAGATGTAAATGGAAAACAAACCACTAAATCAATCTTATTCTCGAAAAGGGAGAAAATAGAGATATCTGTATCAAGAAACCGAATTGAATTATTGTTCTTAATTGTTAAAAGGTATTCAGGGTGAATTCCTGGATCTTTAGATCGTTTAGATTTTATAAAGTAATTATATGAACTCCCAAATGTTTCTATTACATCTAAAATGAATCTTCTGCATGTATCTAGATTAGCATAAATAAACGAATTCCCATATATCAATTTCTCGATTTGCTCATTCTTGGGTGGAACATCAAAGAAAATGATATTCTTTTTTTCTTTATTGAAAAGTGAATTCTCTACTTCCCTGAAAGGATTGTCAAATAGAATTGGTTTATGAACAGAAATGATAGTAGAATCTTTGTCCAAAATTGTCAATAATTGCTTCTGCTCTTCATTCCAAACTAAGTGCTTATCAATGTTCATTGTTTTCATCCATGGAGCATAGTGAAAGGGATTGCATTTAGTGTTTCCTTTGAAATGAAAATCGAAATTGTTCATTGAGTACCAAAGCATGATTGAAGAATGTTTTGTATTCAGCCTTGATTTTGTATATAATTCTTGGTTGTAACAGTCTGAATTAGTGTAGAAGAAGTAATTAACTAATGAGTACTTATCTACTAAATGCATAGAAAGAATCATGATATTATCTCGAAACAAGAATAATTCGTCTTTTTTCAATAATGCTTTCGGGAGTGCTCTAAAAAGAAATTTAAAGGAAAAAATAAGATAGATAATCATATCATCAACTGTCCATTGCACTAAACTAAGTAATCTGAAAACGGGGTATTTGTGAAAAATCAACTTACCAAACTGAATCCCATGAAAAAAAAAAGATTTAGAAATGACTATATCACTTTCGTTTACTTTTGGATAGTAATCCTTTTCAATTAATTCTACAATTTTATTAACTTCTTGGATAGAGTAGTAATTTTGAAACGCGAAGTCAGAAATCGTAAGATTGAATTTCGTATTTTTACCAAACCTACCGAAAAAAAAACCTTTAGTCAGGCTAAAGATTGAAAATGCATAAAAAAAGAGTCCTTCGAAAATTTTTGAAAGATTTACATGAAAAGGAAATTTGATATCCCTTTCATCAACCAAAAGGGTAAAGTCTTCAGAAACAGGTATTTGTTTTTGATTAAAAAAATTCGCAGTTTCTATGAAATCTAGTCCATAAGTCTTTGCCATTAGGGGGTAATAAATATGGTGTATAAAAATTTGCTTGAGCCTTTTTCTTTTTTGAATATCTAGTTTATATCTATATATTTTATCAATAAACGATAAACTTTTCCGGATATTAAAATTAAAGTAAAAATTTATATTATATGGATTTAATTTATTCACTTTTTTCGATGATATTTTTTCATTGACCTAATTTTCAAATTTCAAGAATTAAACTAGCAAAAGTAACAT
>JAIXRB010000039.1 GCA_027485405.1 Leptospiraceae bacterium | reverse complement strand
TAGATCTATTTGAAGTTGTATCTTCTGATTTCATAACTTCGATTGAGTTCTTTTCGGATCCTTCCAAGCAAAAGACATTTCCTTTAGAACCTATCCAAATCCCTGAAAGCCCAATTCGCAAAAGACTAGAAAAAACAGTTCGTTTTGTAAAGACGAACGCCCCCTTGTCTCTCACGCTGGGTTCCCTTTCCAAATCAGAAGTAGAGCGCGTCGGCTCTCCCGAAATCGAAAACCAAGAGGTCTATGGCTGTGCCAAGGTTTGCCAAAAGCGCGGATTGGATTTTTTACCATTGCTTGGAATCACAAACAAAGTGGGTAAAGAAGGATCTCTCGATTGGCAAAAAAATTGGAGAACAGTTTCAAACGCAGTTCAAGAAAGGTTTTTGAGTTTTTCTGCCGCATAGCGGTCGGTCATCCCAGCTATATAGTCACAAACAACTCGTTCTGTTCCCTCCAGAGCAAGCCTAGATTGATATGACAAAGGAACTTCTTTCGGATTTTTGATAAATATGAAAAACAATCGTTCAATGATCTCTTGTCCATTTTTACTCATATCCAAGACTTGAGGATGTTGGTATAGTTTTTCGAATAGGATCTTTTTTGTAAGGCGAAGATTCTTGTCCATAGATTCCGAAAAACTCACAATTGGAACTCTTTTCTTCCAAAGATCCGTACAGTCTTTCCTAGTTGAGACTTTGTTCTTGGCAAGATTCGATTCGGTTGTTTCAATCAAGTCTGAAACCAAACCGTTCAAAATCATTCTACAGATCGATCTCCGCCTAAGGCTCGTATCTATGTCTTTGTACTGCGAATCAAAATCTCCTGCAAATCTCTTCCAAAGGGGACTTTCTTCGATCTCGTCTTCTCGCAAAAACTTCCTTTCTAAACCGTCTTCTATGTCATGTACGGTGTAGGCAATTTCATCCGAACGGTCTGTAATCCCCGATTCCAAAGAAGGCCCCATCTCTTGTCTTTCGGAAAGAAAGTTATCTTTTTCATAGTCTCCACCGTGTTTCATAATTCCAACTAGGGTGGCTCTCGTTAGATTCAATCCTTCAAATTCTGGATACCGCCTCTCGAGCTTTCGAACGATTCGAAGGGACTGCTTATTGTGTTCAAATCCTCCAAACCCTTTCATCAATTCGCTTAGTCGGTCTTGGCCTGCATGTCCGAACGGAGCATGTCCCAGATCGTGAGCGAGAGCAATTGCCTCTGCCAAATCTTCATGCAAACCCAAAGTCTTTGCCACTGTTCGAGAGACCCCAGCGACTTCCAAGGTATGCGTCAAACGGTTCCGAAAGTGGTCTCCTTCCGAATACACAAACACTTGGGTTTTGTATTCTAGACGCTTAAAAGCTTGGGAATGTACGATGCGATCTTTGTCTCTTTGGAAAGGTAGGCGGTAGGGATGCTCAGGCTCAGGAAATTCCCTTCCACCGCAATCCTCGCTTGAGACAGCATAGGATGCTAGCATTGCTCTTTCTTCTTTAGAAAAATCTATCACGCTCTTCTTCATTTATTCTCTTTCCTTTTTCTCTTTGCCAAGGGATTCAGTATAAATCAGCCCATGGACTTTTTAACAGCTTTGGTTTCCCTATTTACTAATTACGGCTATTTTGCCGTTTTCGGTATTCTTATCCTATGCGGGTTTGGGCTTCCTGTCCCAGAGGACATCTCTCTTACCGCGGGCGGCGTTATTTCAGGCAGAGGCTATGCCAACGTCCATTTCATGTTTCTGGTAGGAATGGCTGGTGTCCTCATTGGTGATAGCTTTGTTTTTTGGCTGGGCAAAACGTATGGATTGCGAGCACTCAAACTCCCCGTTCTGCGAACCGTTCTCCACCCTGAGCGATTCGAAAAGGTGCAGGAACAGTTTAAAAAACACGGCAAATGGGTGGTCTTTTTTGGACGATTTATGCCTGGGCTCCGAATGCCCATTTTCTTTACAGCAGGAACTTCTGGGCAAATCACCTTTGCCCGCTTTGTTCTAACAGATGGTTTTGCGGCTCTTATAAGTGTTCCCATTTGGGTTTACTTAGGTTATTTTTTGGCTCATAATTTTGAAGAGCTAATGCAATGGGTGCGAAGAGGACAAACCATCATCTTAGGGCTTGTTGCCTTTGCCATCGTATTGTTTATTGCTTATTACTTTTGGAAAAAAAGGAATGGTAGGTCTACTGCATCTTCCTAGTTGTATGCCAGCTTTCTATTTTGTTTTTTTATTTCCTTTTTTCTTGCTTCAATGTACTAATTACAGCAGTTCTATTGCAGTCACAGCTCCACCTATTTTGATTTCTGCGACAAAGGTTTCTACTACGAATTTCACTTTAGTTGTTCGAGCCGCGAATCCTGAACTTATATTCCAAGGCTACCGACTTTTTGTATCGGGTGCGGAAAGTGAAGCAAGAAACCCAGCCACGTTGGCCACTGGAACAGATTGTACGCTTGCGGCAGGAACCTTAACCACACTCCCAGTCCAACCAACGCAGTACGTTTTTGAAATTGATGCTTCGGATACCGCTGTGGCTTCGGGGATCGCCTGTCGATTTCGAACCTCTGTAAGTTCGGGTCAATTTATAGTCATTCGGGCTTTGGGGCTTTCCCTCCAACCCCAAACCTCTTCAAATTCGATCCGAATCTCAGGTCCCTCCAATTCTCTACTTTTGCCTTAAAATAAATTCTTGGCAAAGAATGGCATGGGAAATACAGTGACATTAAATAGTTTAAGTTAAAACTAATTTCAGGAGACCATCATGAAACTAAGAATGACCCTAGGAACGCTCCTTGCTTTCCTTTTCATCCTAACCCAGTGCAAGCCAAAGGCCGCAGAACTCGCAGGAGACACTTACCCAATCTCTGCCGCTTCTGGTTCTGCTTTCTCAATCGATACAGAAAAATCCATAATCAAATGGACGGCTTCTAAAGTTACCGGAAAACACAATGGAACTGTGAAACTAAAAAGTGGTTCTGTGAATGCAAAAGGCGATTCAGTAACTGGCGGATCTATTGTTATCGATCTACCTTCTATTGTCAATATCGACTTGGAAGGAACTCCTTACAAAGCCAAACTAGAAGGTCATTTAAAAGACACAGATTTTTTTGAAGTTGGAAAATTCCCAGAAGGTTTCTTTGAAATCGCTTCTATCACAGCTGACGACAAAGGTGGACTGGAAGCTCGAGGAAATCTAACACTCAAAGGAATCTCAAAAGGAATTTCTTTCCCAGTAGCAATTGTATTTGCTGATGGAAAACCAGTTTCGGCAAAAGGAACTGCCACTATCAACAGACAACAATGGGGTATCGTTTACAAAGGTATGCCAGATGATTTGATCAATGATGAAATCATTCTAGACTTTGACCTAGTAACAAAAATCTAATCCCACCAAACAGAAATTCTCTTTAATGAATCCCTAGCATCTTTAGACCAGATGCTAGGCGGTTTTTGAATCGCAATCTCTTCCAGCTCTTTTCTAACCGGCAACAACTCTTTTCTAAGTTCTAACAAAGCAGGGTTTTCTTCCCCTTTTAAAATCAAAGGTTGATTTTTAGTTCTCTCATAGTATCTTAAAATCGCATTTGTTTCCAGTTCTTTAGCCGCTTTGTACTTTGAGAACACTGCTTTTGAATCGCTGGAATCTTTCTTTTTTTCAGAGCGCTCATTAGAATTTTTACTTTGAGAATTTGAAACCGAAAGCCCGACAGCCTGCCATTCCAAAAGGATTTCGTGGTATCTTTGCAACTCTTGAAATAAAACAGGAGAGGTAAACTCCCCTGAATCAGGATGGTATTTTTTAGCCAAAGCATGGTAGCGTTCTTTGATTGATTCGGGGGAGGATTCCGGAGAGAGGGAAAAAAAGGCAAATGCCTCTTCTAACAGTAATTCTTTGTCCAAGATAGATTAGAATTTTGAAGTAAGTGGGTTTTGAGTTGTCTCTTTACTTTTACTTCTAGGTATTCCGACTTGGCTTCATCCATAGCTTTCGTTAGTTTTGCCTGCACAGTTTTTTGAATCTGACGGGCCTCATCCAACAAAGAAAACACCCATTCTGATGTCATGATTTCTTCGGCAGAAGGCACTGCGGAATCAGTCCACTGCAGAGCTTTGCGGTCTAAGTCCTCTAAGTCTTTGAGGATCGCTTCGTTCTTAAATTCGATCTCAACCGCTTTGTTTGAGTCTCCGTAACTTAGCACCTCATCTTCTTTCTTAAGGTTTACAATGAGTTTCTTCAAAAGGTTTGCTTTTTGAAAATAAAACTGGTTTTGAGAAGTCTCTTTTTTCATTCTAAATGACTAACCTTTGATTGAAAAACCTGTGGATGTTCTAGGTGCTTGCGGGATTTGATTGCTAGGTTCTTTCTTTTCCATCTCTTCCCAGGAAGATTTGAGTTCTTTGAGAATCTTTGTGCATTCCTCTAAGATCTTTTTATCCTTTTTCATGTTTGCTTCTAAAAGGCGCTTTTTTAGATAAATATAAATGGACATCAGATTGTTTGCCACTTCCTTTCCTTCTTCCATGTTTAAGGATAGCAAAAGTTCCGTGACAATGTCTTGAGCCTTAATGATGTTCTGGTTTACCACATCATATTTTCTAGGAGTCATGTTTTCCATGGCAATCCCTAAGAACCGAACTGCACCATCGAATAGCATCACAATCAGCTTTACTTGGCTAACAGTGGAAATCTCATTCACTTTGTATTCATTATAGCCTGAATAAGCTGTCTTCCGAGCGAGTGACATTTTTTTCTCCTGTAGATTCTAATTCGACCAAAAAGACTCCTTGCTTAATGCCCTTAGGGAAGAATTCTTAGGTCAGGTATGCATCCATTCAGGTTGGGTTTCTCGAAAAAGAAACCGAAAAATATCCTTTTCCTAGCCTCAGGAAGGGGTTCCAATTTCGAAGCAGTTGCCTCCTTTCTAAACAAAAACCCTAGTTTTGGCACTGGAATTGGGCTTTTTTCGGACAACCCAAAGGCTGGAGCTCTTGAAATAGCGAAAAAGTTCCAAATCCCCACGCAGACTTTCCCCTTTGCAAGCTATCCAGTAAAGAAAGACTACCATAGGGAATTACTGGATGCGGTTCTAAAAAAAAATCCTGATCTCATCGTGGCATGTGGTTACATGAGAATTTTGAACTCAGACTTCGTGAACGCATTCCCAGGAAAAATTCTAAATGTCCACCCTTCTCTGCTCCCATCTTTTCCAGGGCTGTCGGCACAAAAGCAAGCCTTGGACTATGGGGCCAAAGTAACTGGTTGCACCATTCACTTCGTGGAAGAAGGTGTGGATACTGGACCCATCGTTCTTCAAAAAGCTATTGAAATTTCGGATGATATGACAGAAAAAGAACTTTCTGTGAGAATCTTAAAAGAAGAGCATAAACTTCTTTGTCTCGCCGTACAGTATTTTTGTGAAGATAAATTAACAATTACAGGTAGAAAGGTTTTAATAAAAAAATGATCACAATCAAACGTGCACTTATATCCGTCTCAGACAAAACTGGCATAGAGCCATTCGCACAGTTTCTTGCCAAAAATGGGGTAGAGATCCTTTCTACAGGCGGCACCTTCGATCTTCTCAAGCAAAAAGGCATAGCTGTAAAACAAGTTTCTGAGTTCACAGGCTTTCCAGAAATCTTGGACGGAAGAGTAAAAACCCTCCACCCAAAAATCCATGGAGGACTTTTGGGAGATGTTCAAAACGCAAACCACAAATCCCAAATGGAACAAAACAAGATCGAGCCAATCCAGCTTGTTGTTGTAAACTTGTATCCATTTGTAAAAGCAGTTTCTAAACCTGGTGCCACATTAGAAGACGCGGTAGAAAACATAGACATCGGTGGCCCATCTATGTTACGTTCTGCGGCAAAAAACCATAAAAATGTAGTCGTTCTCTCCGACCCAAAGGACTATGAATCCTTCCAAGTTGAATGGGAAAAAAATGGGGGCAAAGTCTCCCCAGAGCTTGCCTTCCGTATGGCGTCTAAGGTTTTCTCAGAAACCGCTTTCTATGATTCCGCAATTGCTACCTACTTTCAAAAAAAGCTAGAAGACACCTTCCCAGAAAAAATCACTTTGGGTTTCACAAAGAAACAAAAACTCCGCTATGGAGAAAACCCACACCAAGAAGCGGCTTTCTATGAGCCTGTGTTTACAAAGTCTCAATTCTCTGCTTTGCAAGGGAAAGAGCTCTCATTTAACAACATGTTAGATTTTGATGCCGCCTTTCACGTAGCATCTCTATTGCCTAAAAATGCAGTGAGCATTGTCAAGCACCTCAACCCTTGTGGCATAGCCTTTGGAGAGACAGTGCTGGAGTCTTTCGAATTGGCAAAGAGAACAGACCCAATCTCGGCATTTGGTGGCATCATTGGAATCCACGGGGCTGTGGACGCCGAAGTCGCAAAAGCAGTGACCGAGAATTTTGTAGAAGGAGTGATCGCCGAGAGCTTCACTCCTGAGGCATTGGAGATTTTTGGAAAAAAGCCAAACATCCGCCTAATCCCCATTGAAAAGTTCGATGAAGCTTTGGATGAAATGGAC
>JAIXRB010000022.1 GCA_027485405.1 Leptospiraceae bacterium | reverse complement strand
GAGATCTGCAAAGAGACCCTGAATTTTTTTCTAGTATCGAAAAGCGAATCCAATCCCTCTTTTCCGCAAAGATGAGTGACCTTTTGACTAAATTTGAGTTTGAAAGACTCTGGGTCAAAAACTCAATTTGGAATCTGGTATCTTCTGGCTTTGAATTTCCGAATAGGGAGTGCATTTCCAGTTGGAAAGACGCTTTAAAAGGTATACCAGCCGTTTTGGTATCAGCGGGCCCCACACTGCGAAAGAACCTTTTGTATTTGAAGTCTATCCGAGATAAGGCTTTCTTTCTATCTTGCGACACATCGCTAAAAGCTCTGTTAAAGGAAGACATTCGCCCTGATGGAGTTGTGACTTTGGATGCCCAAACGAATTCTTTCTTTCATTTTATGGGAGAAAGCATCCAAGACATACCGTTATTTGCAGATTTAGTGTCCAGCCCTACTCTTTTGCGAGATGGGCAGTTCAACAGAGTGATTCATTCTGTTACTGCAAAATACCAAGTGAACGCCGAAGGGAAATGGGTTCGTGAAGTAACAGCAGGCGGCGAATTAGCAGATCTCGTACTGGGAGAGGTAGGTGATATCCAATCTGGTGGATCCGTAGCAACCACAGCTTTTGATATTCTGAGATTTATGGGTTGCTCCGAAGTGCATTTTGTAGGACAAGATTTAGCTTATACAGGAAGGGAGATTCATTCCACTGGTACTCACCACAATGAGAAATGGCTAACAACCGTGAATCGAAAGAGAAGTCTAGAATGGACAAATGAAGTCATCATCCGTAAAAGGGAAACCAAGGAAGTGGAATCTTGCAATGGGCTTACAGTTCTTACCGACTATGTTTTAGAACTGTATCGGCATTGGTTTGAAGAATCTGCCAGATCCGTGGAAGGAATGAGTCTTTACAATTGGAATGATGGTGGAGCTAAAATCCAAGGCTTTGTAAATCTAGAAGCTAAAGAAGGGATGAAAATTCTGGAACAGAAAAGTAATCACGGTTATGTCTGGAACAAAACCCATCCAAAGAAAAGCGCTCCTTTGCATCGAAAGGAGAATGCAGACAAACTATTTCATTCCATTTGGAATGATCTAGAATTTGTAGAAAAAGAAATCGAAACTTGGTTAAAGAACTCTACGGATTCTGATCCTGTTTCGCTTTTTTCTTTCTTGGAAGAGAAAAGCTATTTAAAAAGAATGATTCGAAAAACGGAGATCTATCTACTCCGCCATGCAGAACTTAGCCGAGAGAAACGCAAAGAGTTACTTTGCCAAGGTTTAAAAAAAGAAATTCACTATTTGAAGAAGAGTCTTTATACTACAAAAGAAGCACTGGAATCAAAGGGATGAAAAACAGACTCATCTACAAACTCAGGGAAATACGAAAAAAACAGCTTTTGGGAAATGACTCTAAACGCGTAGGGTGTTTTGTTTAAATAGAACTCTGTATGTGATACGTCTGGAAGTTGGTGAAAATTGATTTGTTCTTCAAACTCTGTAAATTGTTTTTTTGAGAATTCAGGGCGCATTTCAGAGACTACATCTTTTACATGATTCCAATCCAATTTAAATGTCATTCTTGAACCACGATAGGCGGGTGATCTTTCCATTAGATTCACCAAACGCTTAAGAGGACACTCTCTGTGATAGTAAGGAGAGAGATATACTTTTAAAAAGCGTGCCGAAACACCCATTGGCTCCCAAAGCAGTTTCGAAGTTTCCTGATCGACCGATTCTTTTTTGATTTCTGAAAGCAAAACATGCAATTCTGGAACAAATTTAGTACTCGAATAAAATGCGTTTCTCTCGGCTTCCCCAAATTCACCAAAATACAACCACTTGTAGATATCCTGAATTTCGGCTTCTGGGTGAAGCTCCAAGAACTCTGTAATCAAAAACAGCTTTTCTTGGTGGGAAAGTGCGGCTTGTTTTTCAATTTGCATTGGTTGCCCTAAGCTCTTTGCCTGCAATTAATCTTTTTAGATTCTCTCGGTGAAGAAAAACAATTAAAACAAAAGTTACAACTAGAGCCAAGAAAGCAGACAAAGAATACTCTTCCTTCCAAAAGAACGAATAAAATATATAATACCAAACCGGCATTGTAAAAGAACCAACGATGGAACCAAGAGAAACATAGCCCGTCAATTTGTACACAATGAAGAAAATCAAAACAGCCGAAACTGTAACAACGGGAAACAAGTGGAGATAAACACCTAAGGCAGTTGCAACGCCCTTCCCGCCCTTAAAACTCAAAAAAGGAGTAAATGTATGTCCTAAAATGGCAATGGATCCAACGATCAACTGACCATCAATCTGTGGTAGAGGAGAGTCAATTTTCAAAAAAGCGAAAACGGGAACAGCACCTTTCAAGGCATCTAAAATCAAAACTAGAATTCCATACCTCCAGCCGAGAACTCTTCCTGCATTGGTAGCCCCGATGTTCTTACTACCAAACTCTCGTAAATCGATACCCTTGACGAGCTTCCCCATCAAATAACCGAAAGGAATGCCACCGACAAAAAATGTAAGAATGAGAAACAAAACGAATATCATGGCACTGCTTCTTCTCCTTCTTTTCGTCCTTTGAGCTCAATTTCAACGGTCAATCCATTCAAATCGAACTGCTCTACTATATTCTTTCGGTAAAAGGAGAGAATATTGTCAGGGAATAGCTTGGGATCATTTACAAAAAAGAGAAACCGAAACGGGTTGGATGAAACCTGGGTTGCATAGAAAACCTTGGGAGGCCTGTGGCTTGCTTTCTGAACTTTTAGTTTTCCCTTCCATTTTCCGAGCCAATCGTTTAAAGCTCGGGTTGTGATCTTTTTTCTAGATTTTTCAGTGAGGGAAATAGCCATGGAGAGTAGTTTATGAGTCCTTTGTCTATCCGTTGCCGAGATGGAAAGCATGGGACGGTCCTGGATCGCTGGGAGCCTTGCTTCCAGCTTTCGCTGAAAATCACGCCAGGTGTTGGTTTCTTTTTCTGAAATCAAATCCCATTTGTTGACAACTAGGATCATGGGTTTTCCCATTGCCTGGATTTCACCAAAGATCTTTTTATCAAACTCACCAAACCCTTTAGTCGCATCGATCAAAAGCAAAACAAGGTCTGCTTCTTCTAACGCTTTCAAGGTTCTTCGATAGGAATAGAACTCAACACCTTCTTCTGACTTTGTTTTCTTTCGAATTCCAGCGGTATCCACTATCTCTATTTTTTTGCCTTCAAACAAAAAGAACTCGCTCACACTATCCCTTGTTGTGCCAGGAATATCGGATACCAATGCCCTAGCATAGCCAAGAAAAGAGTTGAGCAAGCTCGATTTACCAGAGTTTGGTTTTCCTAGGATAGCAATTTTACAAAAGGCGGGCTCTGGAGACTGGTCTGATTTCGGTAAATAGAGATTTAGTTTTTGAAAAAGTACGTTTAGGTTTCTTTTATTGAGCCCCGAAACTGGTAGGATTTCATTTAGACCTAAACGAAAAAAAGGCTCTAAGTCCAGATCTTCCTTTTCGGAATCCACTTTGTTGATCAAAGTAACAACCGGTATTTGAGATAAAACTTCATCCTTTTTCAATAGGCGAATCAATTCATGATCATAAGGTCTAAGGTCACCCACATCTATCACATGCAAAATGATGTCTGCTTCCTTCAATTGCGATAAGGAAATGTCCCAAATGTCTTTGGACAAAGACTCTTCGTTTTTAAGATCCAATCCGGGAGTATCACAAAGATAAAAAGTAGAATTCACCTCGGGTCGTGAAACCAGATACTTGATCACATCGCGGGTGATGCCTGGGCTATCTTCTGTTATACTAGCATTCTTTTTTAAAATAGCGTTGAAGAGGGTTGACTTTCCTACGTTTTGTCTACCCATAATAAAAACTTGTGGAAAGTCTTTCATTTTCTATGACTTCCTTTGAAAGCCCTTTCTATTTCAATCTTAGCTTCCTTCTTCTGAAGGTCTTCGCGTTTGTCGTAGAGTTTTTTAGGTTTCGCAGTAGCAATTTCTATCTTTACGAGTTTGTTGTTCTTGAAGTAACATTTTGTAGCAATCAGTGTATAACCTTTTTCCTTTGTCGCCCTTGCCAACTTGCCGATCTCTGCTGATTTGAGTAGAAGTTTTCTCGGTCGAATTTCAGGATGGTTGGCATAACCCCCATTTTTGTAAGGTGGAATAGAAAAGTTTTCCAAAAAAACTTCTCCATTTCTAATCTTTGCAAAGCAATCAGTCAAATTGCCTTTTCGTTCGCGCAATGCCTTGACTTCACTGCCAGTCAAGACAATCCCAGCTTCCCAAAACTCAATCAGCTCAAAATTAAACCTAGCCTTCTTATTGACAATGGCTTCGGTTTTTTCTGACTCTTTTGGTTTGTTTGCAGTCATTCTATACTCGCAATGAATGGTGGAGTTCGACTAGTCTTGCGATCTCACTTCCAATCAAATTGGGCATACTAAAAAAGTTTTCAGAAGTTATCTGCAATGAGTCTTGAAATACATGTTCTGCGATGTATCGTGATCCCAATCCAACTCCAAGAAATACATAGTTTTTGTCTTGGTTTTTTAGGACGGACTCTTTTAGTTTTCTGGTTTCAAATGATCCAATCTCGTCTTCTACCCTGGTCTTTGCTCGATTTCCTCTAAAATCGGATAGAATGATGATGATTCTAGTTTCAGCGTCCGGTGAAAAATAGCGTTCGCAGTTGTTCAGAATCTGAAATTCAGGAATGGAGTCTCCATGCCAGTTTTTACACAATAGGTCAAAGACTTCTGTTTCTTTCTCTGGGCTATAATCGTCTTCAGCTTTTTTCAAAGTATACAAATCTACCGTATCTTTTGAGTTTTTGATATCACAAAACGTATGCACGCTGGAGGGTATATCGTGTTCGGATAAGATATGAAGGCTAACTAAAAGTGCAGAGAGCATAGCCACCGAATATTCAAAGTTAAAGATTCTTCGACACTTTGAGACAAGAAAAGCGACTTCTACTCCTTTTAGTTTTTCTTCATTCTTTAAAATTGTTGTTTTATCAAAAATCTTTGTGTCCCCTTTCCCACTTTTGTAGGAAAGGTACTTTCTTGCATCCACCCGCGAGCCTTCGTTTTTGTGGATTCTTTGGATATCGATTTCTGGGTCAAAGAGTTGTTCGAGGTTCAATTCCACCTCTTCAAGTTCTTTCCCAAAGACTTTTTTAAATTCTTCTAAGCTAACAAGCATAGAATAGTCCCAGAGCAATCTTCTTTTTTTGAGAAATTGTTTGTAGAGCTCTTCAGTGCGATACCCCCAGCCGCCCCCTCCCCCATTTGGCTCGCCTTGGCCTTGGTTTCCTTGGGTTTCAGAACCGTACCAAGCATCTGGGCCCTCTTTCATCGAGCCGCCAGTTTCAGGAGTGTTGATCTCGATACCTTCTTTGGTTTCGCCACCAACCATTTTTCGTTTGGCTTCTCCCGTGATAGGATCACGGTAATGGTCTTCTGGGTTCCACCAGTTGCTCCGTTCTAGGTTGGATTCAAGGGAGAAAGTTTTTTTTTTCTCCTCTATGGCTTGGAAAAGATCGCTCACTAGCTCCACCCCATTCAAGAACCCTTGCAAGAGCTTTTCTGCTTCTTTTCGTTCCTTGGGATCTGCGATTTGGTTGGTGTAGAAGATGTTTCCACCGCGTTCGGCGAGGTTTTTAACATCTGATTCGTTATAACGGTAGATATGATTTTTCCATTTGAGAAGATTTGAAATTCCAAATCGATAGGGTTGTAGATTTGCAGACCCAATGGTTCTTTTGTCTGCCAGTTCTTTCATTTTAGTATGAAACTTAGTCATTGCTTTGGGAAGAATGCCTTCTGGAAGATAGAAATTCAAAATTTCTTCTAAGACGAGAGGCTCTTCCAATTCAGGAAACAAAACGCTCGTAAAACGATTTCGAAAAGCACGAGAAATCGTATTGGTGGACTTGGCATTTCTAAATGTTTTGAAACCAAAAATAATGGAACTCTTTTGTAACTGAAGTGCAATGGATTCCCCTGCTTCAGGCGGAAGCAAAAGTGATCTTGCGTCGTCAGTTAACATATTCAATTTTTCAACCAGTTCGGCTCCCGCTGATTCGAGTCCCGTCAATAGGATGGTCTTCCCGGCTTTGATAGCTCGCGTGAGTGGACCATCGACCCAAGCAACACTTTCACCCGATTCATTTTTCACAGGTTTCAATGCCCCGATTACATCGGAAGTATGCATGCCTTTGGAAAGAGTGACGATTTCTAAACTCTGTCCGGTTAGCTCGGTGATCAATGCTAGAAACTCAGCTGGATCTTGGTCTTCTCTAAACTCGATTAGAATGTTCTCTTGGTTTTGGATTCCTGCGAGAATCTTATCTATAAAACCTTGGATAGGCTCAGGTGTAGGATGGGTGGAGAGGATTTTGATAGACTTGTTTTCATCCAAGGTGGCAACTTCTCGGTAGTTCCAAAATATCTTGCCACCTTGCACATAGCCTTTTTGTGGCTGGTTCTTAAATTTTTCTCCCCAGATTTCTTCAATAAATGCCTGTTGAATGACTCTGTCTTCTTTTTTCCGAAAACATTCTTGGAAAAGATTGAGAGACTCTAAGATTAAAACTTGGGATTCTGAGGTACCAGCACTGAGCACCCGTTTGCAAAACCTTTGCAAGGTTCTGAGATTGAAATGATACTTCTCTAAATCTCCTTTCCCGATTTCGCCTTTTTTGACTTTTTCTTCGGTTCCGATCGCCAATCGTATAACAGACTTTAAGATTGGTTCTCCAAGGTCAGGAAATAGGTTTTTCAAAATAAAAAGAAGCTCATCAGGAGAATAGGGATCAACATAAACGACAGCAAAATGTTTGGTGATATCAAATGGAAGTGGTTTTCTGCCTTCAAATCCCTCACTTGGGTTTTGAGTTCCGGCGAACCAAAATCCTGTTTTTCCACGAATGCGCGAACCATCGCCTTCCAACAAATCTAAATAGTTAGATTCATAGACGGATGCAAAACGCTTGATGATATTTGGTGCACATAGATTCATCTCGTCTGCTACAAAGGTAATTCCTGATTCTAAGCTTTGGGAAAGTGGACCATTGGACCACGAAAAGCCCTTTCCATCCAGAAGGATTCGATACGAACCTATTAGGTCTTCCGGGAGAGTATCCTCATTGAAACTAAATCTAGCAGTTGGCTGTTCTCTTTTTGAGTTGATATAGTAGATCAAAGCGTTTTTTCCAACGCCCGCATCACCCACCAAGAGAACGGGGATGCCTTCCAGCATAGGATAGAGTATCTTTTCCAAAGTTTTTTTAACCGAATCTGTTTCTACTAGAGAAGAAGGGAAAATGGGAAGATTCGAATTTTGGGAAAGGATAGGAACTGAGATTCCTGCGATCGAAACAGATTTCATATCATTAGCTTTTCTCTGAATTGAAGGCTGTAAATCAAATTCTATTGACCAAAAAGGAACGGAAAGGGATGAATTCTCTATGCAATTTGCCGAGAGAATGTCCTGGATCGACTCAAGCCCCATCCGAAAAGCCTTTGAACTAGCGCGAACCGTGGAAAATCCGATCAACCTTTCGATCGGACAGCCCCATTTTCCATGCCCTCCCAATATCGTGGAGGCACTTTGCAAAGCTACTCGAGACGGTCACACTGCCTATACGTTAACGGCAGGCATTCCTAGTTTTCGTGAAGCTATGGCAGAAAAGTACAAAAGGGAAAACCAAATCTCCTATGCCCACCCTGATCGAATCTTAGCTACGTCTGGAATTAGCTCTGCTTTGTTTCTGCTCTTCAATGCTTGTATTGACCCAGGGGACGAATGTTTGGTGGTTTCTCCTTATTTTTTGATGTATCCTGCTATGCTTAAGTTCTATGGCGCAAAACTGACTGCACTTCCCGAGACCTTTGCCCCTGAGGACTTGATAAATTACCAGAATAAAAAATGGAAACTGATCATTTATTCGAACCCTTCTAATCCGACGGGTAGAGTTTTAAAAAAAGAACAGTTGAGGGCCCTTGCCAATCTAGCCGACAAAACAGGTGCATTTCTCATTAGTGATGAAATCTATGAATTGTTTGACTACGATAAAGAATTTTTTTCTATCGGATCAGAATATGAAAAGACAGTGACTCTCACTGGTTTTTCCAAAACCTACAATATGACTGGTCTTAGGTTGGCTTCCATTTTAGGACCTTTGGAGTTGATTCAGAACTTAACTACTCTTCAGCAATACACCGTTGTCTGTGCCCCCTCCGTCACTCAGTATGCCGGCCTCGAAGCTTTAAAAACCGATATGTCAGCTTATATCAATGATTACAGAGAAAAAAGAGACTTCGTTTACGACAGTCTAAAAGACCACTATGAAACCAGTAAATCAGGTGGGGCTTTTTACTTTTTTCTAAAAATCAAAGGAAACGATGAAGAATTTATTAAAAGAGCTGTTTTGGAGCAAAAATTGATTTTGGTCCCCGGTTTTATTTTTTGTGACAACCATTCTCATGTTCGCCTTTCCTTCGCTACAGATTGGGAGAACCTAAAAAGGGGCATGAAAGCGCTACAATCCCTTTGAATTCAGCTGAATTTTGGTTTTCTTGCCTTTTGTTTTTGTATGGGGGAGCTTTAGGTTCGTTTTACCAAACAACAGCCGATCGCTTGCTAAAGTATTTTTATTCAAAGGAACGAAAAAACTATCCAGGAATTCAAAAATGGAAAGTTCTATTTTTAAAGCCCAGCGCCTGCGAAGTCTGTGAAAAGAAAGTGAGCAGAATCGCTCTCATTCCAATCTTTGGATACTTTTGGGCAAAGGGGAAATGCCAAGCCTGTTCAGCTAAATTGAGTTTTGTGTTTCCAGCAAGCGAGCTTCTCTTTGGACTCGTTGCGGTGGCAAGCTTTCATTTGACTGAATCGATTGGCTTTGCTTTGATGTTTCCATTTTTATTGGGACATCTATGGATTTCAATTCATACCGATTCCAAACATTTTTCATTAGATTACGAAAACCTTCCTTTTATCCTCGCCTTCGGCCTGCTTTCCAATTACTTTTTGCTAGGTGAATGGATTGGACTTAAAGATATTTATGTTTTCGTAGGGTTCTTTTTAGTCTATCTCTCCCTTTATTTTCTATTTAAAAAAGGGATGGGGCTTGGAGATGTTTTTTTTGCACCCTGCTTTGCCCTTATCGCAGGACACCCTTTTTGGATGTTTTACTTGAATGCTTCATATACTTTGGCTTTAGTCGTAACAATTCTTCTTCGAAAAAAAGGTGAATCTCTGCGAAAAAAACCAATCCCAATGGGAGTTTACCTTTCGTTAGGATTGTTTCTCAGTTTTATAGCTAAAATTCTTTTTTTTCAATTCCAATTGGGAGGGTATCAATTTGAATCCGAATGAATTACAAAACATGCGTCAGTCTTACGAAAAGTTCACTTTGGACGAGGCTGAAACGGGAGATGATCCTATTCAATTCTTTCAAACCTGGTTTGAAATAGCAAAAAAAGAAAAAGTTCTAGAACCAAATGCAATGCACCTAGCAACAGTAGATGGTTCGGGAAAACCCTCTGGAAGAGTTGTGCTTTTGAAAGGTATCGAACAAGGGAACTTTCTATTTTTTACGAATTATGAATCTCAGAAAGCAAGCGATTTAATCCAAAACAACCAAGTAGCTCTTACCTTTTTCTGGGGGGAGTTAGAAAGACAAGTTCGGATTGAGGGCAAAGCAACCAAGGTTTCGCGTGCCGAATCAGAAGAGTATTTTTCGAAAAGACCCCGAATTTCACAACTAGGAGCTTTAGTCTCCAAACAGAGCGAAGTAGTTCCAAACCGAAAATTCTTAGAAGATAAAATGGATGCTTTAGAAAAAGAACTGGAAGGGAAATCGATCCCAACCCCTGATTCTTGGGGTGGTTATGCGATACTTCCATCTAAAATTGAATTTTGGCAAGGTAGACAAGGTAGACTCCATGATCGAGTGGTCTTTGAAAAAGAAGGTTCTACTTGGAAAAAATACCGTTTGTCACCGTAGACTTTCTGCGCAATTTTCGATTCTTTCGAAATCTAGAATCTCAAATTCCATGGAAATTCAGAAGGTGACCCATTTTATCTCTTTTGGTTTCCAGATACTTTTGGTTTCCTGAGAGTGGTTCAATTTCATTGGGCACTCTTTCTACTACCTGCAAGTTGTAGCCTTCTAAACCTACGATTTTTCTAGGGTTGTTTGTGATTAGTTTCATCTTTTGCACACCTAAGTCTCGTAGGATTTGTGCTCCAATTCCGTAGTCTCTCAAATCTGGAGCAAATCCCAGTTTTGCGTTCGCTTCCACAGTATCTAGGCCTTTCTCCTGAAGAGAATAGGCTTTCAGTTTATTGATAAATCCAATTCCCCTGCCTTCTTGGCGCATATACAAAAGGATACCTTTTCCTTCTTTTTCTATCATTTTGAGAGCATTGTGAAGCTGGGGACCGCAATCGCAACGCTGGCTTCCAAATGTATCGCCCGTCATGCATTCGCTATGAACTCGAACTAATATCGGGTCATCTGGATGAATCTCGCCTTTTACAAGTGCCACATGAACCTTGTCATCAATCAGAGTGCTGTATGCTCGAATGGAAAAATCCCCATACTCTGTAGGTAAAGCGGCTTCCGCTTCACAATGGATCAGTTTTTCGGAACCTCTTCTGAATCGGATCAAATCTTCTATGGTGTATATGTTGAGCTTGTGCTTTGCCGCAAAGATTTCCAGATCTGGCAATCTAGCCATAGTTCCGTCATCATTCATGATCTCGCAAATAACCCCTGCAGGCTTCAATCCAGCTAATTCGCAGAGATCGACCGATGCCTCAGTGTGACCAGCCCTTCTCAAAACTCCACCTGGAACTGCTTCCAGTGGAAAAAGATGCCCTGGGGTGAGCAGATCGTCTTCTTTGGTTTCTTCTGAAAGGAGAACTTCAATGGTCCGGGCCCTGTCCCCTGCTGAAATTCCAGTTGTAGTGCCGTGTTTCGCATCCACTGAAACAGTGAATGCTGTTCCTTGTTTATCGCCCCCCTTGGAAGTCATTCGGTGTAAACCGAGTTTCCGCAGTCTTTCGGGCTTCATGGGAATGCAAATGAGCCCCCTGCCAAAGGTTGCCATGAAATTGATCGCCACATTGTCTGCAAATTCAGCCGCAACAACCAGATCCCCCTCATTTTCTCTATCTTCTGAGTCGATCAAAATGATCATTTTTCCTTCGCGGATTTCTTGGATGGCTTCTTCTATCGGTCGGATCATTTGCTAGTCTCTTCTACTAAGACTGTCCGAGAGGGCTGGAATAAAAGTAGATAAAAAAAGAAATTCATTGATTTTTGAAGGGAATTTGACATAAATTTAGCAAATAGGAATGATACCGTATGGAACTTAGACTCAACAGTCTTGGCAAGATCAAACAAATAGAAATCACTGGCAAATTCGATATCGAATCTACAGAAGAATTTGAATCTCTTTTCAATAAGCAAGTCGAGGGTAGCCCAGCGTTGATATCAATTGATATGAGCAAACTGGATTACATAGATTCTTCTGGCATTGGATCTTTGATCAAGAGCTTGAACAACCTCAAAAACAAAAAAGGAAAACTTGTGCTAGTTGGTATGAAACCAATGATTCATAACGTTTTCAAGCTTGCTAAGCTCGACATGTTCTTTGAAATCTTATCACCTCTAGATTTTAAAGCAAAATACCTAAAAGACGATGATGACTCAGACATAGATGAGCTCATTCGAAAATCCTAAGATTTTGAAAACCTTTGCTCTAAGAAATTCTCAATATACTTAGCTAATATATCCACTTCCAAGTTTACCGCAACTCCTGGATTCCATAATGAAGCATTTGTCTTCTTTAAAGTTTCAGGAATCAAAATCAATTGAAAGGATCCCTTATCTGCTTCTACTATTGTAAGACTAACTCCATCTACTGTGATCGATCCTTTTTTAACCAAATATTTTTGTAAAGTGTCAGGACACGAGACCCAAAACTCTTCCACTTGATTGCTTTCCATAGCTCGGCGAGATACAATTTCTCCCATTCCGTCCACATGGCCCTGAACAACATGTCCACCAAATCTTTGACTGGCGGACATAGCTCTTTCAAGATTGATTGTAGTTCCTAAAGCTAATTTGCTAAGATTTGTTAATTCTAAAGACTTAAATGAGGCAAAAAAAGAAAACGAATGCCCTTCCCTTTCAAAACTGGATACGGTCATGCAAGCGCCATTGATAGCAATGGAATCTCCAATCTTTAAATCGGGATCGGTCCAAAGAGTTTCGATTTGAAATTCAGATCCAGAGGATTTTGGAGTGATGGATACGATTTTTCCAGTGGTTTCGACAATTCCAGTAAACATAATTCACAATGGACTAAGAAAGGTATTCAAGGTCAAGGCTTAGCTGATTTCCAAGCCCATAAATCCGAACCAACCTGATAAACTTGCTTCGGATCTTTATCAAAGAGAGTAAAGACTTTGCCAGATTTCCACTCTAAGTTTGGGTTTCTGATCTGCAGAATTTCGTCCATTTCTGTTAGATGTTGTTCTAGAAAATGAAGTAAGAAACTTCCGACTTCCAATACAAGGGTATTGATTCCCATGTCTGCTAAATCTGATAGAAACTCCGCTCCATCGTTTTGACCGTATTCTCGAATGGGGAATTCACTCACTTCTTCGCAAAGGCTCGACCAGTTTTTCTTAGCGTGCTTTGAACCAATCTGAAAAAATATAGACAGCCGCTTTCCATATTTTTGATTCAATTCCCTTTGTTTTTCCAAAAACTTTGGGCTTGGCTCTGAGTCCTTTGGAAGACAAAAAAATCTCCAGGGCTGATAGTTTAATATATGTAATCTATGGAATTCTTCGGCTTCTTTTGAAAAACCTCTCACCAAGGATTCTCTAAAGAAATCCTTCCCAACAGTGGGAGTCTTTGATTCTTTTTCTATTCGGTTGGAATCCGACATTCTGAAATCCAGACTTGGTGAATCAACTTCTAAGGTTCTAGGGCCAACACAGATAGCATCCACCTTAGCTCGCAAAATTTGTGAAATTAGATCGCTTTCAGGTGAACTGATCCTCGTTTGCTGAGAATCTATGGGTGCATAGAATCCATTCGAAGTGACTGCCGATTTGACAATAATGCGAGGTTTCTTCCGACTGATTCGTTCAAAAAATCCAGCTAAGAAAGGCAAACTTAAGTTCGCAATCTCCGAATTGATTTCAACATCAATTCCAACCTCTCGATAGATTCTAAAGTCGTTTGAATCGATGAGTGGATTCGGATCTCTGTGCCCAATCCATACTTTTTTAGGTCTGTATTTGAAAACTAGATCAGAACAAGGTGGAGTTTTTCCATGGTGAGTGCAAGGCTCTAGTGTAACAAAAAGATGGTGGTTGTTTTTTAGTGAATCCTCTGTATGTCCTTGGAGAAAAAGCTTTTCGTAGAGTTCGCGTTCTGCGTGGTTTTCGCCTGTTTTTTGCGTACCCGCAAAAGCAAGAATTCGAAAATCTAAATCGGTGGCTACGGCCGCAACCGGAGGATTCGGAGAAGTTCTTCCGAGTACCTGAAAAGATACTTCTCCTAGTTTATGTAATACGTCTTGAAACGGACTCCTCAAAGGACGATCAATCTACGCTTTTCTGCGTAAATTGTCATACATTTCAGCAATAGGAGCCGCGATAAAAATGGAAGAATACGTTCCAATCACTACCCCAAAAATCAAAACAAAGGCGAAGTCATAGAGCTCGATTGCCCCACCGATTATGATCGCGACGATTGAAATCAAAGTGGTAAGAGAGGTATTGATAGTTCTTCCTAAAGTCTGTGATATGGAAACGTTTATGATATTGGACAAAGACAAGTTGTCCTTTCCATGGGCGTTTTCACGAATTCGATCGAAGACTACAATTTTATCGTTGATCGAATATCCAACTAAGGTTAGAAGAGCCGCTATGATCGGAACACTGGGTTTGATTTGAAAAAAACCAATCATTGCTAAAGTAAACAATATATCATGAACTAGGGCAATTGCCGAAGCCAATGCAAACTTAAATTGTGAGCGATAGGACAAGTATCCTAAAATGATAAGAAGGGTGCTCAAGAGTAAAGTGATCCCCGTCTCGGTCAACTCTCCTCCCACTACGGCACCTACTTGGTCGGCAGACAAAATTCGTTCACGAGGCAATTGAAACTCTAAAAGCACCAAAGCTACCAAACGATCGATTGAAGAAGCCGCTTTTTCTGTGGAGCCTAAGCTAGAAAACAAGCTCTCGATTTTGGGAATGGAACCTATTCCTATATCAATCTGGAAGATGTTTTTATCCTTTTCTAAAAGTAAGGTGACTGCTTCTATTTGATTTTTTTTGAAATAGGACTCTATATCGTTTCGACCCTTTCCTGTAGGCAACTCTACTACGAGGCGAAGTCCTCCATTAAAATCTAATGAATGCGCAAACCCGCCATACACGAAATAAGTAGAAACAAAACCAACCACAATCAAAATCAGAGACAAAGTCAAAGTGATTGTTTTGTATTTAGTATAATTGATATTAAACATGTGTTTTCCCCTTTTTAGGCAGAAAAATTGGCCTTAAGTTCAATTCCTTTACCCCAACCCTGTTCACTAAAAGCTCTACAAACAAACGAGATAAGAAAAGTGAAGTAAAGAGGGTCGTTATAATCCCCCAACAAAGTGTAATGGCAAAACCTTTGATAGGCCCGTTGCCCAAACGAATCATTAGAATTCCAGCGATAAGAGTGGTTACGTTAGCATCCAAAATTGTATAAAATGCATTCTCAAACCCTCTAGTTACGGCAATGGTCAGAGCCTTTCCTTCTTCTATCTCTTCCCGGATTCGTTCGTAGATGATGACGTTTGCGTCCACTGCCATACCCACAGTCAAAATAACTCCCGCAAATCCTGGTAGAGTGAGAGTGAAGTCCATTAATGAAAGCAGTGCCGCTAGAATCACAATATTTGCCAAAAGTGAGATATCGGCAACAAGCCCACCCAAACGATAGTAAAGGATCATGTAGATCATCACTAAAATAAAGCCTATGACAACGGCTCGAACCCCCACTTCGATGGATTCGATTCCAAGGGTTGGTCCAATGAATCGCATTTCCAAAACACTGAGAGGAATTGGAAGAGCACCCTCGGAAATAACGTTCGCTAGACGAATAGCTTCTTCTTGGCTAAAAGAACCAGAAATCTCTGCTCTCCCGCCAGCGATCGGATCATTGATGACGGGGCTCGAAACTACTTTATCTCCCCAAACAATAGAAAGGTTTCTTCCTCGGTTTGAACTAGTTAATTCAAAGAATTTTTCCGCTCCAGCCGGAGTCAGAGTAAAACTCACCATCCAACCATAACTGTTTGAATTGAATGAAGGCTGAGCATTGGTCATATCATTCCCAGACAGGGCGATTTTTCGTTCCAGAATGGTAAAGCTTCTAGGAAGGAGTTGAGACTTTGCGGAGTTTCCCCTGCCCCAAGTGGCAAACAATTTGTAGTCGGCTGGTATATTGTATTTTTTCTCTAAAGACTCTAAAAATTGATTTTGGGCCTTTTTCCCCAATTTAGCCTTGATGATCTCTTGGTACTTGTAAATCTCTGTGTCTTGTCTGCGTCCCAAATCCATTAGCCTTCGTTCGTCTTCTTCTATTTTGGATCTGTAGAGAAATGGACTGGGCTCTTCTAATCTATATTCAACGGTTTCTGTGTTTTGCAAAATTTCCAGAATCGCCGATGAATTCGAAACCCCAGGTAAAGACACTTCGATGGCATCTTGCTCTTTCTGGATTCGGACTTGTGGCTCCGTTAAGTTTTGACTCGTTAGACGGTTGTCAATGATCATCTTGGCTTTTTCTAACTCGGTCAACTTACGAAGGGGAGAAAGTTCAAAATTACTTTCGATCTCGCTCAGTCTTTCTTCTGCTTTTTTTCTGTTCTCGGGAGTTGTTGCTGGCAAAGACAGAGTGTTGCGAATTTCTCCAATTTCTTTTGCATAGATCTCTTTCAACTTTGCTTGGTAGTCTTCAAAATCGCCTTTTAAGACTACTCTCATTCCACCTTGTAAATCCAAACCCAACTTAATGGAGAGAGACTTTCCCCCTCTTAAGAGTTCTTCGATCCAAGCTGGTTCTAATTTATTCTTTGTTTCAAATACCAAATCAGGGTTTTCTTGGGAAATTTGGTTTATCTTCGCTGAAGTGATAAAGCGACCAGAGATTTCATAAAAAGGTGCTTCGCTAGAAGGAATTTCAGTGGTAGGTGAAATCTTCCATGTATTGGCTTGGGAATAGTCTTTTTCCCATTTTTCAAAAAACAAGCTTACAATTTTCTTTTGCTCTTCAGCGGGAAGTGCATAGAATTCTGGTTTTACGGCGAGCTTTAGCTTTCTCTCAGCAAAGTTTGGATACAGGATTGTAAAAGAGCTTCCAAGAATCAAAAGTGGGATAATTAAAAATGAATAGGAACGCAAAAGGGTTTCTCCTTGTTATCTTCGATACGAACGTGAATTAGAACTTGGTTTTGACATTTTTAGTCGGTAGAAGGCAAAAAGAATGATAAAGCCCAGAATTAACATGGCTTTCTTGTATTTGTCAAAAAACCCAAAAAAACCTTCCGATTGCTTTCCCGAAAGCTTCTTTTCTTTTTCGGACTGCCCTTCGCCGTCTACATTTTCAGGAAGGGTTACAAATCCAATTAAATCAGATGGTTCCAATTTAATCTCAGGATCTAGCCAAACGCCCGATAAACTCGAAAGTTCTCCTACTTCGTTTTGGTTCAGAGAACTAAGGGGTTGGACTGGCTTTATGGCAGAGGGAAGAGAGGTTGTTGGAGGCACGATTGGGTTAGCAACTGTTGTTGGCTGGGTGATTGCCGGATTCAAAGGAACAACTAAATCGGTTCCGTTTTTCTTCTTTTTATCCTTCTCTTTCTTTTTCTTTTGGATGGGAAGAGTAGCAACAGGCACTGGCTTTTTTTCGGAGATCGGTTCGATCTCCTCTTTTGCCTTAACAGCCGCTTTAGGCTTTTCATTCACTTTATCTAGAAAGTCAAGCTCTTGGGAAAACAAAGGAACCCCGAACCCAACTAAAGATAAAATGATAAAAAGCTTTTTCATCTACGGTTTCTTTCTTAAAATCGCACTTGTTTCAAAAGTCACATTGGTCTCATTTCCAATGTTTAGAACAACTGTTTCGTTATTGTCTTTGAATTCGACCACTTTGCCATGTAATCCACTTGAGGTGACTACACCGTCTCCTTTTTTTAAGGCGGTGATCATTTCTTTTCTCTTTTTTTCTTCATTTCGATTGGGACGAATGACTAAAAAATACATAGCGATGAGCATAATAGGAATGATCATCAGGGATTGGAGGTTGCTTCGAAGTCCATCTCCGCCTGCCTCTTGGGCAAGGATGAGTGAAAATCCGAAGTCGGCAAGCGCTAGCATAGGATTCATAAGTATTAATACCAAGTTTTCACAAGGTCAGGTTAAATTCAATGTTTCCCTTGTGAATTGGCTGACTTTTTTACTCAACAGGGCCTCTTTCGCCATTTGAAAGCCCTTGGGTATCGTTTCCGTTTTGCCCATAACCCAAAGCCCAGCTCCAGCGTTCAAAGCGACTAAATCTGTGCCGGAACCTGGCTCTCCAGCTAGAACCCTGCGAAACAGAGATTGGGATGCCTCTTTTGATTCAGTAAATACTTGGCTTGGGTCAGGAGAAGGAAGACCTAGAGTTTTTGGGTCAAATGTAGACTCCTGGCACTTTCCGCCTTCCACGGAGATGTAAAACGTTTTGGCAAAAATCGAAAACTCGTCCATACCATCTTCCGAGTGACAGACCACCGCTCGCTCCACACCCAACCGAACCAAAACCTCCGCAACCAAAGGGACCAAGGCTCGGGAATAGACCCCTAAAACCTGGAACTTAGGTCGAAAGGGATTCGCCAAAGGGCCCAAAACATTGAAAATTGTGCGAAAGCCCAGTTCTTTTCTAACTGGTCCCGCAAAACGCATTGCAGGGTGCCATTCCGGAGCAAACAAAAACACAAATCTTTTAGTTTTTAAATCCTCGACCAATTCGGCTGAGTCTTTTTTCCAATTGTAACCCAAGCTCTCCAAGATATCGGAAGAACCAGATAGAGAAGAAACAGAGCGGTTTCCATGTTTTGCGATGGACACTCCTAGTGAAGCCAATGTAAATGCCGACAAAGTAGAAACATTAAAGCTTCCCAGTCCATCACCTCCGGTTCCACAAGTATCCAAAAATGGAAAACTGATGGGAGCAGATGGCTTAACACTTGCCTCCCGCATAGCGATTACAGCTCCCAATACTTCTTCAATTGCCTCGCCTTTCGCCTTCAAAGCTGTAAGAAAGGAAGAAAGCAAAATCTCGCTGACTTCACCTTTCATAATTTGACCAAAGGCAGTTTCAGCCTCAGAACTTGTTAGGTTTTGTTTTTGAATGACTTTATCGAGGAGGGGCCTTATCATAGAATATCCGTTTTAAATTTGAGAATTTAAGAAGAGAATAGTTTGTGAAAAGATATCTAAGTCCAGAAATTACCGTAATGAAAGTTGTGAACACCATTCCATAGTAAGGAACAAAGGATGCTAAACTGTTTGCTATTTCTTTAGAGGTAAGTTTATCTGAAGATTGCCAAAGCTCTGAGAATCCCAGAAAATTAGCATAGGCAATTTCGTAAGTTGCAAGTCCTTCCATTTTTCCAAGTGCGTAGCCTTCATTTATCAATGCTCTCCGTTTGCCCGATATCAAAGTAAACATCAGCAAAATGATAAGAATCGCACCCATTTGAAAAGCTGTTTTGATCTTTCCCATCATCGTAGTCTTTAGTGATGCATTGGACCTGATGGCTATGAATCTGAGAAAAGTAATCATCATATCTCGCAAAATGATTAAAACTACCATCCAAAGTTCTATGGGCTCGTGAATGAAAAGAAAAGTCACAAAACAACCAATGACTAAAAATTTGTCGGCGAGCGGGTCTAAGAATTTTCCAAATTCGGTTTCTTGGTTCCATTTTCGAGCTAGGTAACCATCCACCAAGTCCGTGATAGATGCCAAGGCAAACAGCGCAAAAGCAAAGATTTGGTATTCTAATTCTTTTTGAAAAAAAAAAAAAATAAAAAAGGGGAGAGCAATGACTCTAAGAGTAGTTAAAAAATTTGGAAAGTTTGCAATGCGTTTCCAATCTTCCATTAAGTGACCCAGGTTCCAGCCATATCTAGCTCGAAAAAAGAATCAATCTTTACTTTTCCGAAATCACCCACTTTTAAACCCTTTGCTTCAGTAAAAACTACTTCGTCAATCTCAGGAGCATCTTGAAATCGCCTCACGACTGCTCCGTCTTCTGTAATTTCATCTACAACTGCATCATAGATTTTTCCAATTCGACTTTGGTGGATATCTTTTAGAGTTTCTAAGTAAGTATCTCGGACTAAGTTGACCCGCCTTGCAATCTCTTTGTCTTTTGGTTTCCCAGGCAATTCAAAACCCTTAGTCCCATCTTGCGGAGAATACGGAAACAAGTTTACCTTTTCAGGTTTCACATCTTGGATAAAACGTAAGATTTCTTCTACGTCGTCCATGGTTTCTCCTGGAAATCCCAGAATAAAGGATGTTCGTATTTCTAAGTTTGGCTTTAGTTCTCTTGCTTTGGAGAAAAGGTCTTTAAAAAAACTATAGCTCCCACTTCGATTCATGCTTCGTAGAACCTTCTCAGAGATATGTTGCAATGGGGATTCTAAGTAAGGTGCGATTTTTGGAAATCTTTGATAAAGATCTAAGAGTTTTTCTGTCCTTTTGTCAGGATACAAATACAACAACCTAAGCAGAGGCAATTCAGGAAGTTCAGCTATGGTTTCAATCAGGTCTATCAGTCGATTGGAGTCTTTTCCATAGTAAACTGTGTCTTGCGAAACCAAGCAGATCTCTTTTGCTCCTGCTCGAATTGCCCGCTTTGTGTCTTCTAAGACCTGGTCTTTTGGACTATCTCGGTAGGAGCCACGAAGATTAGGAATGATGCAGAAGGCACAACCTCGATTGCATCCATCTGAAATTTTAACAAAAGCATACGGCTTGGAGTAATTTTCAATCCCTCTGGACTCGATAAGTCTCTCCAGGAGACTCTCATTAAACTCTTGTAATTCTTTAAAGTCTAATGGAAATGCTTTTCGAAGAAGGCTACCTGCTTCGCTGTATTTTCCAGTTCCAAAATGTAGATCCACTTCTGGAATATCTTCTGAGATTTCCTTACCTGCTCTTTCAGCAAAGCAACCAACGACGACCAACTTTTGGTTAGTTTTTTTTTTCACTTCCACAGAGTCCATAATCACTTGGATGGTCTCTTTCGTTGCTTCTTGGATAAAAGTACAGGTATTGATCAAATGAAAATCAGACGCATCTGGGCTTGCCGCTGGAAGTAGCCCTTCTTTTAAAAGGGAATGATGCATGGACATGGAATCGGCTGTATTTTTAGGACAGCCGAGGGTGGTTATATAGAAAGACTTAGGAGTAGATTCTCCTACTCGAGATTCCAATTACTCACCAAGCTCTTTGATAATCGATTGAGTAGAATCGTAAGGATTTTGAGTTCGAACAAAGATCTTTTTAATCAGCTTTCCAGGCTTTCCCAATACAACTCTATCTTTGCCGTTTTGGATCATTTCAACGGCAGAACCATCGCCTACTTTTATCTCTAGTCGATCTCTTGCTTCTAGGTTTTTAATTTCGCCACTTTGTACCAACCCACTTTCCCCTCTTTGGCCATCAATAACGAACTCAACATAGGATGGTTTGTTGAAAAACAAAGTAACTTGGATAGGAACATCGCCTACAGGCTTGATGGCGACCCCTTCCCTTTCTTCCTTTAGGCTAACTAGGATTTTTGCAGATTTTTCTGTGACAGCTTGGGTAACAATTTTTACATCTCTGCGGAGATTTGAAAGCTCGGAAATGCGATAGCTCAAAAGAGTTTCATCACCCTCTCCCGCCTGGAAGAAATACACATTTTTCTCAGGGAAGATGTTGAAACCAAGGTTTGCTTTTCCGTTCTCCACACCTTTGATAAAAATTTTACATTGCTGGTTGTTAACGCTAAATGTAACGCCCCCGTCACCTGTCAAAATGAAAGGGATACTCGCGTTTTCTGGGACACTTTTTGAAGAAAAGACTATGCCGGAAGGAATTTCGGATTCCGATACAGGGCTAATTGACTCTGTAGCATCTTCCTCCGAAACGATCTCATTCGACTCTTGGAAGCTAATATAAATCACGTATGCTGAAACAGCGATCATCAAGAAAGAAAGGAAAATCAAAATCTTGTTTCGATCTAAGGAAAGACTGGAAGAAGTTGGCCTGGTCAATTCTTCTAATGGGGCTTGCGATTCTTCGATTTGTTCACCCCGATAGAGATTTAGCAAAAGCCCGGTATCCAACTTTAAATAACTGGCATAATTCTTGAGAAAACCAAGGGCAAAGGTCTCAGCTGGAAACTGGGAATAGTCTTCGGTCTCTAAAGCTATTATATACTTGGTAGCAATGTTTGTTTCTTTCGAAACATCTTTAACGGTTAATTTACGTTCTTCCCGTGCTTCTTTTAAAATTTGTCCGACTCGTTTTGTATTCAAGAGAGAGTTCCTCACTGGATTTAGTTTTCTGAAACCAAAGGATTGTTAACGATTTTTGCATTGCCACTTATGTGAAAATTAAAGATCCCGTCTTCAATTTCTTCTTCAAAGTTGATACTTGAAAATGAAATGGTGGTCTCTTTCCCTCTTCCATCCATAGCAATTGCCCTTTTAATAATATATGATTCAGAATCGACATAAAGTTTCATCTTTTCAAAGCCCCCGATCCTTTCTCTTTGGTCGAGGTCTAAAACAAAATACTTAGTATCATCTTTTTCAAATACGATGCGCGGTTGTTCGATGATATCAAATTTGTAGTGGTATTTCTTAAAAAGCCGATTCAAACCATCTGGGCTGTTTGCTGTAAATATTGGGCCTGAAGAGTTTTTCTTATCAATGTTTAAATCCTGTTTGCCGACAGCATTTAACTTTTTGATATAAATATACAATGTTTTTCCATCCGAAACAATTTCATCCCCTTCTGGGTCTGAAAAATTGTATCGTATTTTTCCAGGGCGTTTGTAGAGACAATGCCCCTTCATGGTTTTTTCTTTTTTGTTTTCTACTGTTTTGATCGTAAAGTCAGCACCATAGGTTTGCACTGCCTCAAATTTCTTTTTTATTTTTTTTACGACCTCAGAGGGAGAATGCCAATTATGAGGGGCATTCGTCTGGGCAAAACTTGCCCTAGGTAAAAGAAAGGTGGCCCCAAGTACAATAAGGAGGAGAATCTGTGCCATACTATGTCTTATTTCCCCATTTTCCGATCAGTCTTTCCCTTGTCCATGATTTACGCTGAACGCAAGATTTCCCTAGGTTTTGTCCCAATCTGGGGAGAAACATAGCCTCTGGCTTCCATAAGTTCCATAAGAAGAGCGGCTTTGTTGTATCCAATGCGTAGCCTTCTTTGGAGGTAACTACCGGATGCCTTTTTATCTGTTAAAACAACATTCCATGCTTTGGCAAAAAGCTCTTCATCCACCTCACTATCTTCTTCCGTTTCGGTCTCAGTTTCCCAGGTCATTTCTACGTAGGAAGGGTTTCCAAGGCGCTTTGCCTCTTCAACAATGGCTTCGATCTCTTTTTCTTCCACATAAGGAGCTTGGATTCTTGCAAGATCCGCAGAAGTTGGGGAACGGTAAAGAAAATCACCTTTTCCTAATAGAGCCTCCGCGCCATTCGTATCCAAAATTGTCCTAGAGTCGGTTTTCTGAGCCACATGAAAAGCGACTCGTGCAGGGCAGTTAGCTTTGATTAGTCCCGTAATTACATCTACCGAAGGTCTTTGTGTAGCCATTACCAAATGAATTCCAACGGCTCTTGATTTTTGAGAAATTCGGGTGATCTGATCCTCCAGTTCTTTTCCTGAAACCATCATTAGATCAGCTAACTCATCAATAAAGATCACAATGTAAGGAAATTTTTCAAAGCCTTTCTTGTATCCGTATTCTTCTACTTTCTCGTTATAGCTTTTGAAATCCCGACTCTTTAGTTTTGAAACAATCTGATACCTTGCTTCCATTTCTTGGATTGCCCAAGAAAGAGCTTTGGTCGCTCGTTTAGGATCCGTAATTACAGGCATTAGCAGATGAGGGATGTCTTCGTACAAAGACATTTCTACCATCTTAGGATCGATCATTATAAATCTAACTTCCTCAGGTGATCGAGTGCAAATTAGGCTTGTGATCATTGAATTCAAACAAACAGATTTACCAGAACCAGTTGTTCCAGCTACAAGGAGATGTGGTAGTTTTGCTAAATCAATGAGTACGGTCTTTCCCGAAATATCTTTTCCTATCGCAATGGTAAGATCTTTAGCTTTGTTCTGTAAAATGGTCTCTTTTAAAATTTCAGAAAGAAACACATCTTCTCGATTTTTGTTGGGTACTTCGATTCCAATAGATGATTTACCTGGAATCGGCGCTACAATCCGAATGGATAGGACAGATAGGTGTAATTTTAACTCATCAGATAAGGAAGTTATTTTTCCTAGTTTGACCCCGTGAGGAATCGTTAACTCATATCTTGTGATGATGGGTCCTCGCTCCTTACCAATCACTTTGGACTCGATCCCGAATTGAAGAATGATTTCTTCTATCCTTCGGGACATGAAATCAGATTCTTTTTCCCATACGGCCGCAATCGCCGCGGGTCGCTTATGGTCTCCTAGCAGTTTTGTAGAAACATAATAAGTCCCTTTTTTCAAATTGGGCTTGGGCACAGAAGATTGGAGCTCACGCTCCCATTTTTCGGATTGCTTGGCTTTAAAATCAGCGATTTGGATCGGTTTTTCGTATACACTCTCTTCCGGAATCAGTTCCGATATTGCGGCTTCAGGTTCCAAATCTAGAAGAGTTTCTTCATTCTCCTCGAATTCCTCTTCTGTTAGCTCTTCTACTTCTGAACTCTCTATTGACCCTTCATCCAGAGACTCAAAGTTCTCCTTTGCATCAACGAAGCCTTCCGAATCTTCAGAAGAGATTTCTTGCCAGATTGATTCAGAGGAAGCTTGTTTGGTGCTAATCTCATTGTTGAGCTCTTCTTCTAAATCCTTGTATTTAGAAATCATTTCTTTTTCGTATTGAGAAACATAGTTCTGGACAAAGGATTCTTCTTTTTCTTCTTTCCTAAGATCGATTACTTGCAAATGCGAATAGCGTTTTGGCGAGAACTTCTCTTTTTCTTGAGAAACAAAGGAAGTTGGCGATTTTTGAAATCGAAAGATATGATCCTTTTCTTCAAAAAAGCCATCATACATCGATGCATTCCTAAATCTTCTTTTTACAATGGGAGTTTGCAACTCTGTCCAGTTTTTTCTTGAAGACAGAATGCTCTCTTCATCCAAAGACAAAGGTGATCTCGAATCCATTGGATGAATATTTAACTGGGGTTCAGGGAATGGAGTAGATTCTGATACAGGAGCTGTCTTTCGTTCTACCCAACTTTTTCTTTGGATTTCCTGATTTTGTAAGTCCTCTGGGGCATACGACAAACTAGTTGATAGCTTCTTGTAATAGGGATGGGCTTTTTTTCCTAGAAAGCTCAATCCTCTATGAATCGCATCTGTCCAAGAAAAAGAATCCTGCAAAAGGACTAAGGACGCATATAAAAAAAGAAACGTTACAAAAAGAGCTCTTCCCGTTTCACCAAACAGATATTCAAAAACCCAAGAGAAAAATTGACCAATCACCCCCCCTTTTTCTAAGGAATTTCCTTCCTTGCCATCGAGGATAAAGAGAGCCACGGAGAGTGCCACCAGAAGCACAGGAAGGAATAGAAGCTTGCCTAAGATATCTACTTTCTTCTCTTTTAGAGTATAGAAACCCAACAAAAAGAAAAATCCAGAAAGCGCATAACTTGCCTTTCCAAACAAAAAGAAACTAACAAAAGAAGCACCGTAGCCAATTCTTCCGAACCAATTGGTTTGGTAGTCACCATCCCGAAACGAAAGCAGCGACAAAAACAAAAATACCCCTAAGAAAATAAGGGAATAGGGTAAAAAGTCGTCTCGAAGTTTAAGACCTGCCCAAAAAGGAGGCGGTAGGGGTGCCTTTTCTTTCTTCATACCTACCATATCGACCCGTTTTAGACATAAGACTTAAAAAATTACCCTTTGAAATTTGTGAAGTTTGCGTCAAAATTGAAGTTTGCCTTTCGAACCAAATTCATCACATCCTGGAGGTCATCCTTTTTCTTTCCTGTGACTCGGACGCTTTCGCCTTGGATTTGCACCTGCACTTTTAGCTTAGAATCTTTGATCAGAGATGTGATATCACATCTCTGATCAAAGATTCTAAGCTAAAAGTGCAGG
>JAIXRB010000095.1 GCA_027485405.1 Leptospiraceae bacterium | reverse complement strand
TCAATGCCATTGCATCTCGGAAAAAAATTGCTTTTCCTGTAAAAATAGCTTCTTTGGCATAGACCAGATTTTCGGAATGAAGGAGACCCAAATCAAAGTCCAATCCAAATTGGTAACCTAATTCACCAGTCACCTGAAAGAGATCCAAACTAGTGATTTTTGATTCTTCATAATTTGGCAATAAAGCCAGATCCACGTCGCTTCCCGGTTTCATCGAACCTCTAGCCGCTGATCCAAGCAGGTAAACCGCATCGACGGATTTTATATTAACAAAGTAAGCCGATATTTGGGAGATGATTTCAGGAGAGAGTGAAGGTTTCATGCTTTGTGTATCAAATTGAATTGTTAGAATCGGAAAATGAGAGTGAAAAAAAAACTTATTCGAATTTCAAAAGAGGAGAAGATTCCTTGGCTAGAGAATTCATTCTTCCGTTTAGTATATAGTACTCAATAACGACTAAGTGCGGTACCACCTGTCAGATACCAAGATAGGTCTTGGTCCATGACCAAACGAAGTACCGAGTCTTGAAACGGGTACAGATTTTCCTTGTAATAAGTCTCGTAAGGTTTCAAAGTGTTCTTTCAAGGAACTAGGCCAGATTTGCGCTAGAACTTTGTCATCCAATCTTTCTTTTATTCTTTCAACACCAAATAGATAAATCAAATTAGACCACGTTGTTGCCGTTAGGCACCTGGCAAAGGCAGTTGTTTTTCGAAAGGGCCCTACCACCTCTTTGGAACCAAAGGCGACCTCATCAATTTCGTAAGGGTCGATGTTATAGTCCCAAGCGAGAAGAGTGATCCTCCCCTCAGCCTCTTTTTTAGATCTAGGTAAATCGTGATTTTCTTGCAATGGACTTTAATTATAATCCGAGCCTACCCTTAAGGATAGCTACGCCCCCTGAGTCCCATTCCCTTTTGAAAACGAGCCCCATTGGAAACACGTTCAACTCTTGAACAAATTTTGTCAAGCAAAGCCCGAGGTTTTGAACACCGAGCTACAGGAGCAGTTTTGCTACTTCGTCGGCGATCCCTGGAGCGGAAGTGAGTCCAGGGCTTTCGATCCCAAGGAGATGGATCCAATTGTCATTGGAGGTGATTTGGAAGTCTTTTAGAGACTCCCCTTTAAAAAACAACCGGGGGCGAATGCCGACATAACCTTCCGAAAGGTCTTCTTCTTGGTAGCAGTTTAGAATGTTTTGCAAGGAGTGAAAATAGGTTTTGCGGTCCGTCTGAAAGGCATAGTCCGATTTGTGGGCCGCCCAGTTGGAGTTGGGACCTGCGTAGGCATCTCCGCCCAGATTGAAGGTGTAATGGACTCCGAGGGCTGTAGAGGATTTCAAAGGAAGTGGGTATACCAGAACCTCTTCAGGGAGAGGTTTTCGAAGGCGAAAGTATTCACCCTTGTTAGGTCGGATTTCGTAGTCTACTAATCCTTGGGATATGGCAAGTTCATCTGAGAAAAGACCTGCCGCATTGATAAAGGTTTCGGCTTCTATGGATTCGCGAGAGCCATCAGACTCGTCTTTTAAATAAGGATTGCCTTCGAAAATGATGAGTTTTTTATTTTTTAAAAACGTGACACCTAGCGATTCGCATGCGTTCCAGAGGGCTTTGAGATAAGCGGGCACGTCAACAATGCCTGTTTTGGGATTCCAGATCGCCAATTTTCCATTCGTATAGGGAAATTTCGTTTGGGGATTATGCAAAATCTCTAGGTTTTGGATTCCGACTTTTTTTCCATTTTCCATTAACGCATACAAGGCTCTTTCTTTTTCGATGGACTCGGCTTCGGTCTCGGAATTCCCTGTAATGATCAATTTGCCGCAGAGCTTATAGGGGACTTTGAATTGTTCGAAGAAAGGGAGCGCGAGTTCATACCCCCTCAAACAAACTTTAGATTTTAAAGAATTCGGATCGTAGTATATCCCGGAATGCAAGACACCAGAGTTGCGTCCGCTGATTCCATCACCCGCTTGCTTTTCTTTTTCGACGACGAAGACTTCTTTGCCTGCTAACGCTAGTCGGTAAGCAATCCAAGAACCTACAATTCCAGATCCGATTACGATGATCATGGAGTCCATCCCCTGGATCGCTTTATTTCTAAAGGAGGATTTTGCATCGTTCTATCAATCAATATCCCCACCTAACTTTTAATCATCCGTTCTGCTACCAAAAAGATAAATTTGTCCAGAGGGTTCGATTTCAATTCCATTCTTTCAAATACCAATCCACCGTTTTCTCAATACCAGTTTCAAAGTTTTCTTCTGCTTTCCAACCTAATTCTGTTTCTAGTTTGGTGGCATCGATCGCATATCGGAGATCGTGCCCTGGCCGATCAGCTACGTAAGTGATGAGTTCTTTGTAGGACTTATTCGAAGGTCTCGGACGCTTTTGGTCCAGGATTTCACAGATTTTGTGAACAATGTAGTTGTTATTTCGTTCATTTCGTCCGCCGATATTGTAGGTCTCACCTGATTTGCCTTTGTGGAAAGCAAGATCAATTCCTTTCGCATGGTCTAGGACGTAAAGCCAGTCTCGGACATTGGTCCCTTGGCCATAAATTGGGATTGGTTCACTGGCAAGGCTTTTGCGAAGAATGGTGGGGATAAGTTTTTCCTTGTGTTGCTTGGGTCCATAGTTGTTAGAACAGTTCGTGGTCACCACGTCCATCCCATAGGTATGGTGGTAGGAACGAACCACAAAGTCACTTCCCGCCTTACTGGCACTGTAAGGAGAATTGGGAGCATAGGGAGTAGTCTCGGAGAAGAGTCCTGTCTCCCCCAAAGTTCCATAGACTTCGTCTGTGGAAACATGTAAAAACCTAGCACTAGCAAACTCCTGTCTTTTCTGGAAGGGTGAATCCATCCAAAGAGTATAAGCGGCATGCAACAGAGAGAAGGTTCCGAGGATATTAGTTTCGAGAAAGATTTCGGGGTTTTTGATGGAGTTGTCTACATGGCTTTCGGCGGCAAAATGGATGACACCGACGGGTTTCTCTTTTTGAAACAACTCGTACAAAGATGTTCGGTTGCAAATGTCCAGTTGCACAAAATCGTAACGTGGGTTAGCTTCTACTTCCTTCAGATTTAATAGATTCCCTGCATAGGTCAATTTATCGACGTTGATGATTTTGTATTCAGGATGCTTTTGCAAAAAATATGGAATGAAATTGGAACCGATGAACCCGGCTCCGCCTGTGACGATGATAGTTTTATTAAAATTTGTCATAAGATACTGTAAGGGAAGTTTCCTTCCAGAATCTCGCACTCCTTAGAAAAGAAAAGTAGAAATCAGTGACTTTGGAAGTCCAGTTTCGAAGTCAGCCAATCGGCCATATTCCTGACCTTTACATTCCAAATACTGTCTTTTTCTCGTTCTAAGTCTTTGACCAATTGGTAGCGAGGGGTATCTGGAAAATACGAGTCGAAGGTTTGGAATGCTGAGCTGACTTGGCTATCGGATGTTTTAGCTTCAATTAGAGCCAATGGTTTTTTTCCGAAACACGGGAGAAAATCAATCTCCTTTCCTTCTTTGGTTCTTAGATAATAAAGTTTTGAGTCTTCTCCGTATAAATCCTGACAGGTGTCCAGTTCTTTTCGAAGACAAAGTGCCACTAAATTTTCTAGCCTTGCTCCCTCTTCTTCTACTAAAGCCACATTATAAAAATAGTATTTAGGTTCTTTTAATATTGAGCGAGCTATATTTCGATGGTAAGGCGAGACTCGAAAGACTATAAAAAGATTTTCTAGGATTTGCATCCAACGCTTGATAGTAGAGGCATCCTTTTGCAAATCTCGCGAAAGAGAGGCAAAGGAAATGGGTGATCCTACTCTTTCTCGCAAAAGCTCTACTAGTGTTTCTATGGAAGCTATGTCACGAACATTTTCCAGATCCGGGAGATCTTGCCTTAGGATAATGTCTAAATGAGTCCTTTGCCAGCGTTTAAAAAAAGAAGTAGAGTCCTTTAGAAAAGGTTCAGGAAATCCACTAACGGTCAGCAACCTTTTCAAGTTTCGCGTGGGAGAATCGAATTCACGCAAGTCTTTCAGGCAAATCGGATTTAGGTGGTGTAAGAAGTAGCGTCCAGCTAGGGAGTCCCCTACTTTTCGGATTGTATCCATCCGAGCACTCCCCGTAACAAACAGAGGTGGTTCTTTCTCTTTGTTATCCACGATACCTTTTAAGAAATTTTTCCAATTTCTCATTTTGTGAATTTCATCTAGGATAAGCAGAGGTGAGTCCTTCGGCCACTCCCTACGAATGATGGATAGGCGATCTAGGGGAATGTCGAAATTGAAATAGGTAAATTTAGGAGTGATGGATTTGGAAAAGGTAGTTTTGCCCACTTGCCTAGGGCCCATGAGGAAAACTGCTTTGGATTGTAGATCCACTGCTATTTGTCTGCGGAGGTCAATTTCCCGGTTGAACATGCGACTAAACTGAGATGTATGCCTGAAAAGTCAAGACTAAACTGGGTCTCATCCTGGAATAGTCGCGACCAAAATAGGATTGATACCAGAAAAGTCGGAAAGTTTTACAGGTCAGAAAGCATTTTCTGGAGACTTTGCTTCCAATGAGGGATGCGAATTCCGAGCTCGGACTTGATTTTACCCTTGTGTAAAACAGAAAAACTAGGTCTTTTGGCGGGCAAAGGATACTCGGTAGCCAAAATGGGAAGCACTTCGCAGGTGGACCTACTCCATTCAACAATCTCTTGGGCAAAGTCGTACCAGCTTGCCACCCCTTCATTGGAATAATGGTAGATTCCTGGAGCAGGAGTTGTCAGGAGTTGCAGGCAAATACGAGCAAGGTCTCTTGCCCATGTGGGAGTTCCGATTTGGTCGTATATGATAGTGAGCTTATCCCTTTGTTCTGCTAGGCGAAGAATGGTTTTAACAAAGTTGTTTCCGAATTTGGAATAGACCCATGAGGTTCGAAGGATGGTGGCATCCGGATACGCATTTAGGACTAGATCCTCACCTTCGGATTTGGAGGATCCATAGACAGAAAGTGGGTTCTTAGTTCTGTCTTCCGTATAAGGTGTGCTAGAAGTCCCATCAAAGACAAAATCCGTGGAAATATGAATCAATCGAATCTTTAGCTTGTTTGAAATTTTAGCCAATTCTTGGGGAATGCGGGCATTTAACAGAAAAGCTTGGTCTCTCTCGGACTCTGCTTTGTCTACGGCTGTATAGGCGGCGGCATGAATAATATGAGTAATTTTGTTTGTTTCTATCCATTCTTCCAACTGATTCCCCAACAGGAGAGGCAATTCTTCCCGGCCCACAAAGAGAAAATCACTTTCGGGAAAAAGTAAATTCCCTTCCTGGGTCCACCAACGCAACTCAGACCCTAATTGACCTGTTTTGCCTGTTACGAGGATCTTAGGCATACAATTCTACTCCATAGAAAAAGAGATCGGCTTCGGCTAGCGGCTTGGCAGACATGTCTTTGGCGGATAGCTGTAATTCTGACGCAGGTAATCTCCAATCCACTCCTATGGCGGGATCATTCCATTGGATAGATCTATCGCACTCTTTTGAATAGTAATTGTCCACTTTGTAGCAGAATACGGCTGTTTCGCTCAGAACCAAGAAGCCATGGGCAAAGCCACGGGGGACAAAGATTTGTTTTTTGTTAGATTGGTTTAGTTCTACTGTGAGGTGCTTTCCAAAATGTGGAGATCCTTTTCGGATATCCACTACCACATCTAAGACGGAACCTTCAATCACGCGAACCAATTTGCTTTGAGCAAAGGGCGGGGTTTGGTAGTGGAGACCGCGCAAGACCCCTTTTGCCGAGCGCGATTCATTGTCTTGAACCCACTGCACGTTTCGGATGGTCTTGGTAAAAAGGTCATCGCGGTAGCTTTCGAAAAAATACCCTCGGGGGTCTTCCCAGACCTTGGGCTCTAAAATAAACACTCCAGGCAATTCTGTTTCTGTTATCTTCATAGCCAATTACACAGGTTGGGGTTTTCGTTTTGCCAATTGCAAAAGATACTGACCGTATTGGTTTTTTTTCAAGGGTTCCGCTAGCTTTAAGAGTTGGTTTTTATCTATGTAATTCATTTCGTAAGCGATTTCTTCGAGGCAAGCCACTTTCAAACCTTGCCTGCTCTCGATTACTTCTATAAAATTCGAGGCTTCTAAAAGACTCTCGTGAGTTCCAGTATCGAGCCAAGCATAACCTCTACCTAACAATTGTACATCCAAGTTTCCTCTTTCCAGATACACTTGGTTTACTGTTGTGATTTCCAATTCCCCACGAGCCGAGGGCTTTATGGACTTTGCCACTTGCACTACATCCGAAGTATAAAAATACAAACCTACTACGGCATAGTTGCTTTTCGGATTTTCTGGTTTTTCTTCAATGGAAAGTGCTTTGCCTTTGGAGTCGAATTCTACAACACCATATCTTTCTGGGTCATTTACAAAATATCCAAAGACAACTGACTTTCGTTGGCTCTTGACTTTCTGGACTGCTTCTCGGAGTACATTTGTCAATCCGTGTCCATAGAAGATATTATCTCCTAAGACAAGGCAGGCGTCCTCGCCTTGTAAAAATTCTTCTCCAAGGATAAAGGCCTGGGCGAGCCCGTCTGGAGAAGGTTGAATCTTGTATGAAATCTTAAGACCTAAGTCAGAGCCATCCCCGAAAATATCGGCAAATCGGTCCGTATCCTGCGGAGTCGAAATGATCAGGATTTCTCGAATTCCGGCAAGCATCAAGACAGAGAGGGGATAGTAGATCATTGGTTTATCATAAACAGGAAGTAGTTGCTTGACCACTCCTCTAGTAATGGGGTAGAGCCGTGTTCCAGAGCCCCCTGCTAGTATGATTCCCTTCATTTGGATGTCCCCTTAACCATTGTATTCTAAACACTTTAGGGAGAAAGAACCTTCGGTCAAGGAAGTTTGAAAATGCCTTTGATTTCTAGAATTGACAATTCTTTCAGGAGACTGAATCTTTTGATTTAGAGAGAATTTTCATGAAACATTCAATTTGGACGAAATCAGTAATTTTTAGCATAATCATCTTTGCTTCCTCTTTTCTTTCTAACTGTTCAGAAAACAAGGCTTCTAACCAAGACAGGGATGCACAGCTTCTGGCGGCTCTCGCTAGCAGACCTGCGACCGTTGCCACAACTACTTCGGTCTCTTGCAGTACAGCAAACCCTGCGTTTTCGACTCTCCGAGATGCTGGTTTCAATTCCAGTTGTGGACGATCTGGTTGTCACGATGGAACGACTCGCTTTAACACGACAAATGTAAATCAGGTTAAGGGTTTTGTTACGGCAGGTCAGCCTAGCTCCTCTACTCTTTATTCAATTCAAAATGGTGGTTCTATGACAGTTTACACAAACACAGCTTTGAGCCAGGCAATCTTTTGCTGGATCCAAGGCGGGGCTAACAATTAAAATTTGAGCAAAGTTCTTTAGAAAAAGACTTTTGCATTGCTGTAGTTTTCCAAAGCGGAAAGGATTAAGTTTCTTTCCCAATTATCCAAAAATACCTGGTTTGCTAAAAGGTAATTTGAAACGAAGACTGTTTCGTTCCTGGGTATTTTCAATAATTCGTGTAAGATGATTGAGAGTCTATTTTGGTTTCGTTTAGCAGGGGGTAGGTTTTTTTCTTCTTCCAACGGAAATGCATTCAACATATCTCTAGAGAATCGTTCCCAAATTACCAGAGATTCTAAAATAGGTGGGACTATTTTGAAAAAGGAAGAATAGCGATCGGATTCTAGGCTTTCTAGCGCTAATATCATTCTAAGGTAATTGCTTAGAATCGGATTGTGAAACAGCAGTTCTCTGATTTCTTCATTTCCGACTCGTTCAAATAAACTGAGCACAGAAATGGCTCCACCTTCCTCTTCTTCATAGTAAGCAAATAGATCTTCCCAAGACTTTGCATCTAAATTGGCAAGGAGTTGGATTTTCATAGTGGGATCATATACCAGATCATTTACTTTAGTTAAAAGACGGAAGGATTGCTCGGAAGATAAGATAGACCTCATTTGTGTGAAGAAAGGAGCAATCTCCGTATTTCCAGAAGAAATGTATTTTCCATAGCCAAAGTAAAGGAACTGGAGGACATACTCGACTTGGAAATTGCTGTGATTTAGAACCCGTTTGAGATCTGGTTCGGATCGAAACATCCAAAAGTAAGGCACTAAAAAGTCTTCAAATTCCTTTTCTTTTACTTCAAGCAAATAAGAAAAGTAAGGCTCTTCCAACATCTTTTTAGCTTCCAAAGGAGTGGTGTTTTCCCAGAAAGTTCGATCTTGGATAATTTGAACGGTGGCCATGTTTTCCTAATTCTTAAACAAATTCCCCAAAAAAAACAAGTATTTTTCTAACCTAGATCGACTGATTTATAGAATTAAAAAACGAACCACGGGGCCTATAAATAGCACTTCATTGTTTGGCTCATAAAGACGATTTGGCGAGAATCCTCCCCAAATTGCCCGAATGCCAATATCCATGGCATTCTGGGAAAAGTCCCAACGAGCTCCAATAAACATATCATAGAATCCAGTCCTTAAACTAACAGGCAATGCATCTCCTTTCCACAAGAATCCCCAAGATCCGCTAGAAGGCGAAAGGTGTAGTTCCCAATTGATTGCTGGAAAAACCCCAAGAGATGCTTCTTGTCCCCCTCGCCCGATCCCAAGCATTTCAATTTCTGCATAGCGAGCGATCGCAGTTCCTCCTAACCTAAGATAACTTTTTTCGTTGCCCACCATCCGATAATTGACAGTCCCTCTTAAAGTATGGAATCCATAGTATAGCTTGGTTGGTTCTCCTTGCAAAAAATATGAGCCTCCAATAGCTAGATTCTGTCGAAGAACATCCCTTCTTTCAAAGTACAGGGGTACGGCGGAGATTCCATAGGAAAGGTTTCGAGATTTATCTGAGAAGTATTCGATGCGTCCTGTTGGGATTAGATTGATGTCCCAGTTTTTTGCTGAATTGGGGGAATTCCAATAACTGAGTTGGAACCGAGCTGGATACAGTGCCCCTCCTTCGAGTTCCAGGTTTTTTACTGCAAATAAGGAAGAGCTATTCAAACAAAGAAAAATAAAGATGAAACGTTTTTTCCACTCCATTGCAGTTTCATCATCGAAGGATTTTTGAGAGAGCAATAGATTTTTAATTTCTGTCTAAGACATATGCTTTCTGTTTCCCACCCTACTTTTCCGAAGGTTGAAAAAACCTATACCTCGCTTCCAGATTCATTTTTTACACACACAAAACCCACACCTGTCTCTTCTCCAAAAGTCTTGTTTTGGAATCAAGAACTTGCCAATCAGTTTGGATTGGACGAATGGACTCAAAACCTGGATGCCATTGCCGCTACATTCTCAGGCTCTAATTTTCCAGGAGGGATCGAACCATTTGCCCAAGCCTATGCGGGGCATCAATTTGGACATTTCACAGTCTTAGGTGATGGAAGAGCAATTCTCCTCGGGGAATTGCTAAACAACAATGGGGAACGCTTTGACTTTCAATGGAAGGGTTCAGGTAGAACTCGCTTTTCTAGAAATGGGGACGGAAGAGCAACCATTAGCTCCATGGTTCGGGAGTATATTATTAGTGAAGCAATGGTTGGTCTAAAAATCCCCACTACCCGCAGCTTGGCTGTGGTTGGCACTGGTGAAACAGTCCTCCGCGAAGAACCTCAAGGCGGTGCGGTTTTAACTCGCGTTGCATCTAGCCATATTCGTGTGGGAACTTTTGAATATGCCTACCATACATTGACTGCAAAAGAGCTTGAGGCACTTTTTCTTTACACTGCCAATCGCCATGCTCCCGAAGTATTGCAGTCGGAAAATCCTGCTCTGGCTTTTTTAGAATTTGTAATGAGACGCCAGGTTTCTCTTCTAACTCATTGGATGCGGGTCGGATTCATTCATGGAGTCATGAACACAGACAATATGAGCATAGCTGGAGAAACGATCGATTACGGACCTTGCGCTTTTATGAATGGTTATTCGGCAAAACGAGTATTTAGTTCGATAGACAGTCGGGGGCGAT
>JAIXRB010000059.1 GCA_027485405.1 Leptospiraceae bacterium | reverse complement strand
TCCATTCGACCTCTGGTCACTAGTTTAATCAACAAAGAGATCGGAAAGGCCGTTGACCTTGGTGTCGTGGATTTCTCGCTCCGCGAAGGGATCATTTTAGAAGACCTTGTGATTTCTAGAGAAGAGGACTTTGCTTTCAACGCAAATCTCTTAAAGGTAAAAAAGGTCACGTTTCGACTTTCTTCTTACTGGGGAGATTCTCCCTATATAGAGCAAGTAGATTTCTATGAACCATTGCTCGTGCTAGATGCAAACGATAAAGTTTCAGATCAACTCTTAGACTATTTTCAAAATTCCAAAATCCCTAGACTTCGCTTTCATGATGCTAAGGTGACACTCTTTCGCGAATCAGAAACTATCCTAGAATGGAAAGACGGATGGGAAATCACCATCAAGCGAAAAGAGGGACAAATTGTTTTTGAATTTTCAAATGGAATCTTTTGGATTCCAAATGCCACAAGGATAGAGGGCTCTGGTCAAATTCCAGAAAAATCTAAAGATTCATTTCGATTCCAATGGAGATGGAAAAATTTTTCAACAGAAGAGACTCGTCTTCTAACCAATTACGTGATGGGAGGAAGCATCCAGTCAGCCACTACATCTGGCGAAGCTGTCTGGGAAAAACTAGTGGATCTTCCTAGCTCTATGAAAGGTGAAATTGATTTTAAGAACGCGAATATATTAATTCCTAATCTAACAAATCATTGGCTTGCTGGAATCAATTTCAAAGAAAAATTCTATTTTAAAGAATTAAAAGAAGAAAGGGAATTTCTGTCTGATGCCTCTACCTTGCAGTGGACTGAGGAAGGAACGGCGGGCAAAGAAGTGCTCCAAACCAGATCCATTCGCTTTCAGTCCGAAGACCTAAGTTTCTTAGCAAAGCATTTCCAGGAGCTCTCTACAGGCGACTATTTGCCGTTTGGTGGAAAAGCACGAGGAGAATTACAAATCCAAGAAACTGGTGAAAAATCTAAATGGTTTAAAGTAAAAGGCGGATTCACTTTTGAAAATATCTATTGGCAATCTCCTTTGTTTACCTTGGACCAAGGACATTGGGAAACCAAAATTGAAAACAACCAACTTGGTTCTTCTTTTTCTGGGTTGATCTTTGGGAAAAAATTCTCTTCACAATTAAACTCAACCTTTGATTTTACCCGTCTTAAAAAAACAGATGGGAGTTTTTACTATCCTCTGATTTCTAAAAACAAAGGGGAAGTTACCCTAGAAAAACTGATTAGCAATGAGTGGGTTCCTTTGTATGAAAACTGGAAGAAAGAAACTCAAGAAGAAATAAAAGAAAGGCAAGAAAAAATAATTCCAGAAGAGTTCTTTTATCAGAAAAAGATTTTTAAATATCTATTAGAAGGATTAAATCTCGAGTTAAATTTGTTAGCAAAAGAAACCAAGTCTTTTCCTGAGTCTTCCGATTTTGGAGCGGCGAAGGGTAGTTTGGTAGTTAAGGACGGGAGAAGCAATTTAATTTTTGAGACTGTTTCCCAAAAAAATCGAATCACCTTTGCAACTTTCTTTGCTGGAAAACTTCCAAGTATTCAATTTAATATAGAGTTAGATGGATATGAATGGGGAAGAAGCTGGTTCAATCTCTGCGGTATGAATTTAAACCCAAAGACAATCAACTTGGATTACAAATTTGCAAGCCAAGGCAGTGACTACTATACACTCACAAAAGATTCAAGAATCAATTATCAATGGAAAGGGACCAACGCAAGACTAGAATCTCCCGAGTTTTTGTATAGAATGGGATTTCCTGATTCTGGTTCTGATCCGATTGTGAATTTAGAATTTAGTTCAGATCGCTACTTTGAAGTCGAATACTTTCGCAACATATCTTTCACAGGAGCCCAGCTGGATCTAAAAGGATATGGAGGACGCAAACAAGGGATACTCAATCTTAGTTTGTATGGAAATCTGGGATTACAAAGGGGCAACTTTGCCATTTTTGAAGAAGAAGGAAAATGCAGTTTCAAATGATTAAAAAAGCCATCATATATCAAACCTTAGTTTTTGGTCTAATTTTGTTTTCTCATTGCTCCAAAAAAGGCTCTTTGGAAGAAACCATTTCATTTGAATTGAGTGAAAAAATCAAAGGCACTTGGATCAAATCCAATGGACTGGAATCTGATGAAGGGATCGAAACAAAGAATGAATCCTTTCGAATCATGCCTGAGGAAAAGAAGGCTACATTGTCAGAAACAGAATTTGAACTGAGATTTGATGCTTTGGGAATGAGAGTTTTTCCTGGGGATACAGAATTTCCCGTTGCCTACTTTCTCTTTTCGGAGCTAGGTTCTAAGATTTGGATTGGAACTTGGGAAGAGAGAGTTATCCGACTCTTCAGGCAATGAGTTTAAAATCTCGAGAATAGCTAAACTGGCACGCTCTGAGCTGTTTTGAATTTCTAATTCTCTTTGTTTTGTGATGCGGAGTTTGTCTTCTATCTTTTTGCGAAAAGCTTCATTCTCTAAAATCAGCTTTGCCTCTTTAAAAATTCGGCTCGGTTTGCAGTCATTTTGAAACAATTCGAGACATACTTCTTCTTTGGACAGAATGTTCACCAAACCAAAATACTTACTTTTTAGAAGCATGGCTCCTAGAAAGTAAGTAAACAAGCTCACTCGATAAAGAATGACCATCGGCTTTTTGAAATACAATCCTTCCAAAGTTGCAGTTCCAGAAGCTATTAAAAGTAAGTCACTAGCTTGCATTACAGAGAGAGAAGCATCAAATATATAATGAATTCGCATTTGAGGATGCTTCTTTGAAAGGACTTCCAATTGCTTTTGAATATAGGTCTCCATTTTTTTATTTATGTTTGGAAGTAAAAAAACAATAGGTTTGCCTAATTCTGTAAATCGAAGGAATAGCAATTCAGCAGACTTCAAAATGTCTGTTGTTAACTTCTTGATTTCTTGTCTTCGTGATCCAGGTAACAATCCTATCACTGTATCTTGTCGTTTGATCTCTATTAGTTCTCTGATTTTTGGTTCGGTGAGCAGTTTTTCAGGTATCGTTTTGACCAAAGGGTGGCCTACGTATTTTGCGTTTACTCCATACTCTAAGTAAAGTTCTTCTTCAAACCGAAACAAGGTAAGCATTAAATCTACATGCTTTTTTATGAAAAAAATCCTTTTGAATTTCCATGCCCAAATTTGCGGAGAAACATAGAATACTACTTTGATTCCGCGTTTCTTTAACTCTTTTGCCAATCGCAAATTGAATCCAGGATAATCTATGAGAATCGCTAGTCGTACTTGCCTTAGGTTGCATTCATCTAGTAATCGATAAAAAAGCTTTCGAAGAAACATATACTTTTTTAAGGCTTCAGAGAAGCCTACAACGGAAAGATTCTCCAAGACTTCCAAAGACTCCAAGCCTTGACCTTCGGATTTTTCACCGCCGACCCCAAAGAAGCTAGTTTTCGGTTTATGTTTTTTTAATTCTTGAATGAGATCAGAAGCCAAATTATCACCTGAATGTTCACCTGTAACGAGGAGAATATTTTCTGTGATCGATTCTGTTTTAGTGATGCTTGACTTTTTTCTGTTTGGCATTGACATTCACTGGATCTGAGTTTCCAAGAACTATAATGTTTATATTGGCTTTATTGGCAAAGGCAATTACTTCGGTAGGGTTTACTACGATGGTTTGATTTTCTTCGATACAGAGAGTTCTGCAATCGTTTTCAACCATGGTTTTTAAAGTATGCACTCCGATTGTTGGCAAATCAAAACGTTCATCTTGGATTCGTTTCCCTGCTTTGCAAACAACACCAGACTTAGATTTTTTCAAATATCTTCCAGCTCTTTGAATGGTTTCATCCGTGCCTTCAACAGCCTCCACAGCAATGACTGATTTGTCATGAACGACAACTAACTGACCAATATCTAATTCTGCAATTTTCTTTGCATAAGATAATCCGAATTGCACATCATCTATTAATTGTTTTGATAGCTTTGAATTGGTATACCTACCTTCGGGTAACAAAAGAGATGTTAGGTATTTTTTCTGAGAAATAACTTTGATACCCAGTTTTTCAATTTCTTCGGCTACTGCCAAGAAAATAGGGTAGTCATTGCGATTGATTGTCTTTGCTAGAATGGATAGTGCTTTTAAATCAAATTTTAAGTCTTGGAACAAGAGTTCTTTTTTGACTTTTCCAAGCATCAGGAGCTCAGTAATTTTTTTTTCTTTTAGAAGCTTCAAGATTTTACCAACTTGGCTTACATGCACAGGAAGAGTCCTGTTTGCAAATTCACCTGGGTAAAAATCAGATTCAATTAAGGAAAAAAATAAAGGATCCTCCCCCGCGAGGATTGCTTCTTTCATTCCAATATGAGGAAGCTCTCCACCTCCAGCAAGTATGGCGAGCTTACCCAAACGAGTTCCTAAGTCTTGGCTGAGTCGCCAGAACTTGTCGCAGTTGCCGCAGGTGTAGGGGTTTGTGAACTTGTTGCAGTTGCCACTGGTGCCTCTGTTTTTGGTGCATCCGTGTTTGCAGGCTTTTGACTGTCTTTCTTGTAATCTGTAACATAAAAGCCCGTTCCTTTGAAAATGATACCAGCGGTGCCCGTGATCATTCTTTCAACGACTCCATTTTTTCCGCAAAGGCAATGGGTGATTGGAGCATATTTCGTGGATTGAACATGTTCAAATTTGTTTCCGCAGGTTTTGCATTGGTAATCGTAAGTTGCCATATTCTATTAGTGAACTCCTGTTCTGATTTCAAAAAGGTCTAACTCATGTTTATCTGGTTGTTGCGCCAGTAGGAGGCAAATTTCCCAAGAATACTTTCCACTGCTCAAGATTGTTTCATTTAGCGGGAAAGATTTTAAGGATTGCAAGAGACCAGTATTTCTCCTCCAAAGGCTTCCTACTAGTTTAGACCCATCCCTTGATTCAATATGAAGTGATAAATTCTCTCTTCTTTTTAATTCTTCTTCGAGTACAGTTCTGTTTTTGTTTACCAAAACAGACATACTGTCCGCAGAGATACTATAGGCTGGGTGGCTTGACCCAGCGTACACCAAATCAATCTCAAAAAGCGGAATTGGTTCCTTGGAAGCAGTAGGAAAAAATGAGAATTCGAAATAGTTTTTTTCTCCACTGAACTTCTTACAGATTCTTTCATACTTTCCGTTTCTAGAAGAGTACAGCGGGAATCCAGCTTCTCCCGATACCACTTTGCGTTTTCTGGGAATGTATTTGCCATGAAAGGTAATGGGAATGCGGTCTCCAGACCAGCCTTCAAAATCAATTTTGATTTCATTTTCAATCTCTTTGAATCTTGTGTTGAGTGATTGAATTCTATCTAGACTTGGTTCATCCTTCTTTAGAAATCCTGAAAAAACCCAAGCGCTTTTCCCTTGATCGGAAAAATAACACTGTCGCCAAACACCAGAGATTCCGTTGATTGTTTCCTCTCGCAGATCTGAAGCAAAACAAAAGGCTTGGTCACCAGTGTTTCCTTGGGAGATTTCTGGATTTTCTTTTCCTGGCCCAGAACGTAGGTTAATGCTAGTTCCAAATATGCGAAAGGAATTTTCATAAAAAACGTTTTTTGGAACGGAGGATAGGTACTCCAAGTCTTGTAAAAGAAATTCTCTTTCAATCTCCCCGATTGGTTGCAAGGATTTTGATAACAGATTTGCGAAGGCATCACCAAATTGAGATTCGTTCCCACGGGGGTCTTCAACGAGCAAAAGCAATAGATAGTAATTCGCCTTTACAGAAGGGATTGCTTTTTCCATGGCCAGGATCTTTCCACCTAATGCTCTTTTGTAGGCTAGGCTGTGTTTTTTTAGCAGAGGAAAGTAAGGATCTTCTAAGTGAAAATAGGTGCTGTTGTTAGAGTTTTGCCAATCCACAATCTGGATTTTCTTGAAAGAGGATAAAACCGATTCGGTTTCTTTCTTTGTTTTGGGATTGTTGAGTTGCTTTTCTAAACCTGAGATACTGAGAGATAAGGTTAGAAGTTCTGCTTCCGATTCTGGCTCTTCATCTATATAGAGTTTTAAAACCTTAGAGTATTTCTTTTCCTCATACAAATCGTAGGCGATGTCTTCTCTTTCTCTGAAGTCGATTAAAAAATACGCAAGAACAGAAGCAAAAAGAAAAATGAACAGAAATAAAGCAAAAACTCGTGATTTGATCAACGGAAGATTCTCCTATCTGGAAAGAGCTTCGTCCGGATAAAGCTTGGATTTCTCAATTCCGTATTCATTGAAGAGTGAGTTCTTTGCCACATAATATCTATGTAAATTGATATTAAAATCAACCCTTGCCTTTAACAATGATAACTGGTCTTGAACGAGGGTATCCAACGCATTTTTAACAGTAAGGGCATTGAACCGCCCTTGTTGGAAACTTCGTAAGACCCCAGCATAGTACTTCTTAGACTCATCTTCTGTTTTTTTAGCATTTTCTAGGATCAAATGACTGGACTTTAATACATCTATTCTGGTCTTTACTTCATCGGCAACTGATTTCGTGAGATCTTGCTCTTCTAATGAGACCTGTCTTTTTTGGATTTCGGCATCTCGGACACCGGCAATGGCACCCTTGTCCGATATGGGGTAAACCATATCAACAGATCCTTGCATCACTGGAAACGACAGAGAAGTGATGCCCACTCTAGAATCTGTGTAATTCCCTCCATGTCCTTCCAAGTTCTGGGCTTGGTATCCGTACGTTCCAGCTACTTTGAGGGACGGAAGAGTGTTGTTTTTGGCATTGCTTAGGCTGAGTTCCGCATTTTCTTTTTTGCGACTCAGGTTTTTGAAATCGGCCCTGTTTTCAAAGGCGTATTTGATATCGGTTTCATAATTTAAATTAGATGGAAGAGTTTCAGAGAGCGGCGCTGATTTGTCTAGGAGGGTATCTTCCGGTAAGTTCAGTGATCGAATCAGTTTTCTCCTTGCTTCGTCTCTTTCCGCGTTTGCTTGTGCCATTTGACCTTCGACTTGAGCGAGCAGGGCATTCCATTGATTTGTTTCAAAAGACTCAGAAAGCCCCAGACCTTGTTTGCGAATAGTTAGGTCTCTTACGGTCTTGGTGTTTTTTAACAATTGTTCGAAGGTGTCATAAGCTGACTCTCGAACAGAATAATTCCAGTAATCCACAAGAGCGTTTATCACCTGTTGCGAGATTTGTTCTTCCGCGATGTCTTTTTTGTTGTCGGTGATGTTTTTTATGATCTTTTCGTTGTTTCGCTCTTGGGAACCAAAAGAGTTTTTGATCAAATCCTGAGCTAATGTAGCAGAGAGCGTATCAGTGTAAAGTGGAGGGATTCCTAAGGCTCCAAATCCAGCAGGAGTTCGGAATTGGTTTTCAAATGCATTGGAGTCAAAACGCGTAGATTTTACGTCTACCTTAAAGTAAGTTCCTGTTATGAAGAGTTTTTCTATTCCCGCAGTGTAGTTGTTTGTTTGGGTTCTTGTTCCTGTAAAAATATTGTTTTGATTAAACGGAAGTCGATTTTGTTGGATATCTGCCCCAGCTAAGGCACGATATGTGTACTTTCCTTCGAACTTCATTAGGTCTGTATCGGCTTTGACTAAGTCCAAGCGTGCTTTTAGCACATCTCGGTTGTTTTCAAGTGCGTATTTGACCGCATCTTTTAGTGTGAGAGAAAACGCTGTCTTTGATTCGACAGCGAAGATTTGGAAAGACAAAGCTAGCCCAAGGAATGAACCTAAAACTAGGATTGTCCTTCCAGTTTGGATCATTCGACTTATTTGCCCAAGGCGGCTTTCATTTTCTCACCGACTTCACCAATATGTGCGCAAATATGCACACCAGCATCTTTCATGGCACTGATTTTTGAAGTCGCAGTTCCCATTCCGCCGCTGATGATTGCTCCCGCATGCCCCATTCGTTTGCCAGGAGGTGCCGTCTGACCTGCAATGAAACCCACTACTGGTTTTTTGACATGAGCTTTGATATAGGCGGCGGCTTCTTCTTCTGAAGTTCCTCCGATCTCACCGATCATTACGATTCCAACTGTGTCAGGGTCTTCGTTTAAGAGAGTCACCGCTTCTACGTGGTTCATACCAGGAACAGGGTCACCACCGATTCCGATACAAGTGGATTGACCGAGTCCGGCTCCTGAAAGAGAAGCTACGGATTCGTAGGTGAGAGTTCCAGAACGAGAAACGATTCCAATATTGCCTGGCACATGGATAAAACCTGGCATGATTCCCATTTTTACCTTATGCAAAGGATTGATCACCCCCGGGCAGTTTGGTCCCACGAGCTTTGTCTTAGAATTTCTAAGCACACTGTAAACTTTGAGCATGTCCAAGGTTGGAATGCCTTCTGTGATACAGACCACTAAAGGGATTTCTGCGAAGATTCCTTCCAGAATGGCATCAGCCGCAAATGGAGGTGGAACAAAGATGATAGCGGCATTTGCCCCATCTTGCTTCATAGCATCTTTGATTGTATTTCGAACGGGAACTGTCTTTCCGGTTTCGGAAGTCCATGTTTGTCCACCCTTACCTGGAGTAACCCCTGCTACTACTTTTGTCCCGTATTCGAGCATTTGAGTAGCGTGGAAGCTTCCTTCTTTTCCAGTGATTCCCTGGACTACGACTTTTGTGTTGGCATCAACTAGTACTGACATGTTGGCTTCCTTTCCTTATTTTTTAATGAGGGAGACAATTTTGTCTGCCGCATCTCGGAGTCCTTCCACCCCGGCTATGTTCAATCCAGATTCGTTTAGAATCTTTTTTCCTTCTTCGGCGTTGGTTCCTTTCAAGCGAACCACGACTGGAACAGCTATGTTGACTTTCTTTGCCGCCTCAATGATACCAGTTGCCACTCGGTCGCAACGTACGATTCCACCGAATACGTTTACGAAAATTCCTTTTACGTTTGGATCGGAAAGGATGAGTCTGAATCCGTTTTCTACGGTCACTGGATTGGCTCCACCCCCAACATCCAAAAAGTTAGCAGGCTCAGCACCAGCAAGCTTAACGATATCCATAGTTGCCATGGCAAGTCCGGCACCGTTGACCATGCAACCAATGTTTCCATCCAGTTTAACCTAGTTTAGGTTGTATTCTTTGGCTTTGACTTCGAAAGGGTCTTCTTCGGAAATATCTCGGAAGGCTTCGTTGTCTTTGTGTCTTTCGAGAGCGTTTTCATCCAAGTCCATCTTGCAGTCGCCCGCAATGATTTCGTTTTGTTTGGTGAGAATGAGGGGGTTGATTTCTAAAAGAGCACAGTCTTCTTTGATATACGCAGTATAGATGGAAGCAACCAAAGCCATAAAAGACTTTT
>JAIXRB010000023.1 GCA_027485405.1 Leptospiraceae bacterium | reverse complement strand
ATGGTTCTTTGTTTTTTGAATTCTCGATCAAAGAGGATAAGGTTTCCAGACTTTTCCAATAAGAACAAAAAGCTCGTGTCACCTGGGAAAAATTGAATATCTGTTGGCTCTTTGATTTGAGTCACTTCCCGAAGGGAAATGGAGATTTGTGTTCTCTTGGCATCGGCTCCCAAAAACAGGGGCTTTGCAGACCAAACCTTGGAATCGGTTTCGTATTTCTTACTAAATGTCTTAAGAGCTCGCCTTCCGATTTCTTCACATTGGAGGTGCAAGGTAGAAAAAGTAACTAGGGAGAGGACAAAAAGTGTTTTGGATCGTAAGAGCATAAGGAAAGGATTTCGAATTTTAGACTTTCGGCAAGCGGATTCGAAGAAAAAGAGCGGCAATAACCCAAAACTTTCCTAGTCTGTCAGAGAAGATGAAAGTTTTTATCGCCATTACCATCCCTGTCTTTCTGCTCTTTGCCTATCTGCAACTGAACGATCCAGATCCTTACCTCTGGTTTCCCATCTATTTAGCTGTGAGCATTTTGGCCTTGGTTCGATGGTTTCGTTTGATTCCCAAAGCCGTTACGGCTTTCTTGGTTTTATTCTATTTGGGCTTTTCGGCTTACTTTTTTACACTCATTCCTTATTGGAATATCGATGTCGAAGAAGTAAGAGAGACTTTAGGGCTTTTGATTGCGGCTGGGTTTGTTTTAGGATTGGGTTTGGGAAAAAAAAGCGGCAATTAAGCCACTTTTTCCTCGATCGCCTTTCCATCTTCCAAAATCATTCTAATGAGTTTGGTCATTTCAACAGAATACTCAACATCCAAATGTTTGGTGACGCCTTCGCAAAAACCGTTGATGATAAGTAGCTTTGCATCGTCTTCACTTAAGCCCCGGCATTGCAAATAAAAGAGCTGGTCTTCATCGATCTTGGAAACTGTCGCTTCATAATTTAAGCTTCCCCTTTCCCCCGAAACATCGTTGTAAGGATAGGCATGGGTTTCGGATCGATTGTCCATCATAAGCCCATCGCATTTGATATGGCTATACGAGTCTTTGCTAGATGGTTCAAATTTCACCAAACCACGGTAGGAGTTGATACCACCATCGAGTGCCACACCTTTTGCTAAGATATTGGATCTGGTGCTTTTGCCCACGTGAATGATACGAGCACCCGTGTCCTGCACTTGGTTTTGGCCTGCAAAAGCAAGGGAAAGCACATCTCCTGTGGAATGGTCTCCTTGAAGAATGATGCCCGGGTATTTGATGGTATTGGCTCCAATATTGCAATCTGTCCAAGTGATATGAGCGCTGTTGTGGCAGATCCCTCGTTTCACTGTCCAATTGTACATATTCTTTTTCCAGTTTTGGATGGTAGTGTAATAGATCTTCGCCCGATCCATTGCCACTAACTCGACGACTGCTGTGTGAAAGTTCGTTCCTTTGTCTTGCACAGAAGTACAGCCCTCACTGTATTCCAAATGAGAGTCTTCGTCTGCTATGAGTAGAGTTCTTTCGTATTGCCCTGAGGATGCGGCAGTCACTTTGAAATAAGCCTGGAGTGGCATAGGTGTTTTGATTCCCTTCGGAATATAGGCAAAAGAACCACCGCTAAACACACATGAATTGAGGGCACTGAATTTGTTATCGCCAATGGTGACGACTGTGCCCAAATACTTTCGAACGATCTCTGGATATTCTTTAATAGCAGTGTCTATATCGCAAAAGATGATCCCGAGATCTGTGAGTTCTTTTTTGACATTGGCGTAGATAGTCTCGGAATCGTTCATGGTCTCAATGCCAGCGAGATACTTTCTTTCGTGCTCTGGGATTCCAAGTTTTTCAAAGCTTCGTAAAATCTCTGGATCTACTTCGTCCCAGGATTTTTTCTTCTTCTGGTTTGTGCCGACATAGTGCACATAGTTTTCTAAATCAATATGAAAGTTGGGGATAAACCCCCAAGTGGGCATGGGCTTCTCTTCGTAAACCGCAAAAGCCTTTAATCTAAATTCGGTGAGCCAAGTAGGTTCGTTTTTGATATGGGAGATAGATTCCACGACTTTGCGAGTCAATCCTTTAGGGAATTGATCCGCCTGGTAGTAGCTAGGTGTTTCTAAAGCGGAGGCAGTCATGTGAATCTATCTTCCTTGTGTTTCAAAAATCTATTTGTTTACTGCAGAAAAGTATTCTTTTGAGCCAGTAGGATCTGCCTTCATTGTTTTCTTTCCTTCGTCCCAGTTTGCAGGACAAACTTCGCCATGCTTTTCTACAAATTGGAAAGCTCGGATCAAACGAAGAGCTTCATCAATGTTTCTTCCCACTGGAAGATCATTTACAGTTGCTTGTCGAATGACACCTTTTGGATCGATAAGGAAAGTACCTCGAAGAGCTACACCAGCATCTGGTCCGGACTCAACTAGAACTCCAAAAGACTTTGCAATTTCTTTGGTTTTATCAGCGATCAAAGGATACTTGATTTCGCCGATTCCACCTTCTTTCTTGGGTGTTTTTTTCCAAGCTAGGTGAGAGAATTCGCTGTCGATGGACACTCCCAATACTTCCGCGCCTAATTTTTTAAATTCGTCGAGTTTTGTATCGTATTCAATGATCTCAGTTGGGCAGACAAAAGTGAAGTCAAGTGGGTAGAAAAAAAGTACAACCCATTTTCCTTTGTAGTCGGATAATTTAATTTCTTTGAAAGCATCCCCAACCACAGCTGTGGCTTTAAAATCGGGCGCTTGTGAAGTAACTTGCGGCATAGATGAATCTCCTTAGAATAATTCTAAATTTTAGACTCATAGGCTGTCCAATTGTTTTCGATCTACTCGGCTCCGAAATTCCCCATTTTCTGTAAAGCTTCGATGTCTTCTGGGCTCAACCGTGGTTCTTCCTTCAAGCCATCCTTGGTTTTTGCTACGATCTCAGGGTTTTCGACATCGGGATCCTTTTCTTCCATTTCAGGGTTGTCCTCAGGATCGATGCCTTTCTCTTCCATCTCCCCCATCAAATCCATATAGGCTTCTTTCTTGCTTGTGATCTTGGCTTCTACTTCTGCCAAACGAAAGATCACAGACTTTAGCAAATGGGAAATGAACTGAGGGCTAGCCTTGGCAATTTTGTTGAAGGTATCTTTGTCGATTTTGCCTAGTTTTACAGTTTCGGATACCGCTGTCACCGTTGCCGACCTCGGGAAGGCTTGGATCAGAGCCAGTTCTCCAAAAAACTCCCCAGGGCCTAACCACCGTATCACTTCATCATCTCCCAGAGGAGTTCTTTTTGAAACCGTCACGTTTCCATTTAGAATAAAATACAAAAAGCCATCGGAAGGCATACCTTCTTCAAATATGTTTTCTCCAATATTAAAGGAGGTCGCTTTGATATAGGGAATAAATTGTTTTAAAAAATCATTTGCCATCTAAAACCTTCTTCAACGACTCTATTTCAGAATCAATATGGGCTAGTCTAGCCTCTGCTCGGTGAAGCATTTGAACTGAACTTTTTAACATAATAAACATAAATTCAGAGTGCACATTGGACAACTTTGTCAGAACTTCTTCACGCAGAACTCCGCACCTAGCTTTAGATGAAATGACTGAGACTGACATAGATCTGGGTTTCTTTGACAAGAGGGCAAGTTCTCCAAAGAAATCACCCGGTCCCAATTCTTTGATGATTTCTACCATACCATCTGGATTTTTCTTAGTCACTGCAAACAAACCTTGAAAAATGAAATACATGTTTCCATCGGGTTGTTCCCCTTCTTTGAAAATAACCTCTCCCCGAGAGTATATCTGGGTAGAAATGTTATTCATATAGTCGAGTATATTCATCTGTTAGCTCCCTTTAGCCATAAGAAATTTCTCCATAAATTCGGTAATGTCTCGGATATTCCGATTGATCATTTTACGTAATTCAGGTGGTATATTTTGTGATTTAATAACTCTATAATAGTTTAGTGCGTTTTTTAGCATCTTTCTGCGGGCAAACTCTTGGGCTTTGAGAAGCATCGGTTTATACTTGTAATAGGAGTATTCCATTATCGAGTAATTCTTAGACAAGCGAAAGGCATGAGGGATTTTTCCAAAATCATAGGTCAAAGTCAAGAAAGGGGCATCATCGGCTTCTGGAGGCTTTAATTCCAAAACCCCATGAATGACTTTTTCTGGCTCTTCTTCTATTTTATCTTCTAAATCTTTTTCATCCTCTATTTCATCTAGGTTGCCCTCAACGATTACCTCATCTTCTTCTTCCTTGGCTAGTTCATCTTTCGTGGTATCTGTGGGTGCAGGCAAACCTATAATCAGGTCTTCTTCTGGCTTCGCAACCAGTTCAACCTGGATTGGATCTTCTGTTTCAATGACTGTTTCGTCTTTTACTTTGGAAGGGTCAAAGGGCTCTGGGAGCGAGATCTTTGGAGGTAAGTCCGGTTGGTCACCTTCTGGAATTTTTGGCTCGGGAAGTAGAGCTTTGGAAATCTGAGCTTCGATTGGTGGAATCGGCTCTGGTAATTCTATCTCTCGTTTTAAACTATCTTCTGTTTTCTTCTGCCAGTCAGGATCTTCCTCTAACCATTCTTCATCGTTTTTCTCTTCTTTCGAAAAAGTTGCCGGTTCAGGTAGATTGGCTTTAGTTAATGGAACTTCAGTTGCATCAGAAAAAGCTTGCCTGAGTTCGTCGGATCGCAAGTCCATTCCCGAAGGAAGGTCCATTTTACTAGGAGTTGGTGGTAGGTAGGGAGAAAGAATGTCGTTTAAAGAAGGAGGTGGAGGTGCAGTTTGTACTTCTTCAGCTTCCTCTTTGAGTTTCTCTAGTGCTTTTTCTTTTAAGTAGTTTTCTCTTTCTTGGAAAAGGTTTTTCTTCCTTCGGTCTTGCCCTGATCTTCTGTCTTTTTTGTCACCAGGTGCATTTCCGGGGCTCTGCCTTCTATCTTTTCCTGATCTCCTATCTGCTAGGGGAAGGTCTCGGTATTTTTTCCAGTCGCCCGAAAAGAAAGCATCCGCAGAGAGTGGAATATCCGCAATGTTTCTCATCTTTCCCGCCGCGGAACTCATCCCGTCGGCAATTTGCGAGACACTATCACCTAATTTTTGTATATTTGATTGGAGTTCGGCAGGATTGGGAAGATAAAATGGACCCAAGATTCCAGAGCCTTGTGGTGGAACAAAAGGCGTACCGGGAACCCCTGGAGTGCCTGTCACCATTCCTTGGTTTAGGGCTTGGAGTGCTTCCTGGTAATTTTGAATTTGGTCGTTTGCTGATGGCGGCTTCGTATAACTAGGATGGGGACCTGTTTCCTTTAAGAATTGATAAACCGCAGGCTGTAAGAAATCAGCTCCAGCCGAACCAGGAGGCGGCAACATTCCACCTGAGCTTGGCATTCCACCTGAGCTTGGCATTCCACCTGAGCTTGGCATTCCACCTGAGCTTGGCATTCCACCT
>JAIXRB010000173.1 GCA_027485405.1 Leptospiraceae bacterium | reverse complement strand
TAGACTGTCAACAAATCGCGTATGTAATCGTGATTCGATTCTTAAATAATATTTACTTATTTCCTCAACATCATGAACTGCTGATGGAAGAAAAATGATGTTCAATTTGTTATCTAGAGCTATCCAATTTTGCTTTTAAGTCCTGCCATTCGATTCCCCTGAAAGTTTCCTGGCTCTCTTGAAGTCTTTCATCTAGAAGTGATTTTACTTCTTCAGATAAGGAATTGTCCAACTTATCATGATCGATAGTTTCCCACAATTCAGAGATTAGCTCTAAGCGATCAATTAGGCTTAGCGATTCGATGTCTTTTTTTGATAAAACCACGTTGATACCTCTCAATATGAATTCTAATTCGGAGAATGCAAGAAGGCAATCGGAAAATGGCTTGGTCTAGCATCTGCGTTAATTTTGGGTAGGAGTGGGGCGGTTCTTCATCGCCGTCGCTCTCAACCCACTTTATGTACTTTCTTATGTATTCTGTTGCTTCACTCATGATCTTTTCTCCTTTTGTTCTTAAGCAAACAATCAATCTTCTTCGACTTCTTTGAAAACATCCATCGCACTCTGCAAAATCCTCTTTCTGATTATTGAGAGTGATGAATATCGGAAAACTCCTGCCAGCGGGTTTTTCCGATATTAAATTCTCTTCAGTTCGAATGGAAGCTATACTAAATCTTTTCCTTTTAAAGAGCCGGGAAGCGATCCAGTTAAAAGCTCTGAGTTTGCTTTGAATTTATCATTTTTGGTTTTAACAACCAAGTTTGATTCAATAAGGAATTCAACGTCTCTGGAAAGAGTGCGTTTAGATCTTCCTGTGTACTGAATTCGAATTAATTCATTGGCTTCGAAGAGTTCTTCAAATGCAAATTCTCTATCTAAATTCATAGAGAGAACCAATGAATGCTGTCGTCTCGTGGCGGGACCAGTAATTCCTTTATCTGAATGGAAAAATTCATTTACATAGTTTTTCCATGCCAAATCCAATTGGTTTTGGTTTACTATGTTAAATACTTCTTGCAAGCCATCTTTGAAACCTTGCAAAGCATAGTTTATGAAGTTTGTTAAATTTCCCCCATTTAAAGAGGTTTCTGCTAGCTGTCTATAATACTCATTTCTAGTTGAATTGTAAAAATTTGATAGAATGTGAGAGGCAATGTCTGGTACTCCTGCCCTCAATAGTAAATAAAATTCCAATAAACGAGCCGTTCGACCATTTCCATCGCCAAATGGATGTATCCAGGCAATATATACATGAGATACGATCGCTTGAATAATTGCAGTTGAAAAATTCTGTCCTTTTTCGTAGTGGAACTCATTGCGACTCCAATCGCAAAATTGTTTTATCAAATAGTCTATATCATTAGATTCTGGGGCTTTGTATACATTTCCAACAGTAACATTGCTTTTGCGGAACTGGCCAGGGATTGCTTGGAAATTAACACCAAGATCTTTGCCTATCAAATGATGAAACTCTTTAATCAAATCAGAATCAATTAGTTGAGTCCTATTGAGTTCTACTATTCTATCTCTCAATAAGTTTAAAGCATCTAAAACATTTTTAACTTCTAATTCCATGTAGTGCTTTGAGATTGGAAGCGACTTCCCCTCTTGAACCAATCGAATCTCATCTTCTGACAGAGTATTACCTTCAATAGCAGTCGTCGCCAAAGCTCCCTTAATCAAGTTAATTGCATAAATTTTCTTTCTGTATTTAGGCATTAAAGGAGTACTTGAAATCGCTTTTATTAGAGATTTGCTTTGGCCCAATTTAAACCAGGCATCGTCACTCAAAGTCCATCTTTTCTCGAACGAAATGAATCTATGTGTTTCTTTGTATTTCATGCCAAAAATATCGTCAAAAAAAGAGCAAATTTTGTCAAGATTTCTGTCAGAATATAGGAAACGGTACGTTTGGGAATTCGCGGAAGGAAGGGCTTTGGTTCGTTATGGAAGATGAAGTGGAAAAGATCACTCCAGACACAGATCGATTTCGGTTCAACCCCACGCGTGTGGGGAATAGAAGTGTAAAACTCCGCCACAACATTCGTTTTCCGGTTCAACCCCACGCGTGTGGGGAATAGTGGCGAGGTACGTCAATGAGAACCCACAACACCGGTTCAACCCCACGCGTGTGGGGAATAGGGCGAATACATCACTGTAGGCGGAAGACTGACCGGTTCAACCCCACGCGTGTGGGGAATAGGAAGAGAACCATGATTTCGTGACCAGTATCTTCGGTTCAACCCCACGCGTGTGGGGAATAGAATTTTTCTAGCCGTAACGGATGAGCATTTTTCGGTTCAACCCCACGCGTGTGGGGAATAGTAAATCCTCGCTAAATAGTTCCGCCACTAATTCGGTTCAACCCCACGCGTGTGGGGAATAGGCGTTCCGGTCAAGAAATCAAAAACAGGCTGTCGGTTCAACCCCACGCGTGTGGGGAATAGGCCATGGCGACCACACACAATGAGCCAAAAATCCGGTTCAACCCCACGCGTGTGGGGAATAGGGCGAGTTTGTAATCAGACATAAAAAAGGCGTCGGTTCAACCCCACGCGTGTGGGGAATAGTCCAGAATTCGTTCTGGTATGCGACATCCAGTACGGTTCAACCCCACGCATATGGGGAATAGTGCTGTAAGCTCCATGGGTGTCATAAATTACCCGGTTCAACCCCACGCGTGTGGGGAATAGCTTGATCTCCTTTTTGGAGCTGTGTATGTTCCCGGTTCAACCCCACGCGTGTGGGGAATAGTGTGCCCTCTCGCGCAACGTCTTTCATTCCGACGGTTCAACCCCACGCGTGTGGGGAATAGTGTGCCCTCTCGCGCAACGTCTTTCATTCCGACG
>JAIXRB010000027.1 GCA_027485405.1 Leptospiraceae bacterium | reverse complement strand
TCTTTGATGACAGGGTAGGTAGATTGAAGTTGCTCCAGTCTTTGGAACATTTGTGAAGAAACAGTTTCGACGTTTTCTAATAGATTTCGAGAAAGAATCACTCGAAACGTTTCATATGCCGCGGCACAAGCCAGATGGTTACCACCAAATGTGCTTCCATGCATACCTTTGCCCAGAACGGAAGTATAAGCTTCATCGACAACCAAGGCACCAATTGGGAAGCCTGATCCTAGAGCTTTGGCAAGGGTCATAGCATCAGGGGAAAATCCAAAATGTTCAAAACAGAAGAGCTTGCCAGTCCTTCCCATTCCAGTTTGGATTTCATCAAAAATCAAAAGTGAATTAGTCTCTTTTGTTAGTTTTCTTGCTAAGTTTACGAATCCTTGGCTCAAGGGAATAATTCCACCTTCGCCAATGATAGGTTCCATGATAATGCCCGCTACATTCTCACCGTGTTTATCAAAAGCAGAGATCAATGAGTCTTCATCATTTGGTATAATATGATGCACATCAGGAATCAATTCGCCAAAACCTTCTTTGATGCTCGAATTTCCAGTCATGCTCATAGAGCTAACGGTTCTTCCGTGGAAGCTGTTTTGGAGCGCAAATATAACTGGCTTAACTAAGTTCTTTTGTAAACCGAACCGACGCATCAGTTTAAAGGCGGCTTCATTCGCCTCAGTACCAGAGTTGCAAAGGAAAACTTTTCCAGGGAAACTGTTCTGAATGATTACTTCAGCTAGCTTTGCTTGCTCTTCTGAATAGTAAAGATTGGAAGAGTGAAACAATCGATCGGCCTGTTCGCGAACTGCTTCAATGACATCCGCTTCTCCGTGACCCAAATTAGTCACAGCAATTCCAGATTGAAAATCAATGTACTCGCGGTTGTCCTGGTCAAAGAGCAAATCGCCAACTCCATAATGAAAAGATACAGGATAGCGATTGTAAGTGGGGAGAATGTACTTTTCGGTAAGTTCTTTTACGGAATCGAATTTGGATTTGAGATCCTTTTTCATTTTAGTCCTGCTAGTTTTGCGAATTCATTTTCTGCCAAGCTCAATTCTTCGCCTAAATCATTCCAAAGTCTTGGAATGTCAGATTTTTTAGCGGGGGGTTCTAAGCTACAGAACGAAGAATAGATTTTTACTTTTGGTTCAGTTCCCGAAGGGCGGATTGTCAGTTTCCCATTTCCAGAGAGTAAAACTTGGATCACATTGGAAGTTGGCAAACCGTCAAAATCGGAAGGCAGTCCAGTTCCCTTGGCCGTTTGGGTCCCAAAATCTAAAATCCCTTCGATTGTTCTTTTTCCAATTTTACTTCCAATTAGATTAGAGTTTCGTAGCTTCTCGATAGAGTCTTTTATTTTTGCCTGCCCAAGAGACCCTTCCAGCGTTAGAGAAATGAGACTTTCTCGGTACAAACCATAGTTCATATAGATTTGTGTTAAATAGTCTAGAATGTCTTTTTTCTCCGCTAAAATTTCTGTGAAAAGGAGGGCACTGGCAAGGGAGTCCTTGTCTCGAACAAATTGAACGGGAAGGTAACCATAGGACTCTTCGCCTCCGAATAAAAATCGTTCTCCTTTTTTATAATCCAGAGTTTTCATTTCTTCGGCAATGTATTTAAAACCAGTTAGAACATTCTTTATCTCAATTCCATTCTTTTTGGCAATTGATTCTTGTAAGTCGGTAGTTACAATTGTTTTTATAATATGGTGTTTGGTTTTAGTGGATTGCTTAGAAACCTTTTCGGCAAGGAAAGCCGCCATAATGGATCCAATTTGGTTTCCATTCAAATACTCATATTCACCGTCTGCTTTTCGAATGCCAACACCCAATCTATCTGCATCTGGATCAGTAGCAATAAACAACTGAGCCCTGTGCTTTTTTGCGTATTTTTCACAAAGAACAAGGGCGTCTTTTTCTTCAGGATTCGGAAATTTAACAGTGGGAAAATCTCCGTTTGGTTCTGCTTGTTCTTTCACCAGGAAAAGATTCTTGTAACCAAACTTACGAAGAGTTTCTTTCATGAATTCGGCGCCAGTGCCATGCAGAGGCGAATAAACAATTTTTAACTTTTTTCTATCAGATTTCTTTGCCTTGGACTGGATCTTCGCATTTTTCAAATCCTTAAGGTAAGACCGGAAACAATGTTTTTTAACAGTACTTACTTTGTCTTTGTAAATGGGCGAAGTCGTGGGGAGGAGTTTGATTTCTGTCCAGTCAGAGATGGCTTCGATCTTTTGGATGATTTCCTTATCATCTGGAGGAACAAGTTGTCCGCCATCGGCAAGATAGGCCTTGAAGCCATTGTATTCGGATGGGTTATGCGAAGCGGTTATGACCACCCCTCCTTGAGCTTTGTAGTATCGAATAGCATAGGACAGAAGCGGGGTAGGGGTCACCTTTGGGAAAATTTTAACTGAGATGCCGAGTCCTGCAAAGATTCCAGCCGTAACTTCTGCAAACTCTTTGGATCTATGACGAGAATCGTAGGCGATAACGATTTTAGCTTTTTTCTTTTGGGCTAAATGGCGTGCAAAACCTAGAGCCGCCCGTCCCACTGTGAACTCGTTCATGCGACCAACTCCACTGCCCATTTTTCCTCGAATGCCCCCAGTCCCAAATTCTAAAGGGAGAGAAAAAGCATCGGTGAGAGCGTTGGTTTCTCCATTTCGAAAAGCGGAAAGAGCGGCTTCCGCTTCCTTTTGAACTGATTCAGAAAAAGGGGGTTTCGTCCAAGCAAGGATCAAATCTTCTGGTTTCATCGTAGGTTCGATTCTAACCTAGTTACCCAAGTGGCAAGAGAAAAGAAAAATGCGGTTTAGAGAATTTTTCATAGAAGATCGACTGGAAAGGTATCGAAACACCAGTTTTTGCAATGCTGGGGAATCTGGCTTTCATCCCTACTCTTTGGACGATGTTGTTCAAATAACAGGCTTTTCGATGACTGATTTTTTGGGTCTTTCCTTGCAAGATTCCCCCAATTCTGGAAGAGAGGATTTACGGGAAGAAATTGCAAACCTGTATCCTGGGCTTACCTCTGAAAGTGTTTTAGTTACAACTGGAACAAGCGAAGCTCTTTTTCTTTTCTTTTCAGAACTAATCCAACCTGGCAAAAAAGTCGCCTATTATGCTCCGGCCTTCCAGGCATTGTATGAAATCCCGATGTCATTAGGAGCCGAGCTCTGCCCAATCCATATTTCAGAAAACTCTTCTTTGTTTGCTGATGATTGGTTTGATTTAGATTTTGATTTGGGAATCATCAATCATCCTCATAACCCAACCGGGCTTAGTTTTTCCGAAACTGAATGGGCAAAATTGATGAGTTTTGTGGAATCATCCTCTGAGTTTTTTCTATTTGATGAACACTACCGTTTTCTAGATTTTTCAAATCAAACTGGAATGACCAATACCGGCGTAATTTCAAAAAATAATGTCTTTGGGACTGGTTCCTTTACTAAATGCTTTGGTATGCCTGGATTGCGAATTGGTTGGCTAGTCGGTGATAAAGATTTTTTGTCCAAAGTTCGAGCTCAAAAAGACTACATCACACATACAGTTTCACCACTCTCTGAGTTTGTGGCTCTCCAAGTTTTAAAGAATAAAGACAGATTCCAAAAGAATTCTCTTAGAGAAGTAAAAGAAAACTTAGATCTATTTTCCCAGAATTGGCAAAAGATTCCTTTCCTGCGAAGCTTTGTTCCACCTAAAGCTGGGTTAGTGGGTTGGATTGCCCTAGAAAAGGGGATTTTGTCAGAAGAGTATTCAGATCGGCTTTGGAAGGAAACTGGGGTTTTTTTACTCCCTGGCAAAACATTTGAAACAGAAGGGTATCTTCGGATCGGTTTTGGAGAAACGCCAGAGCGATTTGCAAAAGGTATAGAAGCCTGGATGAAAATGAAATGAAGCTTCTCGAACAATGCCTTCAAATGTTTACAGGAATTTCTCCGAAGAGAGAGTTGGGGCTCTACAAACAAGGAATCTCCGACTGGGAAAAACTTTCTGATTATCTTAAATCCGCTCAATTCATAGAACCCTCTTTTCCTTCCAAGTTTCCGATTCTACAGGCAATCCAAGAAGCCCAGGAAAATTTTGAAGCAAAGGCTTGGCAGTATTTTACAACGAAGCTACCGAGCACAGAGCTTTGGAGACTTTTTGAATTGATACCCGACCAGTTTGTTTTCTTGGACATTGAAACAAATGGTTTGAATCGAAATAGTTTTGCAACGGTTGTTACTCTTTATCGATCAGGAAACCTGAAAACTGCGATCAGAGGTAGAGACTTAGAGTTTCTTTTTGATGATTGGAATTCTGAACTGATTCTTGTGACTTACAATGGTAAAAGATTCGATATTCCCTTTCTTGAAAAAGAATTTCATCTTGTCTTTCCGAACCCACATCTTGACCTAATGAATGTTTTGCACGGCATGGGCATCAAAGGTGGTTTAAAAAAATCAGAAGAAATCCTTCTGTTGCCCAGAGATGCAGATTTACAGGGCATAGATGGTAGCTTTGCGCCGAAGCTCTGGGAGGCATACACGCTCCAAAACGATTCCGGAGCATTGGAAAAACTAGTTCAGTACAACCAAGCAGATGTGGTGCAGTTGGAAAGAATTTTAAAAGAGGTGATGCGAAGGAAAAGGATTAGTGAGGACCGTACATATACTCTCTGAGTATATGCATCTCTGCTTGGGTTTTTTCCAGTTTGGTTTTGACTGCATCGCCAATGCTTATGAGTCCGATAATTTTATCACCTTCCATAACAGGCATATGACGAAAGCGCTTGCTAATCATTGTTGTTAAAATGTCGTTGATGTCTTCTTCTGGTCCCGCAACCGTAAGCTGAGTTGTCATGACGTCTTTCAGTTTGATACTTGGGAGGCTTTCGTACTTTTCCGCAACCAGACGAAGCAAATCTCGTTCAGTAAAGATACCCGCTAGTTTTCCTTGGAAGGTTACGATCACCGATCCTACTTTGGACTTTCCCATGAGCTTTGCCGCTTCGAGAACGGACTGATCTTCCTCGATGGAAAGGACACTGCCTTGCTTGTCTTTTAAGATATCTCTGACCGACATTGTTCTTATCTCATACTCTGCTCTGAACAGAATGGCAAGAAAAAATTGAAATAGGTGGGGAAGAAAACAAAAAATTCGCAATTGGATGCGATTGATTAGAGACATAAGTAATTTGGAGCGTATCGGGATCGAACCGATGACCTTCTGAATGCAAATCAGATGCTCTCCCAGCTGAGCTAACGCCCCAAGTCCACATGAAATCTGGGCCTGATGTGACTTGAACACATGACCCCACGCTTATCAAGCGTGTGCTCTAACCAACTGAGCTACAGGCCCTTGGGATAGAGACAGTATTTTCTGGAGCCTTTCCCGATCAATCGTTTTTCAAAAATTATCCAGAGAGGGAAGCAATCTCAAAAATAAAGTCATTTAAGCTGAGTACGGCGGAATCCTTCCATTGGAAAACACTGCCATCGAAGTCGGCATTTCCGTTTCTCTGCCATTTTTCAAAAACTGAGACCAAAGAAGAGGGAGACACCTTTCCGCCTTCAAAAAAGCCCAAAGGTTGAAAAGGTTGGAATAAGCGAAATAATGTAAGAGCAACTTCTGTTGATTGTTCAGAAGCTTCCAAAGCCTGTGCAAAACCATTCTTCAAATACTTTTGTGTGTTTCTAGGATTTGAATACCGAAAACCATTCCAGAAACCGTGGGCACCTGGGCCGATCCCCAAATAAGGTTCATAGGTCCAGTATTTTAGATTGTGATTCGAAAAACTACCTGGCTTTGCAAAATTTGAGACTTCGTACCATTCGTATCCTTGTTTCCGCAAAATGGAAGGAATTTTCAAAAGAATCTCAGCTTGTAAATCTTCGTTTGGTTTGGACTTTAAATTACTTTTTGTTTGGCGAGAGTAGGCAGTTCCAGGTTCCATAGTGAGAGAATACATACTAATATGAGAGATTCCAGCCTCAGAAAACTCATTTAAATCCTCCCAAAACTCGGTTTCAGATTGTCCAGGGACTCCATATATCAAATCGATTCCCGTTTTGAAAATCGGGCTTTTCTTTAAGGTGGGTAGCAGTGAATCGTATTTTTTTTGGTCATAGTGTCTTCCTAAGTATTGGAGAGTTTTCGGATTCTTGGATTGAACTCCCACATTGACTCTGTTAAAACCTGATTCAAATAAGGCTTCCAAATACTGGATTGTCACATCTTCCGGATTCATTTCGATTGAAATTTCGCAATCAGAAGAGACATTTGCTTCAGATTTAAAAAACTGAATCAATTGGTTCCATGTCTCCGGGCTTGCCTTAGAGGGTGTCCCTCCACCAATGAAAATTGAATCTATAATTGGAGTAAAATCTCCGTTAGATCTTTCTTTGTATTCTGTTTGGTAATGTGAAAGCAATTGCTTTTCCCATTCGGAAGCTCCAGGTCCTATCCCTTCCGAGTAAAAATCGCAATAGTCGCATTTTTGGTAGCAGTAGGGGAAATGTACGTAAATTCCTGCAAAACCATTTCTCTTTTGTATTGGCAGAGAACGCATTCTCCATACTCTGAAACCGAACCTGATCTATGGCAATAGTCTTTTTAATCTTTCTTTCATTGTCCTATCCCTTGCTTGCGGAAGAGGTTTTAAAAAAGGATGAGCCCTATGTTTGGGAAGGTCTCAGTTTACAGTTTCCTGAAAATGTGATTTTAAAGGGATTTCAAAGACAAGCGGAGAGTTCCTTAAAAGTCTTTCCTGCAAAAAATGATCAATTCTTTTTAGTTATACGAAGATTCCCAAGGGAACTAGGGCTGGATACAGAAGGACCCTGGAAAGACGCAGGCTTTTGGAAAGAAACCAACCCAACTTCTGTTGAGATTCAAAAAGAAGGAAGAAAGATTAAAATCTACTCTGCCGAGCAAGTAAGAAACAACAACTCCCTGATGCTTTCTGTTTGGTTTTGGGCAGAACCTAGATTTAACTATTGGATCTGGCTTGCTCGAAAAAAAGAAGGATCCACTTCTGAAGATTTTTGGAAAACAGGAGGTTTTTTTCAATTTCAAAGTAAGGAACCTTGAAGGTTTTGTGCTTGTCTCTCGCTTTTCTGCCTTGAAACTGGAATGGAGGGCCTATAGCTCAGTCGGTTAGAGCGGCAGACTCATAATCTGCGGGTCGAAGGTTCGAGTCCTTCTGGGCCCATAAAAGTTTGGTGAACCAAAAATGGAATTCTTAGAAGTCAAAATATCCGATATAAGCCTTACTAATGTCGGTTTTGCTGTGTTTTTGAAGCCAAAAGATTCTGTGGATGAAAAGGTTGTTCCCATTTTCATTGGTCCTTTAGAAACGCATTCAATCACAACAGTGATAGATGGAACAAAGCCTCCAAGACCTATGACACATGACCTTATGCTGTATTTAATAACTGCATTAGGAGCTTCGGTGATCAAGATTGTCATAGAAGAAATTGTGGACAACACTTTCTATGCAAAGGTTCAGCTGAGACGAGACGAAGAAATCATAACTTTGGATGCAAGGCCGTCAGACTCTATAGCCTTAGCTCTTCGAGCGAATGCTCCCATTTTCATTGCGAAATCTGTCTTAGAGGAAGCTGGAATTGCTATGTCTGAAGATGAAATCCCTGGGGAGAGCATAGCTGGAGAAAAAAAGATCCAAGCCTTGCCTAAATCAAATTTGCAAATTCTCGAAGACACTCTTGCAAACGCTCTCAAGTCAGAAGACTATGAAACAGCGGCTCGGATTAGAGACCAAATCAAAAGATTAATAGAAAATAGCTAACTTTCGCTTCTTCCATTTCTACACTTCATAATTCATTCATAATAATCTTATGTCACTTAGGCTAAATCACTGCCTTTAATTTTTAATTGTCATCCACAGGAAGGTAAGCACAGTATCAAAAGATTTAAGTAATCCGGTTTCTGCCGGAAAGGAATGTTGTATGGAAAAATTAGTAATGGACGTAGTTAACGCCGGTATTGCTCTCTTCAGAGCTGGCGAGGAAAAACTAAAAACTTCGGTTGTAGATTTGGAAAAACTCTATGTCGAATTGAAAAGCAAAGGAGAGCTAGACCAATCAGAAGCTTCTCAAAAAATCAGAGAACTTTTAAACAAAACTGTTTCTGAAGCAAACGAAGCGATCAACAAAACAAACGCGAACTACGGCGAAATCGTTTCAAAATTGCAAGCGAATTACGAAAGCATTCTCGCTCAGATCGACACTGCACTTCCTCCGCAAGTAAAGGAAAAAGTTCAACAAGCTCTCAATGAATTGAAGGGTTTGATTGAAAAAGTAAAAAACAAACAAGTTTAAGATCCAATACTCTTCAGAAACCGAAGCCACAGGATTCGTCTGTGGCTTTTTTTTTAAATGCCAAAATCTAGAATTCCTCTCGCCTTGTTCTCGATAGCTTTTGTAGATATGATGGGATTTTCCCTTCAATTTCCATTATTTCCAAAAACAATTCAATACTTTATGGCAAAAGGAAGTGATCCTGTTTTTGATCTGCTTTTCCAATTCTCATTATTTCTTGGAGACGGAAAAGAATCCGAATACAGCTTTATTCTCTTAGGTGGCATTTTGGGATCATTGTATTCTCTTCTGCAATTTGTGTTTAGTCCCATTTGGGGAAAACTTTCTGATAGCCGGGGTCGCAGGTCTATCCTTTTGATAACCACATTTGGGTCTGTTATAGGCTATTTAGTTTGGTTTTTCTCTTCCCATTTTTGGATATTTGTCCTGTCTAGAATGCTTACGGGCATTATGGGAGGAAACATATCGGTAGCTCAAGCGGCAATGTCAGACCATACTTCCTTGCAAGATAGAGCAAAGGGTATGGGCATGATCGGGGCAGGGATTGGGCTCGGATTTGTGTTGGGTCCTGTATTGGGTGGTGTAACTGCTTCTATCCCAATCTTGGATTTTTTAACGGAACAGGGAGTTCTGGTTATCTTCCCTATGGCGGCACTTTTCTCTCTGATTTTCTCTCTTTTGAATCTAGCTATGGTTTATTTTTTCCTGCCGAAGAATCCTGAACCGGCTTTGAAGCCTTTGCAGTTCAAAAAAGGAAAGCATCCCATCTTAGGCTTTTTCTCAACGAAAGGCAAAGTTTTGAAAGAACTCTGTTTACTCAATTTGGTCTTCAGCATCGCTTTTTCCGGTTTTGAGTTTACCCTTAATTTCTTTTTGGCGGGAGAGTTCGCCTATTCACCAAAGGAAATTGGATTCACTTTTTTATACATCGGCCTTGTGATCATTTTAATTCAGGGTGGGTTGGTTCGAAGGCTTTCTGGGAAAATAAGTGAAAAGAAAATTGCCCTTTTGGGCGGATATGCTCTTATTTTAGGTTTCTTAAGTTTGATTTTGATACGAACACCCAGTTCTTTGTATTTTAGTCTACTTTTGTTAGCGGCAGGATCGGCTTTGGTGAATCCTGGGCTTAGTAGTTTTGCTTCGGTCATCAGTTCTTCCGAAGAACAGGGCAGTAGTCTAGGATTGTTTAGAAGCTTTAGTTCGTTGGCTCGAGGAATTTCTCCATTGCTCTTTGCGATGATCTACTTTAAAGACGGAGTTCTTTTCAGCTTTATTGTATCAACAGTCTTAATCTATTTGTTTGTCTATAGATTGCAAAAGATAAAACAAGAAAGCCCTATAGAAAATACTCCAATCTAGTTCTCAAAACTGGAAAGGTGAGCTTCTCATCTAACTTATCTCCAGAGTTGGAGGCACGCAAAAGAAAGCTATCTCTTACTCTACCCTCATGGCTATTAGCTGTAAAGCTGATTATATCAATGCCTAAATTAAACAAGCATTCTGTTACTTGGAAAAGCAATCCGGGGGTATCTTTTAAGCGAAGATCCATAACTGAAAAATCGGAAGAAATGGGATTGTAAAGTTTCAAGCTTGCTTCTGGATCCCCGATCTTGCGGTTCAAAACATCTGCTTTGCCGTTTTGTTCTAAGTAAAATTCTACCGATACAGACTCGTAAAACAAAGAAAAGAGATCTCTTCGAATTTTAGTTAATATAATCTCAGTCATTTCACTTCCGTCCCAACTTCGGATCACGAAAAGATCCTGGACATGACCTTCGCTCGAAGTTTCAGCCACAGCCTCTAAAATGTCCCAACCCATCACAAAAAGAACAGCAGTGACCCGATAGAGAATTCCCAGCTCATCTCTGGAAAAGGAAATTTTGAGTAAAGTTGTGTCCTTTCTTGGGACACAAGAGACATGCAAAACAGGCTTTTTCGTTTCCGGGAGAGTCATGGGATTCATTTTCGCGCTTATCCTTACCGCAAAATGCGCAAAATTTAGACAAAGGGAAGGGCAATGCCTAAAAAGGAAGCGAATTTCCTGGTATGTAAGCTAGATTGCAAAAAGAATGCCAGGGAGGTCTAGAAAGCGATTTTAAATCCTGCCATAACTGATTGCACTTGTTGGGAAACCATTGCCTCAAGAGTGATTTTCGTGATCAAAGCGTTGAATTCAAATCCAGCAACTAGGAACCCTAAAGAATTTGGCGCGAGTGCCTTGCCAGAAACATCCAAGCCTAAGGTACCTGTTCTGCTTTGGTTTAGAAGGTTAGAAGGAATCAAGGCTTGCAAGTTCGCAGGGATGCTGGTGGAAATGGCTCCTGAATCCAGTGAAATTGTCAAAGGTCCTGACCTTTGGATGACAAGATCCGTGGTTCCAAAATTCAGAGAAGTTCCAGCCCCCGCAAAAAAGGTCAGAAAGTAAAACATTCGAACACCCGTTCGTAAGTCTAAAGGCACACTTGTGATTGTGCTATTGTAGTTAAAGGTAGATTCTCCGCCCCAAGTACCTTTTGCTGGACCCAAAGTGATTGCCTGCGTTGAAGAGTCACTATAAGTTAGGTTGATAGCTTGCTTTTGGTAATGCAAACCAAGACCTAGTGAAACTCCTGCAAATTCGAAGAATCCGTAACCATCAGAATAGTTTTCTACAAGATGGTAGCGCAATGTAAAACCGCCGTTGGTAATATCCCCAGCTAACTTTGTGTTACTTAGTTGTTGCTCAATGATTCGCTGAACATCACCATCTCCAAAATTGAAAGAAAACCCATGTAAATACAGGTTGAAACGATGCATAAAAGACTTTAAATCTGGTTCCGTATCCGAAGGCCCATTGCCCAGTAACCATCCTAAGTTGACAGCTACCACAAAATTTGGAGAAATAGCCGCTCCTACGTTCGGAAGTTTTCGAAAATTTAAGTCACCGTAAAGAATGTCTATATCTGCTTTCTTTTGACCTGCTAGGGTAAGACCCGTTCCGACCTGGAATCGGTTTACGATACCGGTACCCATGAGAGAGCTATTGATATTTGTGATGATCGCGGCTTCGGTCATCGACTGCAGAACTTTGTCCGTATACTGAACTTGGAGAACTTGGTCAACATTGTTGATTTGTGTCAAAATGTTGGTCGGTAGGATTGCACAAGCATCCCCGGTGCAGGTCACTTTGGCTTCTAAAACAGAGTGAATGGAAAGGAAGAGCGCGAAAACTAGTACGACTCTACGCATGCCCTTCATACTACAGATTATCGGAGGCTATGCAACAAAATCTTGAAATCTTGGTTTACTTTTCATGGGAACAGTGTTTCTTATAAGGGAATGATCCAACCTAGGTCAGAAAAAAGGAAATACACTCGTGTTGAGCCTGATTTGGCTGAACCAGTCGAGGTTCATTTGATGGGTTCGACCTTAATTGATGTTTTAAAGGCAAAAGATATAAGCCTAGGAGGAATCGGGATCATTGCCCCCCACCACTTTGATGCCTGGGACATGAACCAATCCATCGAAGTCCTAGTTGCTCTCCCTGGCGAGCTTTCAGATTTTTTGGCTAGAGGTCAAATTAAGCAAATTGGCAACAAAAGCAAAGAATCTGGGATATACGGAGTTCAATTCACAGCCATTGGACCAAAAGGAAAAAGAGATCTCCAAGTTTACATCAATCGCATGATTCGAGCAAAGCGAAAAATATAGACTCGACGAAAACCATATATGAGTTCGCCATTGTTTAAACAAAGTTACTCGGCAGTCAATCTTTTTCGAGTTGTTCTGACCCTTTTTGCTACTTGGATGAGCGTTACTTGGACATCCACGACAGTTCTGTTTATAATTCTTCTTTTTTTATTTTTTTCCATAATTTGGTATTTTTTAAGCGAATCTAAGATTTTAGATGAGCAAGGCTTGATTTCTCTTTTTCCAACAACGTTAGATGTCTCAATAATCGCTCTTTTCTGCTATTTGACTGGTTCAATTCGGTCTCCAGGCGTATTGCTGTTTTTTTACACGACAATCATTTGTTCAATGAATACAAAAACTCATCAGGGAATTTTCGCAGTCGTTTTGAGCTCTATGTATTTCTTAGGTATGAATTTTCTTATTTACTGTCAGTTGCTACCGTATGTTAATATTTTAGATAATAGTTTTTCAAAGATTAGCTATAGCGAAATGATTTCAGTTGGACTTTTATTTCCAATTTCTAATATTGGTTTGTTTTTTATCATTCGAGACCTTTCTATAAAGAATGAGCGGTTACTTAAGAAAGCGGAAGCTTCTCAAAAAGAAGCAGAAGCTTCCAATGCGGCAAAAAGAAACTTTCTCGCAAACATCAGTCACGAAATAAGAACTCCAATGAACGGTGTGATTGGTATGGCTCGCCTTTTGAAAAATACAAGCTTGGATGATGATCAAGTGGACTTTGTTGATTCCATTATAATCAGTGGAGACTCTCTCTTAACCATTATAAACGATATTCTGGACTTTTCAAAAATTGAAGCTAATCGAATGGACTTGGAAAGCGTTCCATTTAGCTTGAATAAGGCTCTATCAGAAGTATACACTATCTTCAAGCTTAGGTTCCAAGAAAAAGAAATAGATTGGCAAATCCACTTTGAACCTCAGATGCCTACAGCATTCTTTGGAGATCCCGTTCGGATTAAGCAGATTTTTATCAATCTCATCGGAAATGCAATTAAATTTACACCTGCTAGAGGAAGTATCCAAGTCAATGGGAAAAAAGTTTCAGAATTGGAAACAGATATAGTTTTAGAGTTTTGTGTGAAAGATTCAGGGGTCGGAATCCCTAAAGAGGCATTGGCGCTTTTGTTTACTCCTTTTCAACAGGCGGACACATCTGTCACAAGAAAATTTGGAGGCACAGGCCTTGGGTTATCCATTGTAGAGCGATTGGTTCAATTGATGCAGGGAATGGTTTGGGTCGAAAGCCAAGTGGGGATAGGCTCTCAATTTTATTTTCAAATTCAGTTGAAGAAATCAAAACCAGGGAATGTTACACTTGAACCAAAAGAAAGAAAGAAAACAAAAGTAGTCATTGAAAGCTCATTTAAAACCCTTTGTGTGGATGACAACGATATGAATATCAAAGTGATTTCAAAATTGTTAAAGCAAATGAATATCACCCATGATATTGCAAAATCAGGAAGGGAAGCTATTATGCTATGTTATTTGAATAATTATGATTTTGTTTTTATGGATATACAAATGCCAGTCATTGATGGCATTGAAGCCACTCGAAGAATTCGTAAATTTGGACCGTATTTGAAAAAGGAGCCAATCATTGTCGCCTTGTCTGCAAATGCAAACGAAGAGGACAAATCCTTGGCTATGAAAATGGGAATGGATGATTTTCTTCTAAAACCTGTTACCAGTAATCAAATTCTTTCAGTTATCACCAAACATTCCCAAGATTGATTTAAAGTCCTAAACTTCGCCCAATGATTTCTTTCATGATTTCCGTGGTTCCAGCATAGATTGTTTGGATGCGCGCATCTAGATAGGCTCTTGCAATTGGATACTCCATCATGTAACCATATCCACCAAAGAATTGTAGGCATTCGTCGGTATGTCTTTTTTGCATTTCTGTAGCATACCATTTTGCCATAGAGGCTTGGACGGTAGTGTTCTCACCTTTCATAATTTCAATGATAACTTGGTCACAGAACACTCGACACATCTCTAGTTCAGTTGCCATTTCTGCCATTTTGAATTTAGTGTTTTGGAAAGACCCGATTTTTTGGCCAAAGGCCTTTCGTTCTTTAATGTACTGGAGTGTGATGTTGTGAACCAATTGAGTGGCTTCTACCGCGGCAACTGCTAAAACTAGTCTTTCTTGTGCTAGTTTTTGCATTAAGTAGCGAAACCCCTGGCCTTGTTTACCAATCAGGTTTGACTTTGGGACTTTGACATCATTGAAAAATAGCTCACTTGTGTCTTGGGCTTTCAGTCCAATTTTATCCAAATTGCGACCTCTTTCAAAACCTTTCATGCCTTCTTCGATCATAAGTAGAGAAATTGCCCCAGAGTCATGTTTAACTGCAGTTATGATGAGATCAGCGGATTGCCCATTGGAAATAAAAGTTTTTTGACCATTTACCAAGTAATGGTCACCCATATCTACGGCACTGGTTCGAAGAGATTTTAGATCGGAACCCGCACCTGGTTCAGTCATTCCGATAGCTAGAATCGAGTCCCCAGAGATACACTTTGGTAACCATCGTTTCTTTTGCTCTTCGGAAGCATAGGCAGTGATGTATGGAGCAATGACATCGTTATGAAGAGAAATAAAGAATCCGCTATTACCAACTCGAGAAGACTCTTCTATGATGATGATATTGTAGAGAAAATCGGCACCAGCTCCACCGTATTCGGCAGGAACATCAGGGCAGAGAAGTCCGTTTTCACCTGCTTTTTTCCAGAGAGATTTGGGGACGATTTTGTCTTTTTCCCATTGTTCGTGGTGTGGCTTTACTTCAGTTTCAAAGAACTTTCGTGTCATTTCTCGGAATTGGTTGTGTTCTTCAGTGAAGGGAAGGATTCTTTGCAT
>JAIXRB010000192.1 GCA_027485405.1 Leptospiraceae bacterium | reverse complement strand
GTAAGTCTAAAACTTCAATCTGCTAAACTGCAATACCTGTTAAAAGGAGCTTCTTTCCAAGGTCTGTTCGAATTGGCTTTGAATATTAAGGATTATGACATTTTCGGTAACCTTACATCTAAGGACTCCACAATTTCTACAAAATCGGGTGATTGTCCTGGTGACAGTTGCAAACTGATGCTTGTAGACAAAATCCAAGCTGATATTCCGATCCACCACCAGCTGATTTGGAACAAAGAAAAGAGTTTGATCACTGCCGACAAAACTCCTTATATAAAAAACAAAGGAAGATCGTTGCCACCTAATTTTAAAATTATGGAAGTCGTGGGAACTCATCCAAACATAGCCAATCTGCCTTTTGAGTTTTTGAAAAAACAAAAAGACAGCCCGGCACTTTCAGCACGCATTGAGTACAAAGAAAACTTTGCCTCTATCGACGCCTTGCGAGCGTATACTCTAGATGGGATCATTTTAGGCGAAGACATGCTTTTTAATTTAGGAAGTGGAAACCCCGAAACCATGGAATTTAGAGGCAACGTGCAGATCAGGGATATTGATTTGAAGCAGTTGATGGCTCCTAAAATCAGGGACAAGATAGATGACGGTAAATTGAAAGCAGATCTGAACATAGAAGTTCGCGATTTTCGTGACCCGGTGGCAAACTTGGATCTATTCTTTTCCATTTTTCAAATCGGAAGTGATTTTGGAAAAAGTGCCTTGAACGTAATCTCTCCCCAAAACTTCCTAATGGATCGAATAACCGACAGCTACTCTGTTAATAAAATTGAAGTCTCGCTTTCCAAAGGATTGGTTTATGCAGATGTATTCTTTAGAAGATCTTTGCTTTCCTTAATCGTAAACTTAGAAGACAATAAAATTTCCCAACAGAGAATGCCTTTAGCTAGTTTCTTAAAGCGTGCGCAATCGGAGATAGAGAATTACCAATGAAACATACCATCATTTTTTTAAATCTTATTCTATTCATCCAATGTAAGGCTTTGATCAATGTTAAAGTCCCGCCAATCACAATTACAAATGCCCAGACAGCCGCAGAAAAACAAATGGTTGGTGAAGACAGAGAACTAGAAAAAGATGGATGGCTATTGTCTTCGATCCAATCTTCTTCCAACGGTAGCCAATCCATGGCAAAGGAATCTGAAGGTTTGGACTCCAAAGATTCTTTGGAATATGGACATTACCAAAGATTGATTTACTTAAACCCAGAAGTTAGAAAATTCAAGTTCCATGGGATGATAGGGGAAACCCCTGGGGCAATTCTAAAGTTAAACCCTGAATCCAAATCCTTACCGCACTATGCCGATTATCAAATACCTGAAAAATCCAAGAGAGTTCTGGATGTCATTCAACTGACCAATGAGTCTCGAAAGATCCTCATTGAAAAGCAAATCGATTTAGAAAGAAAAAAAGGAGGAACCGAGGAAGAAATTGTGAAACTCAAGCAAAACCTCCAAGACTCTTATTTGAAAAACGTAAATAAAGGCGAATTCTTTGAAAACAAATCTGGAAAATGGGAACGCATGCCATGAGATGGCAAACACTCATTCTATTCTGTCTTGTTTTTGGACAGTGCACTTTATTTCAAAAATCGGTCAAAATTAAGCCAATCACTTTTGACTACGGCTCTATTTCTAGAAATTACTTTGGTCCAGACCAAAACAAACCATTTCCTTTAACAGTTCTTCGTGGAAACAATCTTTACAATTCAGTAACTAAGGATGGGCGCTATCTCTTTTTTGCCACTGACCAAAACGGCAATTTTGATATTTGGTTTAGAGATACCCAAAGCTCTTTGGTTGTACCAGTCACTAATCATCCTTCTATGGAAACCAAGCCAGCCATTTCACCAGATGGAAGGTTCTTGGTCTTTGAATCAAGGGAATTTGATCCAAACGGAGATTTGGTGCTACTTGAGATTGATCCAGAAGAATGGACTAAGGAACTACTAAAGGGAAACCGTTTTATTTCGCGGGATTTTGTAAACTTAACCAACCCTGATGGAAACAATCCGAACAAGCAAGAAAGAGTTTTGGATACTGATCCAATTTGGTCGCCAGATGGAAAAAGCATTTTCTTTGTTTCCGAAAAACTGACACCAGGTGTTCCGAATCTAGTCCAAATGGATCCTTTTCGAAAGGGGTCACTCCAGCTTTGGACTGAAAAAGGAGCCTTTCAGCCTTCACTTTCTGCAGATGGAAAGACTGTTTACTTTGTCTCCTACATGGATTCTGATTTAGGGGAAATCTATAGCCTGGATTTTGCCACAAAGAAGATTGAAAGAATTACAACAAATACCTCAATCGATCTTTCACCTAGCGTAGACAGCAAAAACCGATATCTATACTTTGCCTCTATTCCAAAGGACACCAATGGAAACGGGAAATTGGACGACCGAGACAACAGTTTGTTGATCATGAAAACTCTGGAATCCAAATCGGAACGAAGGCTCACTACGGGAGAAAGCTCTGTTTTTGATATCAGATATTCCGATTTTAATGGTGGTTCCATCCTATTCTCAGCGTCTCTTTCTAACGCTATCAATGTTTACTTTATTCCTGAAGGCGGCTCTATTCCGAAGAGAGCTGATATCGTAGAACAATTTGATTATGCAAGGACTTTTGAGAAGCAAAGCATTGATGGATATTTTCTAGCTTTGGACTCAATAGAAATGTTCTTTGAAAGAGATCCGCTTTATCCCATTTATTCTGGTTTGGTGGCACAAAGAAAATGGGACGCTCTGGTAAACAAAGGAAAGAAAAAAGAATCTGAAGCTATTCTCGAAAATCTAAAAGAAAGAGCCAAATCGAAAGAAGATCTTTTTGCAAAGGCAATGGTTCTTTATCTGACCTTAGATCCCAAAGTAAGATCAAAGACTTTGGAAAAGCTGGCAATCGAATCTGAGAAATTGACTTTGGGAAAGGACGTATTGCCTGCCATTTACCACCTAATTTATAGAGAAGCTGAATCAAGCCGAGAGCGTGAGCTTGCTTATCGATACTTGGTTAAAATCCAAGAAGGCTATCCCGATTATCATTTAAAATCTGAAATTAGAAGAAGAATCGGAACCTATCAGTTATCGGTTC
>JAIXRB010000151.1 GCA_027485405.1 Leptospiraceae bacterium | reverse complement strand
TCTCCCAAAAGCCCAGAAGCCAAAGCTTTGGATGAAAATCTTTACAAGACCTACAGTGGAACCTTTAGCACAGCAGGAAGCCCTGTACTACCTAGCTTTCTTGTTCAAATTTCACAAAAAGGTGTTGTAAAATCAGTATTAGGTGCCTCAGGCAGAAACTCAGAACCTTTTCGTTATATGGAAGCTTTGATTCCAGGAGACGGAGATCGATTGTTTGTTTACCACCGAATTGCCGAAGAAATGAGGTTAACTTATTTTGAAGAAGGCGAATTGAAAGGAAACATCAAAGAATCTGCTTTGTCGGTATTCAACGGAAATGAAATCAAAGAGCTAGATATTACCTTAGACAAAATCCTTCCTCATCCTGAAGGCGATTACGTCTTAGCTTCGTTTAGCTACTATTCTAAAAAAGACAAACGATTTAAATTCAGAAGGATCTACCGGTACAGCTTTTTGGGTGAAAACGGAATTTTGAAAAAGGAAATCCAAGACCCTTCCGAGATTCTTTTTTCTGTTAGGGGAAATCATGAATTTTACATTTGGGAAACCGAAGACCAAGGCAACTCAATACGACTGCAAGTCCACGATGCAGAAGGAAACCATATCAACAACAAGCGACTCCCCTTCACTCCTCCCCGAGGACAATGGCGGGAGACCTATACAGATTCTGAGGACAATATCTTTAGCATTCGCATTCGCAAAGGATCTTTGGAAATCTATAAATGGATTTGATTTCAAATCGGCTGTTTGATCAGCACGAAACCAAACTTATGGACGAGAATGCCTGGCAAAAACAAGGCATTCCCGAAGAAGTTCTTATGGGCATGGCCTGCCAATCCCTGTTTCTCGCAAACGCAGAGCTCTGGTCTTTAGGCTCTTCCATTTGGATTTTTTGCGGTCCGGGTGGAAATGGGGGAGATGGATACGGATTGGGCTATCTCCTGCACCAAGCGGGATTCAACGTTCGAATTTGGGAAGAAAAAGAATCCAAAAAGAAAGCCTCCGTCTTCTATCGAAATTTAGCAAAGGAAGCAGGAGTCCCCTTACATTCGTTTGCTGATTTTATGCGAATTTCATTGGGGACCTCGACACTAGAGATCCCAAAGAAGCATTCCGTTATTTGTGTAGATGCGTTGCTGGGAACAGGAACTTCGGGCGAATTGAAAAAAGAGCTAGCTCAGCTTGTAACAGAACTCAACCGAACTGAGATTTTCCAATACCGACTCTCAATCGATCTACCCTCTGGATTTAGTAAGGGGAATGCCATTTTTTTTAAGCCCGATCGAATCCATGAACTGGGAACAAGGAAATGGGAAAATTTAGGTTTCGCTTTGGATGGCAGATTCATCCAAAAGGTCTTTACTCCGCTAGGCTTTTCTTTGGATCTTTTTTCAGAATTGCCGAAATCCAAGATTTGGGAGCCCTTGCCCCTTACAAAGATAAAGCTAGAGTCAGAACGAAAAGAAACAGGCCATAAATACACCGCAGGCTCTGCTGTTTTCATTGGGGGAGAAAGTGGATTCAATGGGGCCATTGTGCTCGCTCAATCCGCCTTTCAAGGCTTTGGGGGTGGGATTTCAAAAATCTACTCGCCCAGTGAAGAAACGCGAAACTTTAGCTTAGTGCAAGATCCCTCTCGGATGGTGCAGTCTTTGGAATTTTTAGAATCAGACAGTTTTGTGGACAAAGCGAAGGTCATTGTCATTGGTCCGGGAACCCGCAATTTGGATTTTTTTCCTTGGGGGACCGAAAGTAGATTCCAAGATAAATGGTTGGTTTTGGATGCTGGAGCTGTGGATCCAAAATACATGGATAGATTTTCTAAAAGCAAAGTCCTATTGACTCCCCATTCCGGTGAGTTTGAAAGATTAGTTGGGAAAAAACCCGCGACTCTAATGCAAGCAAAAGATATGGCGCGTGAGTTTTGCCAAGCGACGAATGCGAATGTATTGTACAAAGGTTATGTGAGCTTTCTTTGCGAGCCGAATGGAGACATCCACGTTTGGGAAAAACCCAATTCTAAGCTTGCAGTAATGGGAACAGGTGACATTTTAGCGGGAACCATTGCCCGATTTCTTGCAAAGGACTATGCACTGATAGATTCAGTCCATTTCTCCCTTTCGCTCTTTGATTCGATTGCCAAAGAAGGGAATTCCTACCCTACTGCTTGGGAGATTTTAGAAAGTCTCAAGGAAAAACTTTAAATGGGCCAAGGCTACCATTCTCGTTCACCAGAAGAGTTCAAAGAATATCTAAAGTCTTTGAACAATGGCTCAAAGAAGAGAAACTGGCGTCAGATGATCATCATCATCGATGTGTTTTTGCTTATCTTTGTTTTTTATATGGTGTTTCGCGCCCTGAATCCTGGTTTGTCTGACAATTCTCAAAGCGCAAAACAATTGATCAATGGAATTCCCAGTTACTTTTCTCTATCGCGAGAAAAGGATTTGGACTACCAAGGCTATTTTTGGTTTTTTGAAAACAAAACCAAAGAACCAATCACTCTTCCGATCAAACAATGGAGAGTCACTTTTCGGATTCTTAGCAAAGAAGGAAAGCTTTGCTTCGAAGAGCCACTCGTATTAGCTCCTAAGACAATTCCTCCCGAAAGCCGGGAGTTTATTTATCATAGTGTTTCTATTTCCAAATTGAATCGATTGCCCGAGGATTGCCGGGCGGAGATTTTTGATATCAACAAGTCTTTCTTTAGATCTAGGTTTCGTGCCTTAGAACTGGGGTTCTTTGCTGAGATTCTCTTGGAAACAGAGATGGGAAAACAACAGTATACCATCAAACAAAAGCTCTATCCTAAACCAGAAGAACCTTAGTACATCTAAAATTTACCGTTTTAGCTGTTTTTCCCAAATGTCAATGCAAGACTCTAAAACTTGAAGTCTTGCGTAGTATTTGTCATTGGCTGGGACTAAAACCCAAGGCGAAAAAGGAGAATGTGTTTTTAAAAACATTTCGTT
>JAIXRB010000209.1 GCA_027485405.1 Leptospiraceae bacterium | reverse complement strand
TTTGGATTTCTTCTCCGAAAAAAACTTTACCAATCTTGCCCTATTGCATTGTGTTTCCATGTATCCGACACCACCAAACAAAGCTAATCTCAGAAATATTACATACTTTCTTGACAACACAGATTTCCCAATTGGCTTTTCCGATCATACGGATGGAACCTTAGCCGCAGGAATTGCAGTGGGACTTGGAGCTTCCATTATAGAAAAGCATTTTACCTTAAGTAAAACTTTGGCCGGACCAGATCATGAAATATCAAGTGATCCTTCCGAGTTGAAAACTCTCGCTATCACCATTTCTTCAGCCTATGAAATGAGAGGCGAAAAGGGTCTCAAGAGAAACAAGGAAGAGTTAGATGGTTGGTTTTTTGGTAGAAGGTCTTTGTTTGAAACAGACAAAGGCTGGATCGCAAAACGTCCAGCCCTACATTTAAAAGACAATACGAAAAGAGAAGCTTGGGATTGGAATTTAAAGCTTCTTAATTAAATCATCCAATAGTACTTTTAAAAACTTAGGATCGGGTGTTCCGCTTTTAATAGCTCTATCGTTTATAAACAGAGATGGAGTTGCTAGAATGTTAAGTCTGCCCGCTTCTTCAATCTCAGCCATCAATTGTTTAGAGGCATCTTGAGAGCCAAGGCAGGCTTTGAATTTAGAGGCGTCCAAACCTAAATTATTTGCTAAGTTTAAAACTGTAGAAGTGGTATGATACACTCCCTTAGCCTGATTGTCGTAAAGTCCGCGATACATGGGTTCAAACTTACCTTGTCTAGATGCACAAATGGAAGCGGTAGCGGCAACACAAGAACTCGCCTCTGGTCGAGGTTTTTCGACGAAGCGATTGCAAGATCCATCCAAAGGAAAATTTTGATATACTACTTTCACCATGCCATCGTATTCGCTGAGGACGGTGTGTAACACCTCAGAAGCATGCATACAATGCCCACAATTGAAATCTGCGTATTTTACAATTGTGATTGGGGCATCTTTCTTTCCAAGAATACTCGTTCCAGAAGTTTTGATGGCAAGACCTGGGCTTTCTTTGTAGCGTTGCATTTGCTCTTTGAAAGCACCTGATTCCATATTGCCAGAGTTCGCAAGGCTACCAGCTGAATCTTTTGAATAAAGTTTTGCGGCAAATTGGACCAAAGAAAAGCTTAAGAGAAAGGTAATCGCTAGAGTAGAGAATTGATTTTTCACACTGTCCATCCAAGGTTGATTATTTTTTATCCAATCCTTTATTACCATAAAACCCACAGAAAGGGAACCGATTGAAATAAAGTAAGTTATAAAACAAAGAGTGCAAATTGTGCCAATAAAGCCGACGGAAATGAGTAAAAGAATTAAATCGATGATGACCGCAAGTAAACTAAGTATTGTTATCACTTGGTAAATCTGTTTAAAGTCTTGGTCTTCCTTGGCCCGTAGAGCCGCGCCATACATAAAAAAGAGAGCCCCATAGAATCCGGCTCCAAAAAGAGCCACAGGCAAATCCCCCAAGAAAGGAACACTGCGAATGGCTGAGAATTTACTTTGTGCCACAGTTTCGCAAGAATTCCCTCCCCCAGTCGCCGAACACAAAGAGTTAGCGAAGTTCTCTGATCCCAAGGAATAGAACTCGATAGTCAAGATCAGAGAAAGAATGACCCCGAGAACGGAAAGGACTAGCCCAATGAGAGTTATGTTTTTGTATGTTTTTGACATTTGAATCCTCTTTAAATTGTTACAATAGATGAAGTCTGAAATAAAGGAAATGCAATCCTTGGATCAATTTTTCCTTCGTAAATGGATTTACCTAAGATTGCTCCAAATAAGCAAGCTTTCGGCTCCGATGCTTTAGCCGCTCCACTAACACCTCGACCAATGGCATAGAGTGCTCGAAGATCATCCAAGCTTGAAACTCCCCCCGATGCGACAAGTTCAATCTCGGGAAAGGAATGGAGAATGGCATTGTAGCTAGCAAGCGAAGGACCCGACAAGGTGCCGTCTTTATCAATGTCTGTATAGATAAAGTGTTTGATGCCAATCTCAATCATTTCGGCAAATAAGGCACTGGCTTCTTTGCCGGAATTTTCTTCCCAACCACTTGTCTTTACAATTCCGAGTTTGGCATCAATCCCTACAACGATTGATTCGGTTCCAAAAGCAGTCAGTGCTTCTTCGACTACTTTGGGATTTGAGATAGCTATGGTTCCGAGAATCAGACGGGAAACTCCTGCATCCCGCACTTTCTTTAGAGAGTCCATGTTCCGAAGTCCACCACCCCATTCTAAAATGAGGTTTGTGCGTTTTGCAATTTGAATCAAAACAGATAAATTCTCAGGTTTGCCTGACTTGGCGGCATCTAGATCTACGATATGCAGATATTTTGCTCCAGCCTCTTGGAACTGTACTGCCAATTCAGCTGGCTCTTTAGAATAAACTATTTTTGAGTCGTAGTCGCCTTTGGTAAGTCGAACGGCTTCACCGCTGATCAAATCGATAGCTGGAATTAAATGCATGTTTGGCGTTACCCAGAAGACTCTATGAAGTTCTTTAGAATCTGCAAACCAAGTTTCTCTGATTTTTCGGGATGAAATTGTGTTCCAAATATATTTTGGCTTTCAACGACGGCTGGGAAAGACTCAGAGAAATAATGACACTCCGCAGTGATTTGTTCTGGATTAAATGCCACAGGTCGATAGGAGTGAATAAAGTACATAAAGCACTCATCAGGCACTCCTCTCAAGAGGATCGACTTTTTTCGTTTGATTCCGAACAGTTTGTTCCAACCCATATGTGGAACTTTTGCTTGCGAAGCGCCTTCAAATTTTCGGATTTTTCCTTTTACCAATCCTAAGCCAGGGATTAAGGTGTTAGGTCTAGAAGTTTCATCTGAGTCTTCAAATAAGACCTGATATCCGATACAAATTCCCAAAACCGACTTTCCTGCTTGGATGAATTCAGGAATCAACTGTGTAAATCCCAATTCATTTAAGTTGTCCATGGCTTTGTGAAAATGTCCATCGCCTGGAAGAATCATTTTGTCAGCTTTTCGGATAACATCAGGATCCTTAGTGAATACAAAATGATCTGTGAAAAGCGAGATTGCTTTCAACAAGGAATGGATGTTTCCCATTCCGTAATCAAGAACAGCAATCATTCCAACATACCCTTGGTAGATGGAACTGCATGAATCGCATTGGTATCGAAAGCAATGGCTTGCCGAAGTGCCTTTCCTAATGCCTTAAAAATAGATTCGTGGATATGGTGACGGTTTTCCCCGTAATGAACAACAACATGGAGGTTCATTTTAGCGTTGAGGGCTAATTTTTGTAAAAATTCAAGACTGAGCTCAGCGTCATAGATTCCAAATTTTCCGTCCAGAGGGGGTCCAGTGTATTTAAAATAGAACCTACCTCCCAAATCTACCGACACGGTAGTTAGGACTTCGTCCATCGGCAAAGTAAAATGTCCGTATCTAAAAATGCCTTTCTTATCACCCAATTGCTTGTGGATCAATTGACCCAACAGAATTGCCGTGTCTTCTACAGAGTGGTGGCAATCTATTCCTATGTCTCCTCTGAGCTTGAGTTGGAGGTCAATGAGTCCGTGTTTTGAAATATGGGAGAGCATATGCTCGAAAAAAGGGATTTCTGTATCGAAGGAATACTGCCCTGTCCCTCGAAGGTTCAGATCTAATTGGATATCTGTTTCCGATGTTTTTCGAGATTCGATCATAGAAGAAGGATTTCGAAAATGGGATCAGGTGTCAATCATTCAGCCCAATACCATCCAGGATTTGTGGTTTGCATTTTTCAATTCGTCCGATTCTCGTTTGCGTTTGTTTGGGCTGAGAAAAATGAATGATGTATCCCCTCTGTTTACTTGGTGTCAAAGCATGAAATGCATCTTTGAAAACTGAATCTAAATCAAAAGCCTGGTTTAATTCGTCTGGGATAGGCTCAGGATTTTTTTTGAAGATCACCTTCTTTCCACTTTCTTCTATGGCAATTGCTTCGGAGACATAGGACTTTAAAACGTCTTTTACCAGAGCAATATCAGCTTTATTGGTGAATTTGATGATTCGGTCAGATTGCAAACTGCCTTGTTGCTGGAGCAATTTTTGTTTGTCAGCTAAGAGCACTCCTTTAAAGAATCCAATGTTAGCTGATTCTTTAAGAGCACCAACGGAAACAATGTTTTTCCCGTTGTGAGTATAAACAGGGGCTCCCCATTTGATTTCTTCCTTCAATCCAGTTTCTAAAACTATTTTTCGTAAAAGCTTTAGTTCTTCTTTCCAACGATTGACTTTGCAATCGGGAGTCGCTCCGTATTTGCAACGCATACAACCATCTAATAAGTATTTATCAACTAAGGGATTTTGTTCTGGTTTCATAGTTTTTTAAGTTATGTATTTCAACCTTTTGCGATTCAATGAGGATCAGCTACTTAATTTCCATACCTAGCTTCTCAATTTTCGTTAACCATTTCTGTCTGTAGGCTTCCTTAGAAAGTCGAATTGGTCCGATTGTTGTTACTCTTACCGGGTCAATACCGCAAAACTGCAAAGTCAATTTTTTCATAGCATAGTTGCTGGGCTGGCGGTAAATCAGCCAATAGTACCAAGCAGGCTGATCAAGAGTGGAAATGATTCTAGCTGATTTGTTTTTTAATAATTTGTCCCACCAAACTGAATTTTCTCGTTTTTGAAAAGCAAACCCAGGAAGAAACACTCTATCAAAAAACCCTTTCATAATAGCAGGAATGGATCCCCACCAAACAGGATACACTAAAACTAGGTGATCAGCCCATTTGATCTTTTCTTGCGCATCTAGTAGATCTGGCTCAAGCTCCGTTCGCTTTCGATACCCATATTGTAAATTAGGATTGAAGTTTAAATCCCTGATAATTATTTCTTTAACTTCCGATTTCGCCGCTAAAGCTCCTTTTTTGTAAGCTTGGGCTAGACCAAAGTTAAAACTTTCTTTATCCGGATGTCCTTGGATGATCAGAATTTTCTTCACGGCTTAGTTCCTTTTATTCTCTGTATTCTTTCAAAAAAGTGGTATAAGTTCTTTGTAAATTATTTTTCCTTCTTGGAACGGTAATTCGTTGTTAGCCGTCGTGATTCGGTAAGCATTACCAAATAGTCTTAAAACCCTTCAATTTCTGCTTTGACATGACCAAATCTTTACTGATTAAGATACAATTCTTTGTGATGGAAAAATAAATAAGAAATAAATCAAAAGGATCTTTCTGGTCTATGATTTCAAATTTAGAAAAATGAATTGCTTCTTCTCCTGAAAAATCTAATATTTCAATTCTCATAACATCCAAAAGGTCTGGGATTTGGTCCACTTTGAATCCAGAGATTTGAAGCTTTTTTAATCTTACTTTTAAAGCTATCTCCCACAAAGAAAGACTGGAAACGAAAATTCTGTTGCCAGAGTTTTCCAGTATCTCAATAACTCTTTTACTAAATTTTTCAGGATGTGAAATGCACCAAAGAACACAATGTGTATCAAGCAAGTAATTCACGAATTACTCAATAACTCTTCTTCAGTCATTTTAAAATCCTTTCCGAAGACTACCTTTGATTTTCCTTTCAAAGGACCAATCACCCTTTTCCCCTTCTTCGCATCAATTAAAGGAACTATTTTAGCTATTGGTTTTTTGTTTTTTCCAAATAAAATCTCAATTTCTTCGCCTTTCTTAACTAATTCTAAAATTGTTGAAAAATTACTTTTGAATTCACCGACCGGGAAAGCTTTCATACTTCAAGTATCTAGTTTTCTTGACAACCTGTCAAGAATAATTTACAGCTTCTTTTGAACTTCTTCATTTCTTCTTTAATAAAATAAAAAAAGAAAAGAGTTCTCTGTATAAATCAATTTTGAATCATTACTACTTTTTAAACATATAAGTGTAACCAATACATTTCTGTATCTCAATTGGATTTAGTGAGTTATAAAGTGCATTGGCGGGTGCATTATCAACTTCGGTTCCAATCCATACTTCATCACACTCAGAATCTTGAGCAAATTTTAGTAAATATTTCATAAGCTCCCTACCAACGCCTTGCCTTTGTTTGTCTTCACTGACATCCACTTCGTCAATGTAAAGCCAAATATCGCCTGTGGGTTTATTCAAAATTTTTGCAGAAGCCATACCAACAAACTGTTCGTCACTATAGGCAACAATAAATACACTTTCGGTATTTAATAAGTACTCCTTCAACTCTTCCACGTTATAGTCTTCTGGCGAAATTTCAGAGGCAGCAACCCAATTGGTATTTTGAATTTCTAAAACAATTTTGCTTAGGTCATCATTTGCTGTTATCCTTGTAATCGTTATCATTTCATTCCGTAATTTGGTAAAGCCGTTTTACAACATGTTGATTTTGTTTATGTTGTAAAGGCCAAGAATAAATTGTATTTTCTGTTCATATTATGATTTTGCTATTTTTAAAAGTTCGGTTGTAGTTTTCCAATTTCGAGTGGTAGCTGAAACCTTCAATTTATTTTCTAAAAAATCATTATTGAGTTTAGTTTTTCCATATCCATTTTGACAATACAGATAAATGGCATGCTTTGTTAATTCAATTTCTTCGTTTTCTTGCTTCTTTTCTTTTAGACCTTCTTTGTCAATATTCCTTGGACTGTCTGCTAAAAAAGTAACATGTAAAAATGATATATCTTTCGATTTGTCTTGTACAAATGGATTGTTCTTAATAATACTTTCCAAAGTTTCTACATTAAAAGCAATTACAGGAACTTCAAAGCCGAAATCTGATTTAATTTGCGATGAGATAATTTTTTCAAGTTTCTTCGGGTCGTTTTGTTTCGATAAAAAAATGAGGTTCCCACTTTGAACATAAGTCCTAATGTTTTCAAAGTTCAAATTTTCATACATCTTTTTGAGAACATCCATTTTTATTAATTTTTGTCCACTAACGTTTATCCCTCTTAATATTGAAATGTATATATACACTTTAGTATCCTTTATTAATGTTCATTGTGCTTGCTACTTACGAATCAATCTTACCGACGTCCAGCACCATTTAGTGAGCTTGCGAACGGACAAATGGAATTTGGGATTCTATTCCCGTAGAATTTTCTCCATCTTTTTTCCTTTAGCCAATTCATCGATTAATTTATCCAAATATCTAATTTCTTGCATTGCTTTGTCTTCCATATCTTCTACTCTAATTCCACAGATTAATCCCTTTATGGATTTTCTGGCTGGATTCATAAGCGGTGCCTCAGAGAAGAAAGTTTGAAAATCCGTTTTCTTTTTAAGAATTGATTCTAATTTTTTTTTGTCATATCCAGTTAACCATTGAATGATTTTATCTACTTCTTCTTTTTTTCGGCCCTTCCTTTCCACCTTAGCAATGTAGAGGGTATAAATGCTTTCGAAACTCCTTGAGAATATTTTGTGATTTCGTTCTTTTGTTTCTTTCATTTTATTTCCAATAGCTTTGAGTTTTTTTAGATTTCAACTGGTAGTGTCTCTATATTTATTTTCAAAAGATTCTAGGTAGCGCATCTTACAACATTGACTTACCAATTTCCACCAATCCCTCAATTCTCCCTAGGTGGGGAAGAAGCGACGCAGTAATCCGAAGTTATACGTCATACTTTTACCATTGAGAAGCATTTTATTTACTCCAATTCTCAATTCTTAAATCCGGTATCATTGAAAAATGTTTTTCATAGTTTGAAACTAAAGTATAATTTAAAAATAAAGCAGTTGATAAGATTAAAATGAACGTGGCAATTGCATATAACGGTTTTGCGGCTTTGCGAAGGTGGGGAAATCGAAGCACAAATGTTCAAATTAGCACAAATGTTTATTAGAATTCCCAATACTTAAATTTAGCACTTTTGCCCCACTTTTGCAAAACCCTTGTTGGCTGTTCGTTGTTTTTTTTTCGTCACACTCTTATTTCATTTTTTTGTCTGCTGTACAGAATAGTCAAATCCTGTAACATTTTCTACAATCCCATAAGTCGGAAAGCCTAAATATGCCGAGGCTTTGTCACCATAGAAAAAATTAAAAATTATATGATAATTGTCTGTGTGCTCATTGACCTTGCAAAACTTGTCTAGACCTATAATGTCCATTTCTTGAATTTTACCATTTTTTTTAGTCTGACTTGCTACAAAAATTTCTTGCTCTAAATGTTCTTTTAGTGTCTTTGGTTTTGGTTTATTCAACCAATAAACAGTCCTAAAAGTATATTCTAATGTTCTTTCTCTAATTATATCTTTTGTGAAAATTTCACTTGACCAAAAAATCGGTATGCAGAAATTTCTGCTAAAAAGTCCATTGATTTTAAATTTGCTATCATAGTCGCTGGTGAAACGATTTGTCCAACCACCTTTCAAGTCATCTGATAAATTTATTGATACTTTAAAATTTCTATTTGAGTCTCTTGAAAAATTATGGGTATTCAAATCGTTTAGAGTTTCTTTAATAATTTGTTCTGCACCTAAATTATTTAATTCTTTCAGTCTGTCAAGTAAATGCTCTTTTGCCATTGGATTGAAACCACTAATCGGAATTGCTAAGTCTCCTTTTGTGTCCCCCTGCAAAGTTTTTAAATACTCTTGAAATCTCTCAAAAGTTCTTGGTTTTTCATAAAGGTCAATCATTATGTCAATTGTCGGCAAAAGTTCAAATATCATAGTTCTTTTTGGTTTGTGAAAATTTATGAAGTGTCACTTTACAATGACAGCCAACGAACTAGGCTACACGACGTTGTCCGTAGCTGAGTCTCGCAGAGACTTTAGCGTCGGCGTGCCTTCTTGCGACGCAAGAAGCGTGACGGAGGACAATGTGCCGTAGGCCGAGCTATCCCTCACCTCCTCAGAGGTGGGGGAGAGCGTAGCGTGTCAGCCGCAGTTATGCGACGTTCTTAACGGCTTCGATTTTATGGTCTGATGTTATCCCATTTTTTTCGACTCATTAAATATTTATCCGGATTGTAATAGCCTTTTAACTATTCCGAAAGGTGAGGAAGGTTTAGGCGATAAACATTGATATTTAAGGAGTTAAGTTCACTCAATAATTCATACCAATATCGAATAATTTGCAATATTGTAAATTGTCTAAATGGAGAAACAGCATTAAAAAATCCTGTTTCAAAACTTCCTTTTTGAACAGTATCTATTTCTTTATCATCATCACCCGCAAAGCGAACATGTGTAATAGCTCCAACTAGTTTATTTATTAATCCTGCGTTTGAAATAATTTTATTTTTCTTTGAGTCAGAAATTTTTTCATTCCAGAGTTGATTATCAACTTCATTTCGCCAAATATAGATTGGATTAGATTTTCTGGATTTGTTTAATATCGAATCTATGTTATGATACCTATCTCCTTTAGAAAAATTATTTAATATTTCTAGTATAGATTGTTGAATTGGAGAATCTAAATTTTGAAGAAAATCTAAAGTAAGTTTTCTATTTTTTATGATCTCTTGACTTTTTGAATACAGTTTTTTTAGATCGTGTCCAATATAATTTTTTACATATTGCTGATCAGGAAAAGATCCTCCATTTTCAAATGCATAGTTTATTATTAGGCATATTTTACCTACACGTTCAAATCCAAGGCTTAAATTAGTAAATGCCTGAAAATATAGTCCCCTTCTTGAATAGTTTGCTTTTCTGATTTCAGTCACACCAGTATCCAATAGGTCTTCTATAAATGAGCATTCAGTCGAAATCGATATCCATGTTGAATCCATTATTTCTTACTCTTTTAATTTAAGATATTTAAGAATGTCGCTTAACGAACTAGGCTACACGACGTTGTCCGTAGCTGAGCCTCGTAGAGGCGTTAGCGTCGGCACGCTTTCTTGCCAAGCAAGAAACGTGACGGAGGACAATGTGCCTTCAGGCCGAGCGAGGGCACGTCCCGAGCGTAGCGTGTCAGCCGCAGTTATACGAAGGTTTGCTAGGTATTCAATAAATGCAAAGTATATCCTTTTTTGATTAAAAAATTATAAGCATAGGTTACATAAAGTGGAATTTCTGTAGCTGATTGGAAGCCCATTTTCGGATATTCGATTATTCTTTGGAAATCGCCAACAATTTCGTTAATAATTAGTTTCAGACTAATATATTCATGTGATGCCTGAACGAGAGTATAATTTGGAGAGGAGATTAAGAATTTAACATCAGACCATTGCTTGCTTAAAGCTAAACTTACGCGGCGAGTCATAGAAGGTTTTTGAACAGCAATTATTTTCTTTGGATAGATTTTCAATTCTTGTAACAATGTTTTTGAAAATTGAACATTTTCACCTGTATTTGTAGATTTAGATTCTATTAAAATTGAATTAGGATTTACTCCTTCTTGGATAGCGATTTTTGCAAATGATTCTGCTTCTGAAGACTGAAATATTGATTTCGTGAAGAAATTTAATCCACCGGAAAATAATATCAAGTTAGAGTAATTTTGTTTCCAAAGTTCAGCGGCGTATTTTGCGATTCGGATATCATGACTGCATAAGACAAAAATTAAATCTACATTCTCTAGGCTATGGTTTAATTTTAGAAAATCCCATAAAATTGAAGAGTAGAATAGATCATCATCTGTTAAGAGATTGTTAGTCATTTTGTTATTACCGGCTTATAACAAACTTGGTCGACACCTTCGTGCCTTCCCTGTAAGCAAAAGTTATGTGAATGGTTGCTAAGGATTCAAAAAAAGTTCTAATTCATGGAAATTTTTAACGTAATTAATATTTTGATGTTTAAAGAAACTTAAATGCCTTTCGTCATGTGCAATTCCTATAAAATTTAATCCAAATTTGGTGGATGAGTGGAAGTCTGCGGGAGAATCGCCGATATATAAAATTTCAGACTTTTCAATTCCACTTTCGGATAGTAATTTGAAAATTGGCAGGAAAACCTCAGGATTTGGTTTATGAACGTCTGTGTGTTCAGCTCCTTGAATATTGAAGAATAAATTTTGATCAACTTTCATCTCATCTAATTCGTTTGTTACGACTTTGTAACTCGAAGAAGTGAGAATTCCAAATCGGAATATATCATAATACTTTTCAATAAATTTAAAGGCATTTTCATGCGGACGATTTTGATCAAATTTCTTGTAATTATTGTAAATTTCCCATAAACTATTGATATCTTTTGAGAATTTCCCAAATAGTTTTAATAAGAATTCTTCAGCTGGCAAACCCCAGGCAGAATCTATTTCATTATCTGAAATATTGTCTTTATATACTTCTTTATA
>JAIXRB010000206.1 GCA_027485405.1 Leptospiraceae bacterium | reverse complement strand
TATAAAGAAAAAAAAAAAAAAAAAATAGGGAAAGGAGGCTGAATAAGATCAGGAAACCGATCATAAGACGCATAGGAGTATCGCATCCCCTAGATTTGGCGTTCCAATAACTTACAGGAAGAAGGAGCAACATCCAGGCATCTCTCCATTCCCCATTGTGCCAAAATGTGTTTTTACTCACATAAGATTTGTTTATTCCAAAAAGGAAACTCCCAACATAGAAAAGAAGCATAGCAACAAAAGGAAGAAACCAAATCTCCGAAAAAATCGACTTCTTGGAAAATCTGAACGCCAAAAAAGCAAAACTAATGGATAGGATGGCAAATCCTTGGGAGAGAGTTACGGAAAGCGGTACGGTAGCCCAGAAAAAACAAAGAAAAAGATAACTGAGAGCTTCAAATCGTTCTTTTCTCATAGCTGATTTTTTGAAGAATGGAGTAGAGTTCCCCTGTGTCCAAACAATTATCTAGACGATTATCTGTGGCAGTGATCACTTTCAATGAAGAAAAGAACATAGAAGAATTATTAAACTCTGTGTCTTCTGTTGCTGATGAAATCCTAATTTTAGATTCGCATAGTACGGATAAAACGAAAGATTTGGCTGTAAAAAATCCAAAGGTTAGATTTCTATCTCAAGATTTCCAAGGGCATGTAGAACAGAAAAATCTTGCCATGTCTTTTTGCAAAAATGATTGGGTTCTTTCTTTGGATGCAGACGAACGATTGAATCCAGTCTTACAAGAATCAATTCAGAATTTTTTAAAGAAAGAAGAAGTTCTAGAAGAAGGGTTTCGGGTATCACGACTCACCTTTCATTTAGGCAGATGGATCCGTCATTCTGGTTGGTACCCTCAAAAACGATATCGCTTGGTAAAGAAAGGCTCTGCCACTTGGAAAGGGGAGAATCCACACGACTATCTGGATTTAGTACACCCTGAAAGAGGTGGTGATCTGAAAGGAGATATCTTGCACTATAGTTTTTTAGATTTCTCTCACCAGATCCAGACCATCAATCAGTTTTCATCTATAGTTGCTTTTACTCGATTCAAGAAAGGCAAGCATTTCTCAGTGTTAAAATCTCTCTTGAAGCCGATCTGGAAATTTTTTGAAATCTATCTTTTTAAGCGGGGATTTATGGATGGAATCCCGGGACTTTTCATCGCCCTTTCTTCCAGCTTCTCAACATTTCTCAAATACGCCAAAATTTATGAATTGGAAAATGAAATGATCGAACGACCATCTAATCTGCGAAAGGACTATGGCGAAAAAAAGTAAATCTTTGTTAGCTAGGATCAAAGCCTGGTTCCTTCTCCCAGAAAAACCAGAACCTTTTGTTGAACCCGAACGAAAAATCATTCGTGAACCGCGAGATTTTTCACACGAGTATCAAAATGCTAGGAAAGCATGGGATAGTTTGATTTTAACCAGAAAGGTTAGCTCTGGGGTTATTTTTGAATCAGAATCAATCCGAGTGAATAAAACAAATGACCAAATTTTTAAAGTCGATGGAAGTGATTTTTCACTTTTGGTGGTGACGGAAAGTTCCATCTACCAAGGTAAAGATGAAAAATGGAACGGAATTCTTCTTTCTAAAGAAGGAATTTTGAATGAGAGCCTGAAGGCAGATCTGCCAAATTTAGAAGCCTTCTTAATTGCCCTAGGCAAATCTGAAGTGAAAAACTTAATCAGTGAAACCAATAAGAAACAGAAAGAATCACAAATCCAGAAAATCCATTCTTGGCCAATTTTTTGGAAAGAACAATTGATTTTGGGTTTTTCGGCAAATACGCTCGCGCTAGTTGTCTTAAGTTTAGGGGACGAGATGAAAAATTTCATCCAAGAATTTGCCACTGAGAAACAGCAGATGTTAATCCGAGACGAACTTTACTATTTGAGTCTTGCTACCAACCAAGATTTAGCCAAACAAGGAAAGAATCGAAATTTTTTCGACTTCAGCATAGCTTTAGATGAATTTTACTTAGGCATTGATAAAGTGGAAAGAAAGCGTGAACTGGAAATGCAAATAGAAGACAGAAAAAAAAGGAAAAGAGCAAAATGAGCCAATCATTAATAGAAAAGGAAATCCGAGAATCTATAGAAACCAAAGAAAACCTAATCCGTAGCTCTTTGCCAGCGATTGAAAAAATGGGACAACTATTGGTCGATGTGCTCAGAAAAGGAAATTTTGTTTTGTTTTGTGGAAACGGAGGCTCAGCTTGTGATGCAAGCCATATAGCCGCTGAACTTGTGGTTCGATTTAAATCTGGAAACGACCGAAAGGCAATTCCTGCTCTAGCGCTAAGTGCAGACCAAGCTGTTTTGACAGCAGGTGCAAACGACTATGGTTATGACACAATATTCGAAAGACAAGTTGAGGCATTTGGGAGACCAGGTGACCTATTGATTGCTCTTACAACTTCTGGAAATTCTTCCAATGTATTAAAGGCAATTGAAAAGGCAAAGAGCCAAAGCATGAAAACCATAACTCTCCTCGGTGGGACTGGGGGAAAGGCAAAAGGATTGGCTGATTCGGAAATCATCGTTCCTTCAACGGTCACAGCAAGAATCCAAGAATGTCATATTACTATTGGACATATTCTCTGTAGTGTCGTAGAGCGAGAGTTGTTTGGATTCAGCTAATTGACATTAATCAATTTAAGCGGGGCAGAGTTGAAAACCCCGAATGGGGAGACACTTTGGAGTTCACTGGATCTCAATTTGGATCCAGGGCAAATTTGTGGAATCGTGGGGGAATCGGGATCTGGAAAGAGTAGTCTCACACAAAGTTTGTTAGGCTTCCTGCCTGACAATTGGAGTCTTTCTTTTCGCAACTGGACAGTACTAGGTTCAGATTATCCAACTTGGAAAAATCCTGAATCCAGAGAAGAACTCATAAAAAAAATCTTTTACGTTCCTCAAAATCCCAATCTAGCTTTTCACCCTTACCAAAAAATTGGTTCACAGTTTGCAGATTATATTAGAATTCGAAAACTCCAGATCCATAGGCAAGAAATCCTTTCCCTTTGGGAGAAGATGTTTTTAAGGAACCCTTCCAGAATTTGGAATTCCTATCCAAAAGAACTTTCTGGTGGCGAGAAGCAAAGGCTTTGCCTTTCTTTGGGAATTTTGAATCCCTGTCCTATTTTTGTCCTCGATGAACCCACGACTGGGCTAGACAGTTCAGCGGAACGGTGGTTTTTAGAAGAAATCAAGGAAATTGCAAAAAAACTAGGGACAGGGATCCTTTTCATCTCTCATGATTTACGCTTATTGGAAAGGTTTGCCCTCCGGATTACGATAATGAAAAAAGGAGATCCTGCCGAAACTATTGATTTGGTCGGGGGTGTTTGGAAACCGAAGGGCGAATATGGAAAAAAACTTAAAACAGCTTACGATTTTTTTCACAGTCCTTCTTAGTCTCTATTCCCATTCAATTTTCGCTGAAGTGCCAGAGCTTCGACTTTATCCACCCAATACTTCTGCCTATCCTGAAATACAAATAGAGGCTCGAAGACTCAATGCTCATACTGTTAATCGAGATCAATTTTCACTGACTGAAACATTTGGTGAAACAAAAAAGTTTATTACAGATTTGCAGATTTTAGAGAGTAAAAAATCCTCTCCTCTTCGGGTCTATCTATCAATTCCTTCGTTTCGCAATGCAGAAGAACGATACTGGATACTCCAGTTTGCTTCATCAATAGCAAAGCTTTGTGAAAAAACCAAAGGTAAATTCTATCTTCATGTCATAGCTGATGATGAATTCCTTCTCTATGAGAATATCAATTCAGAAAAAATGGCGACTTCCTTTCATCTTCCATCCAAGAAAGAATCTAAGTTTCCCGTTCGATCGTTGGAAAAACTCTTAGAAGTTATTAAAAAAGACAAAGAATTGGATGCCGCTTTAATTTCTGTTTTCTGGACAGATACTAAAGGAGACTTATTTCGGGCAGACGAATTGGGAAAGAAGATTCAGTCTTCAAATTTGCCTTATTATCTCTATGCTTTTTCTTCTCCGGAACTGACTCACCTAACCGAATCAGCAAGGGGCTTTTTTTACCCAATGGAAAAAAGAGATTCCTTCTCGAAACTCTTGTCTGATCTACAAACTGTCAGTTCACCAAAAATAATTCTGTCCTACCAAACTCCATGGAAAAAGCCGATTTGGGAAAAATTTGAAATCCAGGTAGATGTAGCTCTTCCTAACCAAACAGGTGCAAAGTTCATTTATGAAGAAAATTTTACATTTTATCTTTTGAGAAAAGCGGGTGATCCATTTCTTTTTTTTCCAGTCTTCATTTTCCTGATCTTAATTTGTTTCTCGGTTTTATACTACTTAAAGGGGTTTGAGGAAAAACAGAGTATCATTCGTTCGATGCCAAATCCTTCCATCAATAGTCCTAAGGAATTTAGAAATGATGCAAATCTTGCCGAGGTCTCCGTCTACCGAAATCTCTATGGATCAGTTCATGAAAAGGCAAGAGAACGAGAAGCTCTCGAAAAAATTCTAGAAAAGGAATCGGTTTCAGGAATTGAATATGGATATGGCTCTTTGGTTCAAAAAGATGGAATCAAAGCGGGCTATACTTTTGCTCTAGATAAAGAAGAGATCATTTTAGGTAGGGGCGAGTCCTGTGATTTTGTGATTTGGGACAATTTGGTTGAACCCCGACATGCCAAGATCAAGAAAGTGAACAATTGCTATGTTTTATTTGATATGGCATCTGAATTGGGAGTCTATTTAAACGGAAAGAAACTGCTTCGACCAAAAACTTTAACCGATTTGGATGAAATCAAAGTTGGAAGAACAGTATTTTCTTTTAGAGGAAGATAAAATGCGATTGCAAAATTCTTCACATCTGCATACAATTTTCCATAGTTTCGCCATGAAAGCCTCAATCCTCTCTTTTTTTCTGATTTTGTTTGCTCTCCAATGTGGGGGAAACTCGACGACTGGAGCTTCTAATACGGCAACAACAGCCGCCTTATTGCAAGAATCAGGAAGCGAGGGTTGTACAGTTTCTGGAATCAACAATCAAATCCGAGCTGGGTATACTTTGATTGAAACAACGAGCAAAGGTGTCAATTTCCGTCTGGTGCAAGATACATACTATTCCGTTATGCAGATCAAAGGGGCAATGATCGGCACCACAATTCAATTCAATAAAGAAATCAAGCCGACTGTGTATCAGTCTAGTAGCTGTCCCCTAAACTTGGATACGGACGTTCTAACAAAAAATGGTTCGGAGTATACTCTAACTCAATCGTTGAATCGAACTCAAATTAGCTTCAATAAAGCATCTAGCTATCTATTGTATTTTTATATGAAAGAAGTGCCTCTGGATTTTGGTCTTACCGTGTCTTCAGCCGGAACTCCGGTCCAAATCGCAGGAGATTCCCTCTCAGGGCTTTTTGGAACGGGGTCAACATCAGCTTCAGGTACTTCCAGTTCCGCAAATACCTTTCAATTTGCATGTAACAACGCAACCGTTGGAGCTTGTGCAAATTATTTTCTATCTTCAACGGGAACCACTGCAATTACGACTTGTAGCTTGGGCCCAACGAGTGCCACAAAACAAACAGCTCGATGCACTGAAACAGATATAGTCGCAACTTGCAAACAGTCTTTGGTTGGAGTTGGCACGATCATCACGCTCTATACTAGCCCTTTGACCAGTAGCACAGCTAGTTCACTTTGCCCCTCATCAACGGGGGGCACTTTTGCAACGGGTTCTACCATTCCTAGCCCATAGCCCCGCATTCAAATTCTGTGGACGGAGGAGACCTTTTCCATGGTATGACTGAATTGGAAAGAGAAAACCCTATGAAAACCATGTTTGAAAAAATCTGGGAAGACCATTTGGTTCTAGAAGAAAATGGAACCTGCCTTCTCTATATCGACCGCCATTTAGTTCACGAAGTGACGAGTCCCCAAGCCTTCGAAAGCTTGAAATTAACGGGAAGAAAGGTAAGAAGACCCGAAGCCACCTATGCAACAATGGATCACAATGTGTCCACTCGGTCTCGTGATCAGAAAAATGCAGACCCCATTTCTCGTTTGCAGATGCAAACACTGGCAAACAACTGCAAAGAAAACGGAATTACCTTATTTGATATTGAACACCCAGACAACGGAATTGTCCATGTCGTAGCTCCCGAACTTGGCCTAACTCATCCTGGTATGACAATTGTTTGTGGGGACTCCCATACTTCAACACACGGAGCCTTTGGAGCACTTGCTTTCGGAATAGGTACATCGGAGGTCGAACATGTTCTGGCTACCCAAACTCTAGTACAAACCAGAGCAAAGACCATGGAGATCCGAGTTGATGGGAAACTTTCACCTCTTGTATCTGCAAAAGATATTATTCTAGCAATCATAGGAAAAATCGGAACCGATGGAGCCACCGGTTATGTGATCGAGTATACTGGTGAAGCTATTAGGGCACTCAGTATGGAAGGGCGAATGACGATATGCAATATGAGTATCGAAGCAGGAGCAAGGGCTGGACTCATTTCCCCAGATAACACAACTATTGAATACATCAAAGGTAGAGAACATGCTCCCAAAGGAGAAGACTGGGAAAAGGCAAAATCTCTATGGCTAAACTATGCTACAGATCCAGGAGCTAAGTTCGATAAAACAGTTGTTTTGAACGCTGATGAAATTGTTCCTATGGTCACTTGGGGAACTTCACCTGGCCAAGTCATTCCAGTAACGTCACACGTACCGGTGCCTTCGTCTTTTGCAGATCCAAACCAAAGAAAATCTGCGGAAATGGCTTTGGCATATATGGGATTGTCAGGCGGAGAAAAAGTTTCGGAAATTAAGGTAAACAAGGTCTTCATTGGATCTTGCACCAACTCACGAATTGAAGACCTAAGAGTGGTAGCAAAAACGGTTCAAGGCAAAAAAGTGAGCCCGAACGTACAAGCAATCATCGTCCCGGGTTCAGGAAGAGTAAAACGACAGGCTGAGGCAGAAGGTTTAGACAAAATCTTTACCGAGTCTGGCTTTGAATGGCGAAATCCAGGATGCTCAATGTGCTTGGCAATGAATGATGATGTTTTGGAACCAGGAGATCGCTGTGCCTCTACCTCCAATCGAAATTTCGAAGGTAGGCAAGGGAAAGGGGGCAGAACCCACCTTGTAAGCCCATCTGTTGCGGCGGCAACAGCTGTTATGGGACATTTTGTAGACATACGGGAGTGGAAGTAAATGAAAGCATTTCAAATATTGAAAGGTAAGGCGGCGATTCTAGATCGAGCCAACATTGACACGGATGCCATCATTCCCAAACAATTCCTCAGGAAAATTGAAAGATCTGGTTTCGGTAAGCATTTGTTTCATGATTGGAGATTTTTAGACAATGAAGGTTTAAAAGAAAACCCTGAGTTTGTCCTCAATCAAACGCGATACAAAGGAGCTACCGTGCTCGTTACTCGAGACAACTTTGGTTGCGGGTCATCCAGAGAGCATGCTCCTTGGGCTTTGGAAGACTTTGGATTTCGGTCGATTCTCGCTCCCAGTTTTGCAGATATTTTTTACAACAACTGCTTTAAAAACGGAATGCTCCCAGTCGTCTTGAAAGAAGCGGAAATTGAGAGTTTATTTCAAAAAGTTCAAAAAACAGAGGGCTTAGAGATCACTGTTGATCTAGAAAAACAAACGGTCTCAGCAATGGATTTGCAGTTTAAATTTGAAGTGGATCCGTTTCGAAAACACTGCCTTTGGAATGGCCTAGATGACATAGGTCTTACTTTACAAAAAGAAACGGAAATATCAAAATTTGAGCTGAAAAACAAAGAAAAATTCTCCTGGTTCTACAGGAAGGCAATCTAAACAACTATGAAACAACTTCTTATTCTAATCAGTTTGGTTTTTACAATGAATCTTTTTGCAGACGAAGAACTGCTTATCCAAGACACAAAAATCGGAACCGGCAAAGAAGCCTACCGAGGAACTACAGTCACCGTACATTACACTGGTAAACTCACAAATGGAAAGGTCTTTGATTCCTCTGTTGACCGTGGCGATCCTTTTAGCTTTCAATTGGGAGCAGGGCAAGTCATCCAAGGTTGGGAAAAAGGCATACAAGGTATGAAAGAAGGTGGAAAACGGAAACTCACAATCCCTCCAAACCTTGGTTATGGGCAAAGACCAGTTGGTCCCATTCCAGCGAATTCAATTCTTGTTTTTGATGTGGAACTGCTAAAAGTAAAATAGCGATGATTGACCCGATCACAAAAGGGATCGATGACCTAGGCAACAGCTTACTCCAAGCATTGAACAATGTGCAGGGATTCTTTGGAAAAGAATTATCTGTAGCCAATCCTATTCACGAAAGTGTTCTCGAGTTAATCGGGAACACGCCTCTCATTAAATTGAACAAAATTGGAACCGAATTTTCAAAATTCCAATTTTATTTAAAAGCCGAATTTCTAAATCCTACTGGTTCTTTAAAAGACAGAACAGCTTTGGCATTGTTTGCTGATGCGGAAAAGAAAGGCAAATTGAAACCAGGTATGATCGTTATTCTTGCCATGGCAACTACTACAGCCCGAAGTCTGACTTGGATTGGAAAGTACCGCGGTTATTCGGTACAGTGCTTAGTCGCTTTACAGACTCCTAAAGAAAAAGTCCAAGAATTGAGATCTTACGGTGCAGAAGTGATTGTCACCAACGAATCAGAAAGAACCAAAGTGATTCAATTGGCAAAAGAAAAAGCTCAAAAGCTAGGAGCCTGGTTTCCCGATGAAGAGGAAAATCCAGCAATTCCAAACTTTCATTTTAAAACAACAGGACCTGAGTTGTGGCGAGACTTTAAAGGGAACATTGATGCCGTCGTTTCTGCTCCAGGAACAGGTGGGGCAATCACAGGGATCGGTAGATTCTTAAAATCCCAAAAACCTGATTTGAAAGTTATTTTAGCTGGGAGAGAAAGTTCTCCCTTTTTTCAATACCACAAATCTCTTAGTAAAGAAGAAAAATCAAAAATCCATTTGCCTTCCATTTATGATCCTTTGGTTTCGGATGCTTTTTATCCTGTGTCAACAGAAGAAGCATTACACCAGCAAGCTGATTTGTATGAGAAAGAAGGAATTTTTGCTGGATTAACAACTGGAACAGTAATTGCCGGAGCCCTTCGTTTTGCCGAGGCGGAAAAGGACAACAAATGGGAAGGTGGAAAGTTCCAGAACATTGTAATTTTGTCACCTGACAAAAACTAAACGTCTTTTTCGTATAGTTTGCGTATTTCGGGTAATGCGGCTCTCGTTACCTTTTCCCCATATTCTATGAAGTCTTGGCTTCTCCAAAACTCAAACCAGTTCGAGTTTTCTAAAATTGGATTTAAGTAAATATCTGCGTCCTGTGCTGAGTATTTCCCAATGCGATACTGAAGAGAGTAAAGGCTGTTCACAATGATATCGAGTACATTTAAGTTTAAGAGTTTATTGGTTTTCATTGTATCGCGGGAAGAAGGCATTGAATTTACAGCTATGATTTTCTCAACTCCTTCGTGCGAAAGTGGGGAAACCGGAAGTGGATTTACAATTCCTCCATCTACATAGATTCTTCCATTGTCCTGTAGGATTGGAATAAAAACTCCGGGAATGGACACACTACACATAACAGCATCCAAAACCTTTCCTTCTGACAGTACAACTTCTTTTCGAGTGGATATATCGCATGCTATCAAACGCAATTTTGTAGGTAGGTCTTCGAAATTCAAATGCCCTAAATATTTTTCAAGCATGTTCCGAACATTCTTTCCATGTAAAAGACCTTGGCCAGGAAAAGAAAAATCAACCAGCTTGAACATTTTAAAAATGGAATCAATTTCAGAGAGCAAAGGTAGAATCCCTTTGTATCCAAGTCCGCTTGCCCAAAAAGCACCAATCACAGCTCCAATGCTCGTTCCGGCGATCATATCGACCGCAAGACCCTCTTCTTCAAATACTTTCATAATCCCAATTTGGGCTAAACCCAAGGCGGCACCACCGCCCAAAGCTACACCAATTTGCGTTCCTGAAAGCTCTCTTGCTTTCCATTTGATATGTGAGTCGATTTTTCCTTTTGAAAATAAATAATCTATATGGGTTTCGTGATAGAGAACATCATTGGACTTTGCTTCTTCTGGAATGAGCGAAAGCAGATTTTTAAATTCCGGGTTTACAATCTTTGAAGGTAGTCCCACCAAATGGTCAATTCGATCCGCTTCACCAAGCAGTGCTTTTACTAGTTCTTCGGGGTCTTCCGGGAAGATTTCTAAGAAAATGAAAGAATGAGTAGCGTAGTGCCTGCCTAGAACTTCTTTGATTTTTTCAGGATCTTGAAACCTGTACTGCTTTAAAAACTCGCTTTTTTCGTCTGAACCGCTAGCCCTTTGGTTAAACCGAAGGATTACACTCTTTTTGTTGGATTCTTTATAGATCTGTTCTGCTAAGACTACAGTGTAATTGGATGACATGGTATCCGCACTATGAATAAAGCAGAGAACTGAATTGCTGAAATACTCCTTTGATCCAAGCAATTCATTGCGCAAAGTCTTCGTTAGCATTCTTGAAAAAGTGACTGACAAGAAAGGAATTTTTTGGATCAAATCTTGGAAATTTTCTTGAGAAAGATATAGAAATCTAGACTCGGATAGAGTTTTAGCGTTTTGGGAATGCGACTCTCCAGTTAACAAAGATTGAATGCCAAAGTACTCACCTTTTTTTAAAACCTGGAGTTCTTCTTCTTTTCCGTCCGACTTTCCATGCGAATAAATAAGAACGGATCCAGATAGAATTAAGTAGAGAGCTCGATCTGAATCACCTTTTCTAAACAGGACATCATCTCGTTTCGCCTCGAAGATCTGGACGGCATCGGCTACAAAATGAATTTCCTTTTTTGACAAACTTCTGAATAAAGGCAAACTTCCGACTAGATGAACTTTACCTTCAATATCTTTCATAAACAACTCTATTGTCCATTTTTCGAATTCGAATCAAAAAAAAAGAAAAATCTTCTTCTTTTTTGAAAAAGTTTATTGACTACTTTTCCGTATAGTGGTATATATAGGTATAGCCATCAGGAGTATTGTATGATCACAAACCTTTACATTCGGGATTTTGCACTGATCGAGTCTTTGGAAATCCCATTTCAAAACGGAATGACAGTCCTCACAGGAGAATCTGGATCTGGAAAATCCTTAGTTTTAGATGCCTTATCATCACTATTCGGATCCAAATGCGGTACGGGAAACATTCGAACTGGAAAAGAGAAATATTTTTTGCAAGCTATGCTTTCTATTCCTAAAGATTCTCCAGCGTTTTTCTACTTAGTTGAACAGGGATTTCGGGTCGAGGCAGACGAAGTTCTGATTTCCAAAGAACTCTATCGAGATGGCAAGTCCCGCGTTAAGATTGGGGACTCCTTGGCATCCTTAACCCATTTGAGGGAGCTAGGCAAGCGCATAGCCGAGATCCATACCCAGAACGAACAACTCATTCTTTTAGAGAAAAACCACCAATTAGAATACTTAGATAAATTTGGAAACCTGGAGGGTCTTAAGTCTGATTGTAAAACTGCTTTTCGTTCCTACCAGCTTTGGAAAGAAAAAGCAAACCAGTCTTTCTTGGCAGAAAAAGAATTAGAACAAAAAAAGCAAAATTTAGAATTCCAGATATTAGAAATTGAAAAACTCTCTCCCAAAGAGGGTGAAGAAGAAGCTCTCATTGAAGAAGAGAAATTCCTAACCAGTGGAGAAAAACTTGCGGATCTCTATCGCTCCATTCTAGAAGAAACTTGTGACAAGGACGATTCTTTACTGCGTCGATTCTCTTTTTTAGAATCTCTACTCCAGAAGATTGTAGTCATCCAACCGGACAAGCAAGTATTAATCGATTCCCTCCAAGATATGAAAGAGTTGTTGGTATCGATTAAAGACGATATCCGAGATGAAGAAGAAGAACTGTTTTTTAGCCCAGAAAGATTGGACATGGTGCAAGCTCGGCTCCAAGAATTACAAAAAGCCAAAAAGAAGTTAGGTCTTTCTATTCCAGAAATGCTCCAATCCATTCAGGAATTGAAGTCAGACCTTGAGAAATGCGAAGAAAAAGTTGGAAACAAAGATCAAATCCTTTTGAAAAAGAAAGAATCCCTAGATCATTTGAAATCAATCGCTTTCCAACTCTCTAAGACCCGAAGAAACTGCATCCAAGCTTTCGAAGACGAAATGCAAAAAGAAATGTCGGATCTTGGTTTAGAAGGGAGTCGGCTTCAGGTTGTTTTACGATGGGAAGAGAGCCCTGACGGCGACGTTGAAGAAGGATCCAAACTTTTCTACATGGGTGAGTCAGGTCTCGACCAAATCGAATTCTATTTCACTGCAAATCTGGGGGAAAAACCACGTCCGCTACGAAAAGTCGCTTCTGGGGGAGAGCTTTCGCGAGTTATGCTTGCCCTTCGAAGTCTTTTAGGAAAACACTCGCCCGCTCCAAAAATCTTAGTTTTAGATGAGATCGACACCGGTTTGGGGGGCGAAACAGGGGTGACCTTGGGTAAAAAACTAAAAAAGCTTTCCCGGTCTTCTCAGATTCTCCTTGTCACGCATACCCAGCAAGTGGCATCTCAGGGCGATCATCATTTTCGAGTCGAAAAGGCGCTCGAAGGAGGACGAACTCAGACTTTGGGTCGGTTTTTAGAGGAAGAGGAGCGAAAAAAGGAATTGGCGCGAATGATTGGCGGAAAGCGGTATTCGGAAAATGCCTTTCTTGCCGCTTCCGATCTCTTGAACAGAAAAGCGGTCTAGGGTCAGATAAAAATGATTTGGCGAATTTCGGAATGAAATAATCCTGATATAGGATTCTTTCCTCAGGTCAATCTATGTCTTTCCTATTCGCCAAATCAGACTCAATCATCTCATCCGTTCCACCAGAGACCATTCCGCTGTTCATCATTTTGGTTTCGATTGTTGGTTTTACAATCATCATCGAAAGAATGGTGTATTTTTGGAAGCTCAAGCCACTGGACAAAGAGGATCTACGCAAAGTTAGAGACCTTAGTAAAACAAAGAACTGGGATGAAGCTAAGGACTACCTCGGTCAAAAAAGCCAAGGACCAGCATCTGTAGTTCTCCAGTTGGCTCTCGATCTTCGAAGAAAGAGTTCGGAAGATTTAGAGGAAGAAGTGCGACAAGAAGGTTATAGACAAGTTTCCCTTATGGAAAAATACCTCACTGGACTTGGAACCATTGCGACAATTGCCCCTTTGCTAGGGGTACTGGGAACTGTCATTGGTATCGTTCGGTCTTTTGCTGAGGGTGCCGGAACAAAAGGAGCTGAAGTGGGAATTTCGGAAGCTCTTGTAACTACCGCTATGGGGTTGGGGGTTGCCATTCCTGCTTATATTTTTTATAACTTTTTTTCTCGAACGAAAGAAGAAAGAACCATAGAACTCGAGAACGCTACAGAACAGATTCTTCCCCACCTGTTAAAAAAATAAGAGTCCCATTGTGAAATTCCGAAAAAAACAGGAATCCTATAACAAAATCGAATTGGCTCCTTTGATCGATGTAATTTCGTTCATCGTAATTTATTTTTTAATGAATGCCACTTTGGAGAAAAACACCTCCTTAAAAGTGGAACTGCCTAGATCATCCAGTGTAGCGAAAGAAAAACAAAAAGATGATCTTACAATCACAGTAGACAAACAGGGGAAAATCTTTTTAGACCAGAACACAGACCCTGTTGCTTTAGAATCTTTAACTGAAAAGATCAATGGCTTTTTGGGACCAGAGAAAGATCGGGACCCTAAGAAAAACAGGGTGATTATCAGAGGGGATGGGGGAGCTTCATACCAAGTAGTCGTCAAAGTGATTGATGCAGTTAATGCCGCAGGTGTTAGCCGCTTCAACTTAGCAATGGTAAAAGGAACCTCAAAATAAAAGGAACCTTGAAACGAAAGTTTGCTGTTTCCGCTCTTTCGATACTCCTTTCGCTTTTCATATTGTTCGGTACGGAGTTTTTTCAGCTTCTACCCAATCGATCTGCATTTTTAAACAAAAAAATCTCAAAGATTGAATTCCAAGGGAACAAAAACACATCTACAGAAGATGTTCGTGAAATTATTGAAATGCGGGAAGGTGAAATCCTTACCGAAGGTTTACTCAATTCAGACCTCAAGGCTCTTTTCCAATCGGGGTTCTTTTTCCTTATTGATATTCAGGGTGAATTGGATGGTGAATTTGTAAAAGTTTTGATTTCTTTAAAAGAACGTCCCAGAGTCAAGGACATTGATTTTGTTGGTGCCGATGAAGTCTTTCCTTCCGATTTACGAGATAAAATTGCCCTGAAAGAAAACGATGTAATCACGCCTAAAAAAGTGGCTTCATCCAAAGAAACTATCTTAAAGAAATACCGAGACGAAGGATTCTTTCTAGCCTATGTTCGCTTTGAAATGAATGAGGTAGATCCTTCTACGAACACTGTAAAAGTGAAATTTGTAATCGATGAAGGGGAAGAAATTCCGGTTTCAAAGATCAACATTCTCGGCAACTCTGAAGTGGAAACGAGCGAAATCCTATCTGTTCTTGACTTAAAAGAATCGGGAATGATCGAATCCGGCGTTTTCAAAGAATCAGCTTTTGAAACTGATAAGCAGAAAATTGTCGGCTTTTTGAAATCCAAAGGATTTGTAGACGCCGAACTTGCCAACGATGGCACGAACTGGGAAATTCGTTGGGAAAATCCGAAGAAGAAAGACAAACGAGTCGTCGTTGTTAATTACAAAATCACAGAAGGTGAAAGATACTTTTTCAATGGGTATTCCTTAGCGCATGATATGACTTTGGCTCCCAGTGGAATGCCACAGTATTTAAACAAAGAAAACAATCCGCCGGGAACTCCACCAGAAGAATGGAAACCGGTTTTTGAAACCAAATACTTGGAAGAACAATTTGAATTTGAGAAGGGTGAGATTGGAGCCGTATTTGATGAATCTAAGTTTCAAAAAGATAGAGGGACAATTAACGAGAGCTACTCACAAAAAGGATATCTATTTGCCCAGGTAATACCTAGAAGGCGAATCATTGAGCTTTCTCCCGACTCCTTAAAAAGATACGAGAACTGTAGTACAAAAGGAACTAACGAGGCGATTGCCGATTGCGAGAAAGATTTCCAAGCTTTGAACATTCCAAGACTCAAAGAATTGTATGAAAAGAAACCAGATGTTCGTGGGAAAAAGTTCATACATGTGGACTTCACTGTTCGAGAAAATAACCTCGCTTTTATTGAAAACATAATCATAAAAGGAAATAAAAAAACCCAAGACAGAGTAATCAGGCGCGAACTACTATTTAAACCAGGAGATTTGTTTAACAGTACTCTCGTTAATCGATCAAGAGAACGAATTTTCAATTTGGGTTACTTCAAGGAAGTTAACTTCAACATGAGACCTGGATCCGATGAAACTAAAATGAATTTGATCATGGAAGTAGTGGAACAACCCACTGGAACTGTGTCTATGGGGGGTGGTTATGGAACCATTACTGGTTTCAGTATTTTCACACAATTAGGTGAAAATAACTTAAATGGGGTAGGCCAACAAATCAATGGAAGAATTGAGTTTGGTCCAATTCGTAGGTTCCTACAAATTTCTTGGACGGAACCTTGGCTTTTCGACAAACCTTGGTCTTTAACTATTTCAGCTTTTTATTCCTCTAGAACTCTTTTCGTGGGTGGGGCAAGTATTACTGAAAACAACAACCAAGCGATTAAAGAAAGAGCTACCTACGACAGAACTGGGGTCGGGGTAAGTGCAGGAATAGGGCATCGATTTCTTATCAACTGGACACATTTTCATCGCTATTCTCCTTCCTTTTTTACATCCACGAGACCTTCTTCCTTAGTATCTGACCAAGTATTGGCTGAGGTAGATAGAGGTTGGCAGTTTCGATCTCAGCTTACAAACGGTATTGGATACGATAGCCGTGACAATGTGTTCAACACAACACGAGGGCTAAGCTTAGTCCTTTCTGTTGATAATGTAGGACAATACTTAGGCGGTCAAAGTCATTTCGATCAGTTTAGCCCTTTGATGGAGTACTTTCATACTTGGTTTGATTACACTTTCTTTGGGCTGATTCGAAAAAATATGTTAAAACGTTGGAGAGTCGTCCAACAATTTCGCTCTTCTTCTGTATTTACTTACCAAAGATCTCCGAAATTCGGAAACCAGGATCCAGAACGAATCCCATTTATCCAAGTGCAAGATAGATTGTTTCTGGGAGGGTATGAATCCCTTCGTGGTTGGTTCTTTGATGACAGAAACTATCCAGATGAATGGAAAGATGGGGCCGCTAGCCGAGTCCTATTTACTTCCGAATTGAGATTCCCCATTGAACCCTCTCTTTTGTGGTTCGTCATCTTTATGGATGGGGGAGCTATGTACGAAGAAGTAAACAGAGCCATTGGGGAAAGAAGGGAATTCTTCCAAACCTATGACCAACGTGTTCGTCAACAGAGAATATCTCAACCAACAGAGACCTTCATTCTAGAAAATTTCAATCAAAACGGACAAAGAGTTTTTGAATCTCCATTGGAACTCAACAATCCTGGGCGATTGGTATTGTCTGGGAGAAATCTTTCTTTTCAGAATTTTCGTTTTTCTTGGGGTTTCGGTCTACGGATTCAGATTCCCGTTTTACCACTGCGACTTTACTTTGCTCAACGGCTTCGCTATACTGGGGAAGAGGATCATCCATTCTCTACTTTTTCCGAAAACAACAACTTTCAGTTTGTCTTTGGGATCGGAGATTTGCGGTTTTGATGGATTTTACCGAAGGACTGAATCCCGAACAATCGAAAGCTGTTACTACTTTGGATGGTCCGGTCTTGATACTCGCAGGAGCGGGATCCGGAAAAACCAGAGTGATCACTCATCGAATCGCAAACCTGGTAGTAAACCACCAAGTGCGACCGGATCAGATTTTGGCGGTAACATTTACAAACAAAGCCGCTGGAGAGATGAGAGAAAGATGTTTACACCTGCTTGGTGAAATTCCCTTTCCCCCTTTTATCAAAACGTTTCACTCACTTTGTCTTTTTATTTTGAGAAGAGATGGAAAAGCTCTAGGTTACTCATCTGATTTTACAGTGTATGATACCGACTTACAAGAATCGCTGATTAAGGAGATTCTGAAAAGAGAGGAGGCAGATACAAAGGAGTTTAAACCTAAAACTTTGCTAAATATTTTTTCTACAGCAAAAGATTCTTTTAAAACTCCGGAAGAATATGCAAAGGAGAACCAAGACAATCTAACTGAGAAATTTATATCAAAAATCTTTCTAGAATACGAAGCAGAAAAAAAGAAAAGAAATGCTTTGGATTTTGGCGATCTCATCCTTTCTACCGTCTTACTTTTTCGAGATTTCCCTGAAATTCTTTTGAAATACCAAAATCGTTGGAAGTTCATCATGGTAGATGAATACCAAGATACAAATCATATCCAATATCACTTAGTTCAAAAACTCGCTAGTTTACATAAAAATATTTGTGTCGTAGGGGACGATGACCAGAGCATTTACTCTTGGAGAGGTGCTGATATAAGTAATATTTTAAACTTCAACAAAGACTATGCAGATACTCTTATCGTTAAACTGGAAGAAAATTACCGATCTACGAAAAACATTATAGGTGCCGCCGCAAGTGTGATCGTTCGCAATGCCGAAAGAACAGATAAAACTCTTCGAACAAACAATCCTGTTGGAGAAAAAATAACCCTTTCCATTTACCAAGACGAGTCGGAAGAAGCGGCAGGAATCACTAAGAAAATCATAGCAAAAAAGAAGAAAGGGAAGTATGCGGATTCGGCAGTGTTTTATAGAACAAATAGCCAATCGCGCTATCTTGAGGAATCCTTTCGGCGAGCCGCAATTCCATATAAAATCTTCGGAGGATTTCGCTTCTTCGACAGAAAAGAAGTAAAAGATATCATAGCCTATCTTTCCGTCATTGTAAATCCGTTAGATTCCACTTCACTTCTCAGAGTGATCAACACTCCTGCCCGGGGAATTGGAGACAC
>JAIXRB010000181.1 GCA_027485405.1 Leptospiraceae bacterium | reverse complement strand
TTATCGGATCCAGCCCATTTTTCTTGGGAATTGGTACATTTAGTTATGCGGTTTTGCCAGGAACCATTGGATTTGTATCAGAGGCAACCTACCTCTACTTGAATGCTAAAATTTTAGATATGCCTATAGGTCGTTCCGTTTTCTTGCTTCCAGCTATGATTTTTATTTTCTTTGGAATCATTAGCGGAGGTTTTGCGCACATTCGATTGTATGCAACTTTGTTTCTCTCATTTCCAAGCCCGAAAGAACAGATAGAACCCTTGAAACCCAGCCAAAAACATTGGATAAACGTGTCCCTCGCTTCTCTATCAGTAATGATTTTAGGTTTTCCATTGGTTTTTCCTTTCCTTTTAAAGTTTCCACCGTTCTCGAATTATGTGCTAGAAGACTTTCAATCTTGGGCTAACAATTTAGCCTTTGTTTCGGCAATCTGCACTTTCTTTGTGGCAAGCTTGGTTTTCTTTCGTTGGTCTCACAAAGTCGAAAAAAGAAAGTTTTGGGATTGTGGAAACAACTACTATGGGCCTGAGCTTTCCATTCCAGCCTCTGTCTTTTCAGAGCCCTTGAGAAACTCACTGGGCAGGTATTTTTTAAATAAGGACGGTGCCTCCATCATTGATGATTTTATTCTAAAGACCTTTCAGCGAATTTTAGATACGGGAGATCAATTCATAAAGAAAGAGTTCAACCATGAAGAAGACATTAGTCGTTATCTGATGACTTCGAGCTTATTTTTAATTTTCATTCTTTCTTTAGTTATACTATCTTTCTTAGGAATTACGAAATGATCGCGAAAGAAACTCTTATTATTCAGATCATAGTGTTTATCTTGGCTCCTCTGTTTGCGGGTGGTATCATCCGAAAGATCAGAGCTTGGGCACAGGGCAGACAGGGTCCTCCCATTCTGCAGGTTTTCTACGAAGCTATAAAATTCCTAAATAAGAAGCCTATCGACAATCCTCATTCAGGAATATTCGCAGAGATATCCCCTATGATTTGTGTTTTTGCTTCCGTTTTGATTTGGAGCATCGTCGTTTTTGAATGGGTTCCATTTCTATTGATTCCGTTTTTCTTAGCTCTCTATCGGTTCTCACTCATTGGATTTGCCTTAGAAGGTGGAACTTCGTTTGGTGGGTTAGGTTCTGCGAGAGAGATTCTTTTGTCAGTAATGGCAGAGCCCACTTTGATTCTAATGATCCTTGTCGCTCAATCTCATATTGAAATATCGCTAACACCCGTGGGAGCATTGATTGGGTTACTTTTTTTGGGGCTTTCTTCCATATCCATTCTGGCTGAATTGTCAAAGCCTCCGTTCGATGATCCCAGGACGCATTTGGAACTTACGATGGTCCACGAAGCAATGTTATTGGAAGCATCTGGCAAGAGTATGGGGCTTTTCGAAATTGCTTCCAATATCAAACTTGCGGGTCTTTTAGGTTTTTTGATCAAACTCGCCGTTGAGCATTCTAAAATCATTTCTTATGCAGATCTAACCCCTCTATTCCGAGAAGCAGTTGTGTTTCCAGGAATTCTGATCCTAGCTTTACTTTTGGGAGTTTGGGAAGCTAATTCCGTACGTCGCAAATGGTCCTGGGTTCCGGAATTTATGGGCCTTGCTTTTCTTTCGATTTTAATCTTGGGAACATTGGTAAAACTCTCGTAAATTCTATGCTATACGATTTCATTTACTTACTTTTATTCCTTTCCGGTGTAGTGGTCTTAGTCGAAAACAGACTGCGCAGGATAGTTGCATTCTTAAGTCTACAAGGTTTCTTACTCTTGTTTCCTGTTTACCAGGCTCATAGTGATATGTACGGGCATCTGTTTAGTTTGACTGCGATGGTGATTTTCTTTAAAGGTTTTCTTACTCCTTTCGTTCTAAATTGGTCAGCTAGGCGATCACAAATGAAAGAAAGCACGGCACCTCGATTTGGTTATCTTGCCACACTTATGTTTTTGGTCGTTGGATTGATCGGTGCAGTAAAAATCACAGAAGGTGTTGAAGACCTAGCTATCCCTGTTCACAAAATTGGGCTCATTTACGTAATCCTTATGGTGTATGTGGGAGTTTTGTGCTTTATTGTTAGAAAGAATTGGATCGCTCTGATTGCTGGATTCTGTGTTTTTGAAAATGGAATCTTTGTCCTTACTTTGATTTTAGACAAAGGTTTGCCTTTCGGTTTGGAATTTGGTTCTTTTCTAGATGCCATTTTGGTCATTGTTTCCGGTGGAATTTTGCAGTTGTCCCCTCATCTTCAAGTAAAGAGTTCTAAGGGATGAATCAACTTTGGTTTTCCATCCTCGGAGTTTTCTGCTTTTCCATAGTATTTGGTATTTTTATTTTTGCACCAACCAAAGGTCAGACTAAGATCTTTCTATGGGCGGCATTGAAACTCTTATTCTTTTCGGCACTCTTCACTTCCTGGCAAACTGACAATATTGTTTTAAAATGGATTCTCATCGAAGCATCTACTCTATTTGGCTCTCTTTTGATTTCTTCCAGTGGCACTGAGAAATCCTTCCAGGTAGGTTGGAAATTTTTACTTATCAATTCATACGGTTTGGGAATCGCATTTTTAGGAATCATTATTTTGCTGTTTGCGAGCGACCCCCTAACCAATTTAGATTTTGCTTCTCTGCAAGCGGGCCTAAGAGGAAAAGAAAGCATCTTAATTGAAACAGGCATTTTACTCGTGATCTACGGTTACAGTGCAAAATTGGGATTGGTTCCTAATCACTATTGGGTGGGAGACACCTATGCGGAAAGTCCAAGCCAAACTTCTTCACTAATCGCCGCCTTTGTTCCTGTTTCTGTAGCTTTGGCACTCAGGCCCATGGTAGAATTAGAACGAGAACGAAATCCACAGTTCATCAACTCCGCAAATGGTTTACTTGCTTTAGGAATTTTGACATTGGTGTATTCGGTTTGGGTACTCCATAGACGAGAAGATATCAGAAGGATTGCGGCTAAGGTAGCACTGTTTCATACGGGAGTTTTTGCCGTTTTCATTTGGTTAGATGTGAGTCTTCCGGTTTTCTACTATCTTTTGGCTACGA
>JAIXRB010000093.1 GCA_027485405.1 Leptospiraceae bacterium | reverse complement strand
CATATTGTGATTGGCTTTAACCATTTCTTTGGAGCGAACAGGCGAGGAAACGTTGAACTACTTCGCGAGTATTCAGAAACTTACGGCTATACTGTTGAATTGTTTGAAACCTTGAGCTATAACGGAGAAAAAGTTTCTAGCTCAATGGTACGAAAGTGTTTGGAACAAGGCGAAGCTTTCAAAGCGTCTAAATTGCTCGGTCGACCCTTTGCCTATTCGGGAGAAGTGGTAGAAGGAGAAAAACGAGGACGACTGTTGGGTTTTCCCACTGCTAACATCAAACCAAGGCCTGACTATCTTTTGCCAAGTGCTGGGGTTTATGCCGGAACCTGCCAGTGGGATGATCAGTTTTTCAAAGCGATGATCAATATTGGAAACAACCCTACGTTTCCAGATGTAGACTATCGATTGGAAGCTCATCTTTTTGGGTTTGATGGGGATTTGTACGGAAAAAAAGTCAAAATCGATTTTTACCAAAAACTGAGAAACGAACAGAAATTTGATGGAATGGATGCTCTAAAAGCACAACTTGAGAAAGACAAATTATCCAGCTTACAACTTTTAGATAAAATGATTTAAGAAACAACTGACAAATGGAACCAGATTTAATTCAAACGGAATTAAACGATATCGTAAACTCATTACGAAATATCGTATTTTCGGCTTCCTACCCTGATTTTAGAATCACGTACGTAAACCAAGCCATTGAAATCCTAACTGGATACCCGCCTGAGGTTTTTCTAGAAAACTCGGAAACCTGGTTACAAGTCTATCATCCAGAAGATTTACATACCATTGAGAAAATGGTTCAAAACCTAAATCAACATGGCAAAGGAATCAACATCTATCGCCTGCTCCATAAAGATGGCTCCGTTGTATGGGTAAAAGGTGAAACTCAGGTATTGTACGATGAACTGGGCAATCCGAGAAAAGTCATTGGCATTGTAACGGACATAAATGAGCAAATCATTGCCAATGAAAAAATCAAAAAAACCAACAATCTTTTAGATAGTACCGATCGTTTAGCTCGTGTCGGAGCTTGGGAGTATGACTTAGAATCTCAGAAGCTGTATTGGTCAGCAGTCACTAAGGAAATCCATGAAGTCGATCCTGACTATGAACCAGATGTTCAGACTGCGATTCATTTTTACAAAGAGGGAGAAAACAAAGAAAAAGTCGCAAAACTATTCTTTGATGCTATGGAAAACGGAATACCTTTTGATGATGAATTCATTTTAATCACTGCAAAGAAAAGAGAAGTCTATGTGCGTTCCATTGGGAAGGCAGTCATTCAGAACAATAAAGTCATTTCGATCATTGGAATTTTCCAAGACATTGATACGATTAAGAAAAACCAAGTAGCACTTGTCGAATTGGCTGAGGAAAACGAACGGATTTTTGAAGGAACTCAGTCTGCTATGTTTATTGTAGAAGTTATGGGTCAAAATGAATTTCGTTACAGTCGAACGAACAGGTCCCACCAAATCCAGACTGGAGTTTCCCTTGCCGATATCCAAGGTAAAACACCCCAAGAGCTTGTTGGCGAAAAAACAGGTAGTATCATTGCCAACAATTACAAATACGCAATTGATTCTGGCAGAACTGTGAGTTACCAAGAAAACTTAAATTTGCCTGCGGGAAACGTTTGGTGGTATACTCAGCTTACTCCTTCTTTTAAACCTGGCAAGACTCCTATTATCATTGGAGCCTCGATAGACATTACCGCATTGAAATCAAAAGAAGAAGAACTGAACAAGTCATTGTCTGTTGTGAATGCTCAAAATAGTAAATTGCAGAATTTTACTTATATTGTTTCACATAATCTTAGATCGCATTGCAGTAATATTTTTCTACTAACTAAACTTTTCAAAGAGGAAGAGAATTCGGAAGAAAAAGAAAAATTTTTTGAACTTTTGCAAGGAGCAACTCAAAATCTTTTGGATACTGTCAATAATTTGGGAGATATAATATCCATAAACTCCCAATTCGAGTTAAATAAATCTGACATAAACTTTAACTTAGTTATTAAGTCAGTTATGAGCACATTAACAGCCAACAGAGAGCATCTAGAGGCAGAGTTTTTTATAGATTGCCCAGAGGCTTTAGAAGTGTACGCAAATCCTGCGTACTTTGAAAGCATTTTTCTGAATTTGCTAAGCAATGCTTTAAAATACTCTGACCCCGCCCGAAAACCGATAATCCATGTTTTTGCTCGTGAGGAAGAGAATCAATTTGTATTCCAAATAAAAGACAATGGACTTGGTATTGATCTAAACCGGTACGCTGGAAAAATATTTGGAATGTATAAAATCTTTCACAAACATCCCGATGCCCGTGGAATGGGACTCTTTTTAGTAAAAAATCAATTGGAAGCAATGGGGGGAACCATTTCTGTTGATAGTAAAGTTGGCAAAGGTACAACTTTTACAATTTTTTTCCCGAAAAAATTAGTCGCCTAATTCCATAGACAAGGCTAGAGTAATGGCTGACTGATAGAGTCGGTAGTCCCTATCTCTTTGCAAAGGATACCTATACGCAAAACTTAAATTATATTTTTCTGAAAAATTGTAAGAGGATCCGATTGAACCCTCTATAAAATAGTTTGGATTGTTTCCATCCCTAGTTGATGAGTATTCCACTCCATTGTAAGGATTTCTGTAATTAAAACCTGTGAAAAAAGAAAGCTTTGGTTGATAGTAGTAAGTTATATAACCAGAAAGATTGACTGTTTTCAAAAAATCATAACTGGGTGCTGGTTCGCTCTGGGCCGGAAGTCTTAAGTAGTAAGGTATGCCATCATTGTCTTGGAGATTGCTAGGTTGCGGTCGACTCAATGGGAGAATTCCGCCCACCTTTGAAACAAAAGAGAATCGTTCATACAAATACCCAAATGTCATGTTTGAACTTCCAGCGTAGTAGTTCCCTCCAGTGAATCGATCTGTGTCTTGGCCCGAAGGAAATCCTATGGATGCATCTATTACAAAAAAGTAGGGCTTCGACAAATCAAAGAAAGGCTGAAACTTGGCCCCTATATAGGTTTTTCCGATTCGAGCCGCATCTTCTCTGTTTCTTTGTTGGTAGTAGTTCCAAGGAACAGAAACATTTAAAGACAACCTTCCATCCAGAAAATTGGTTTCAGCATAGGCAGTGGTCGTATAGAGATGGCTGTTCTCCCGAGTAGATTGATAGTAGTCTTGGGTAAATACTAAATAGTTGGCAGGTTTTTCTCGTTTGCCAGTAAAGGGATCCACAAAACGGAGGGTTGCCGTGGGGCTGTGTGTAGAACCCGTATGATGTGCATAAAGACGTTCGTGGAGCGAAGTAGTAAATTGAAATAAAATGAAAACGAAGAACCAGTACCGAAGATTCTTCTTCATAGGACAGCTCCTGGAATACAGCGAGGTAAAAAGAAAGACAGATCTTCCTGGACAAGGTTCTTTCTGATAGCTTCGTAAAGTTCAGTCTGACTCACTGAAGAAATCACTATATCATTGTTTGCTAAAGAATCTATAGAAGTTAATATTGCATTTGCTGATCCCGAATCTGTTCGATCTCGAAACAGATTTCCATATTGAAAAGCAATCACAATCGGAACAGTTTTTGATAGACTTGCTTCTATTCGACATTTAGGACGAATCACTTGTGTTCCTGGTCGAAGAATCAATCGTACATCTTTAGTAGAGCTTCCAATAGAGGAAAAACGAAAAACCAATTCTTCCCAACTGACGGTGATCAATGATACATTGCCCAAAGGAGCTTCAAAATTAGTTCGAGTTTGAGTCGAGACATGGGTAAACCCCGTCATGGTCGTAGCTACTGCAGTTTTTCTTAAAGATTCTGTTCCTTGTGCCAAGAATGAATAGGACCTTGCATACGGGTCTGTGATCGGTAAATCCAGAGGAACCGTGAATGGAGTATGCGTTTTTGCAACCATTTCTCTGTTGCTAAAGGGTGAGCTGGGAGGATTGATTCTAAATGAGCCAAATTCCCAAGTAACAAAAGAATCTCCCAATACTTCAATTTGAAATGTTCGATTGTTTGATCGTAGTGAAAATCGTTCAGGGAGGTTGTCTATTTCATCCCCAAAGAACTGAAATTGAGAATTCAAGGGCGAGCGGGTTTCTCTATTAAAGTAAATTAGATTTTGAAGAATGATGAGATTTTCTTTATTTGTATCTCCTATCGAGCCAAATGTACAGCTAACGAGCATCCCAATGGACAAGCTAAGAATCTGGATTGTGCCAGAGAAGAATTTCATCTACGGAAAGGATTTGAAAATTTCGGATTGTTTAAAAACTCATCATCTTTCAATGCCATCAAAAAATTAATCAAGTCTTCCTTCTCTTGGGTTTGCAAAGAAAAAGGACGGATCAAAGTAGTATCTACATTAGGGTGTCCATTTCCGCCCCTCGCATATTGGTCTATCACCTTACCTAAAGCATTTCGAGCGCAAGTATCTCTAGTAGCGCCAGCCGCCTGGCCCGCGGCCTGGTTTGGGTCAGCAATGGCATCGCACATAATACTCCCGTCATGCATGTATGGGAAGGTAACACTTATATTTCTCAAAGAAGGCGATTTAAATTTTCCTTGGTCGGATTCCAAACCCGTAATTTCCTTCAAGCCTTGCTTTTCTTTTGGTTGAGCATCCAAAAAAGCTTTGGTGCGAGTTCCATTGTTGTGATAAAAAACCTCCTCAAAGACAGTGGCATTGTGTAAAACTGTATCGGTAAAATTAAATCCACCATGGCAATGAAAACACTCCGCAGTTTCACCGTTAAAGAAAGCCAAACCTCTCAGAGCAGAGGCGTTTAGAGCAGAATTGTCTTTTTGATAAACGGCTTTATCAAAAGCAGAGTTTCCAGAAATCATAGATCT
>JAIXRB010000167.1 GCA_027485405.1 Leptospiraceae bacterium | reverse complement strand
GATTTTTAAAAGCACAGGAAACTACCTTTTGAGTTATTCCAGTTTTTCTCTGGTTGCCCTCTTAGCATTTTTGCTTCTTCTTCCTCAAATGAAATTTCGAACGAATTGATCAACGTCTTTGCAAAAAGGAATTTAATATGAACCCATCACAAATTTTTCAAATTGTAAATCCAATCGCAACTCTCGGCTGGATTTTGCTTATCATTTTCCCAAACTGGAAATTCACGAAACGAATTACATCGCTTTTCCTCCCAGCCATTTTATTTGCTGTCTTATACATTGCCTTCCTTGGTAGCTCATTTGGGAAAACTGCTGGAAATTTTCAATCTCTGGAAGGTGTAAGGCTTTTATTTTCAAACGATTTTGCATTGCTTGCAGGCTGGATTCATTACCTCGCTTTTGATTTGTTTATTGGAACTTGGGAAGTGGAAGATGCAAAGTCGCATCACATTCCTCGCTATTTTATTGTTCCATGCTTATTCTTAACATTTATGTTTGGTCCCGCGGGACTTTTTTGTTATACGATGCTAAAAATAACACTACGAAAGCCTCTCTTTGAGTAAGCTTTGCCCGCCTACTCAGAAACTTCTCAAAAAAGTAATTTAGCTGATTTTAAATACCCACGCAAATTCTCATCTATTGCATAAACGTAGCATCCTTTCATCCCACGTGTCATCAAAGTGCGATAGGTATTCTTTATGATGCGATCGATTTTTTGCGATCCTTCAATGGGATAATTCTTTAGAAGTGTTTTGTAGCCTTTGATAGTATTGTCCTGCTTTGCCCTTCGGTTGGGGTCTGTAATGACTTTTCCATCTCCATCTAACTGAAGATCATTTCCAATGATGACTCCCACGTATTCAAGTTCCAAACCTTGGCAGGTATGTATGCAACCGATTTGTTCGATTGACTCTGGCTTCATAATCCATAAACTACCATCTTCTGTAAGGTTCCATTTCATTCGGAAGTTGAATTCAGGGAAAACGATATCAAAGTCTCTAGGGTCTTTTTTACTTTTCCACTCCCAACAATAGCCTGCCACCAAACGGGCTTTTACAGAATCTCTATTTTTAGCTTCAATGGCATCCTTTAAATCAGAAGGAGAATCAAACACTTTAAACTCATAAGGTATTCCGTTTAAATCTATATTGGCAGTTCTTTTGATTTGGAGAATATGGTCCAACCAAGCTAGGTATCCATCGGAGCCATTGCATCGGAACTGAGATTGAAGTTGGAGCTTGGTAATCTTTGCTTTTTCTTTATTTGCCCACTTTTCAATTTCATCAAACGAACCAACATCTTTCAAAGTGACTCTTTGGTCTTCATCTAGAAAGAAAATTGAGGATTTTGAAGCATGGATCAACTCTTTCACTTGATTTTCACCCAAATTGCCATAAAGTCCGCTAAATTGGTTCAATCGGTGCGCTTCATCAATTAACAATACATCATACTCATCTTTTGTAGTTTCTATATAGCTACTGGAACCAGAAAGCAAAGTGGAAAATTTACTTTTCTTTATTGTTCCTGTTAGTTTAGATTCATAGACAGCTCTGGGAGCCGCATTCTTAGAAACATAACGGACATTTAGATTTCTATTTAATAGTGCCACGAGTAAATTGATAGCGACGACAGATTTTCCAGTTCCTGGTCCGCCTTCCACAATCAAAACGGACTTTCCAGATTTTTTTACTTCCTCACTCAGAAACAGCGCTTCCTCAAAGACGATTTTTTGCTCATCTATCATTGTAAATTCTGCATTGCCCCGAAGCATTGCGGCGATGGATTCTGATAGTTGCTTAGAGGGCTTGAGTTCCGAAGTTTCAATTCTATCTATTATTTCACCTTCATCCCCAATTTGTATCTGGTTTTCTAAAAAATTTCTGAGAGCTTCTGCATCTTCTTTTAGAAATAGAGGGGCAAGGCTCGTGTGATTGGAATAGAAAGGTTCGTTCAATACTCCCGAGCTGGCTTTATAGTTATGCAAGTAAGCACATGGATTTACTTTGATGTTGTTTTCGTAGACCTCTACATTATAAGATCTTAAAAGTTCTGCGTAACTCCAAGCTTGATAGGAGGGGTGGGTCGTTTCAACTAGAGATTTTCCAAACCGAGTTTTTACGATAGCATCTTTGCTAGTTGCTTCGGCAAATTCCCATTGCTTGAGTTCAATGATAGCCATCGTAGAAGTTTTGTTTTTCCCATAGCCCGAAAGGATAAAATCTACTCGTTTTGCAGTAGCCGGTATGTTGTATTCAATTGCCACACCTGCTTTAGGCGGGATTTTACTTCGCCCAACAATTCGTTCCATAGCGGAAAGAGAATTTTTCCAAGAATTCACTTCAGATTGAGAAACACTTGCTAAAGTCCGTTTGAAAAATGTATCCTCCATGATTTCGTCAATTCGATTGGAATCGACGTCCTTCATAAATCTTTCTACAGTGGATTTATATATAATCACTAAATTTCAATCCCCTATAACCTATACTTCTTTGCAATTTCAAACTCTTCCCTGTAAGGCAACTGCAGTTTAGGCAATAACTCAGGCATTGCGATACTAAAACTCACGTAATAATAGGCAAGTAGCTGGTATCCCGAGAAAGATTGTTTTGGAATGGTTGGGAGTATATAACCCTTATGTTCTGGGTTGATTCCTGACATCCCCAGGGTCGCAATTTCGACGGCAATTTTTTTAACATCCTGCGTTGGCATTTTTGAAAAGAACTCTAGAGCACCTATCATGTGCATCACAACAGCGGGGTTTGTTCCCATCACCTCAGCCGATTGTAGAAACCTAGCCATTTCGGTATCTTCATGAGATATTT
>JAIXRB010000070.1 GCA_027485405.1 Leptospiraceae bacterium | reverse complement strand
TCCTGCATCTAACATTAGTCCCAACTATAATTGCGGCGGGTGAAGCCAAAACCAAGCCAACTCAACACAGTGTAAAGGAACTCCTTGCTTTGGGAATTCAGCCCGATGTATTGATTTGTCGTATAAACAAACCTATGTCGAAAGAGATGAAAAGCAAAATCTCTCTTTTCTGTAACGTGAAAGAACAAAATGTAATCTCAGCGGTCGATATCACTACATCAATTTACGAAATTCCCTTTATGTATAAGGAAGAGAAACTAGACGAAGTGGTTTTAAATGCTTTCCAAATGGAATTGAGAAAACTCAATTTTGCTCCTTGGGAAACTCTCGTTAAGAAAATTAAAAATGCTAAAAAAACGGTCCGAGTCGCTTTGATCGGAAAGTACATCTCACTCCAAGACGCTTATCGATCGGTCTATGAATCTTTAACACATGGTGGCATTGCAAACGAAGTTACAGTCGAAGTTTTAAAACTAAACCCAGAAGACATTGATTCCAAAAATGCCAAAGAACTTTTGAAAGGAATTCATGGTATCCTTGTACCAGGAGGATTTGGAGAGAGGGGCATTGAAGGTAAAATTGCTTCCATCCAGTATGCCAGAAGCAAACAGATTCCTTTTTTCGGTATTTGTTTGGGTATGCAGTGTGCAGTAATTGAATTTGGAAGGAACGTATTAGGGTATAAAGATGCAAACTCTACGGAATTCAACCCTTCTTCTTTAAATCCTGTGATTTCAATGATAGAGGAACAGATGGAGATTGATCGCATGGGAGGTACAATGCGATTGGGTGCTTATCCTTGTATCTTAAAAAAAGGATCTCTTGCTTATAACGAATACAAGCACGAAAAGATTTCAGAAAGACATAGACATCGATTTGAGTTTACCCTTCGTTATAAAGAAGAATACGAAAAGAAAGGAATGATGCTATCCGGATTTTCACCTGATGAAAGTTTAGTTGAGATTGTAGAAATTCCCAATCATCCTTGGTTTGTAGGTGTTCAGTTCCATCCTGAATTTCAATCCAAACCAACCGATCCTCATCCACTGTTTGCTGGTTTCATTCGAGCCGCAAGTAAGATGCTGAAAAAAGGAGAAGAATAGTGCTAAACCAAGTCACAGAAAGAGAATTTTTAGGTAAAAAGATAGGAGGAAACAATCCTTTCTTTTTAATCGCAGGACCATGTGTTATGGAATCTAAGGAGCTGTTAGAGGAAGTAGCTACTCAAATGGTCGACATTTGCGGCAATTTGGGTATTCAGTATATTTTTAAGTCATCTTTTGATAAAGCAAATCGGTCTTCCATTCATTCCTATCGTGGTCCTGGGCTTGAACAAGGCATTGAATGGTTGCATCATATCAAAGAAAAATTCAAAGTCCCTGTTCTCACGGACATTCATGAAACCATTCAAGTAGATCCTTTGAAAGAAGTGATTGATGTTTATCAAATTCCAGCCTTTTTGTGTCGACAAACAGACCTTATTGCGAAAGCCGCGAGTACGGGAAAATGGGTGAATGTAAAAAAAGGACAATTCTTATCTCCTGACGATACTAGACATGTCAAATCAAAAATCCAAGAAACTGGATCCGAAAAATACTTAGTAACAGAGAGAGGAACCACGTTTGGATATGGCAATTTAGTCTTTGATTTACGAGCGATTCCGATGATCCACAAACATGATATTCCACTGATATTTGATGGTACCCATTCAGCGCAACTCCCAGGCGCCCAAGGTAACATAACTGGTGGTTTACGAGAGTTTATCCCGCATTTAATGTCAGGAGCTGTTAGCGTAGGTATAGAAGGGTTGTTTATGGAGGTTCATCCAAATCCGGAGAAAGCTCTCTCCGATGCAACTACTCAATACCCTTTGGACCAAGCGAAGGCACTTTTACAGAAGCTATTGAAAATCGATCGAACGGTCAAAGTAGATTGAGATATATAAAGTTCTTTTTCTTATTCGCCATTTTCTTTGCTTGCAAAGAAAAAAACTACCTCCGCATAGATAGCGAAAAAGAATCCGGCTCCATGATTTCACTCCGTAGTTTTACAAGGACTAATTACAAAGCTGATGGAACCCTTGACTGGAATTTAGAAGCTAACGAATCTTACATTTACCCCAAAGAAAACAAAACTATTGTCTATGAATTTCATTTCACTCAATTTGAAAACGGAAATTATAAGTCTCGGCTTTCTGGCAATCGAGGAGAAATCAACCACCAAGAAAAATCTGTTCTTGTGCAAGGAAATGTAGAATTGAGCACAAATGACAACAAAACACTCACTACCGAAGAGCTGGTTTACAATCTGGAAACTAAAACATTAGTTTCTGATGCGGAAGTTCTCATCGAAACAGAAGGTACTCGAATCAAAGGAAAGGGTTTGCGAGCAGATAAGGAATTGAATAAATTCACGATTCTAAAACCCAGTGCTGTCACTGTGGGTGGGTCAAATCCTCTCAAAGAAAAATGAAAACGATTCCTTTCTTCACCAGAGTTTTCCGAGTTAGCATAGCGTTTGCTATCTTTTCAAGTCTAGTAGGGGGACAGCTCTTAGCTTTGGACATTCGGATTCCAATTAGCCCAGAAGACCTTTTCGAAAAAGAATTACCACCTCCCAAGATTACTAGCGAAGACAAGAAAAAAGCGTCAAAAGACCCAGTCAGTTGGGGTGGAAGTGAATTGACCCAAGAAGAAAAAAGTATAAATGGGGTGCAGGTAAAAGCTTTTATCTTAGCCGGAGGCGCTTTTATTCAAAGCAAAAGCATTCTATTGACCGCCTCACAAATTGAGATCATTGGAGAAGATGCACTCTTAGGAAAATTGACTGGCCAAGTCAAAGTAGAAGACTCCGAAAACGGAGCTACCCTGATCGCTTCACGAGGAATTTACGATAAACTAGCGGATACCGTTACTCTGGAAAAAAATCCAACGTTGATCCACGATAAAAAAGATGGCAAACCAGTTAAGATTAAGTGCGAACAAATTGTGAGACATTTAGAAGAAGCTAAGACCGTAATGACTGGCAGAGTTGTAGTCACCTCTCCTGATTTCCAAGTCTTTGGCGAAGATGCCGTTTATTTCGAAAAGGAAGATAGAATTGATCTGGAAAACAAACCTTTTCTCTTTTCAGAAGATCGATTTATCCAAGGCGATATACTTTCTTACTTTGTGAAAGAAGGTCGGATCGAATTAAGAGACCATGCTAATTTGTTTCAGGTAAGTTGGGAGAAGCCAAATCAAAGTGGAGAAGACCGCATAAAGAACAGAAAGGAAACTAAAGAAAAGAAAGAAGCGAAAACAGCTACTTCTGAACAAAAAGAAAGAATTTTAACAGTTTTTCGCGGTGACAAACTTTCCCATACGACAAAAACAGAATCAGGCAGTATAACAAAAATGAGTGGATCTGCTCAATTGACAAGACCAACATCAAAGTTCACTGCCGAACAGATATCTAGCTTGGATGGCAGTAAGATTGTAACAGCAGAAGGAAATGTATCATTTGTAGATAAAGAAAACCTTTTCCAAGTAGATAGTGGTTATATGAATCACAACAAAGAAACCAATTATTCTTTCGCCAAAGAAGAACCAATTGTATATTTTCTTGAAAAAGAAACGTTTGAACAAAAAGGAAATCTAAAATCTTTCTTTCTCGAACGATTTGGAGAAAAAAAAGAGATCGTCTTTAGAGGAGATGTTAGAGTTGAAACTGAGACAGCAAAAGTCTTTGGTGAATTCGCAACTTATTTCGAAGAAGAAGAAAAACTAGTTATAGAAGGAAATCCGATTTTAGAAAGAGATAAAACTCGGGTTTCTTCTGGAAGAATCTTTCTCTACCCCAAGGAAGACAGAGCAGTGCTCAGTGATGGAATCAGAGTATTAAATGAAGACAAAAAAGAAAAATAGCACTGAAACACCTGCTTTGCCGAGCAATACTAAAGTTTTCCAGATGGAAAACTTAGTAAAAATCTATAACAAAAGAAAGGTTGTAGATGGAGTAAGTTTTAATATTAAAAAAGGAGAGATTGTTGGTCTCCTGGGACCGAATGGCGCTGGAAAAACCACATCTTTTTATATGAGTGTCGGATTTGTAACTCCCGACGAAGGAAAGGTTTCCATCGACGGTGAAGATTTAACAGCGGCTCCTATGCATGAACGTGCAAGGAAAGGAGTAGGTTATTTGGCTCAGGAAGCTTCCATTTTCCGCAAACTTACGGTGGCAGAAAACTTAGAGGCAATTTTAGAAACCATGAACCTGACTCGAGATGTAATTGTAGAAAGAAGAGATGCTCTTCTTTTAGAACTTCAAATTATGCGAGTGGCAAATCAAAAAGGATACACTCTTTCGGGCGGCGAGCGAAGGAGATGTGAGATTGCAAGAGCCCTTGTAACCAATCCAGATTTTATTCTATTGGATGAACCTTTTGCTGGAGTAGATCCAATTGCAGTAAAAGATATTCAGACTGTGATTCAGTCTTTAAAGAACCGAGGGCTTGGAATCTTGATCACAGATCACAATGTTCGAGAAACTTTAAAGATTACAGACAGAGCCTATATTATGTATAGCGGAAAGATTCTAATTTCAGGAACGGCGGATGACTTGGTTAGCGATCCCGAAACAAGAAGAATCTACTTAGGTGAGGACTTTACTCTTTAAGTATGAAACTAGGAACTGAACTAGCTCTAAAACAAAGCCAAAGATTAGTGATGACGAACGACCTTCGTCAATCCATTGAGCTGTTGTCACTTTCTACGCTCGAACTTGCCGATAAAATCCAAAATGAGTTAATGGAAAATCCACTTCTGGATGAAATCACAACAGAAGAAAAACCCAAGACTCCGGAGCTTTTCTCAATTGAGGAAGTGCGTAGAATTGAAAAAATAAACCACGAAAAAAGTACAGATATTAATTGGCAGGAAAGCTATTCGATTGATGGACCGAAAGGTTTTGATCCAGATGCTGGTGATCGAAACCAAAAATTCTTAGAATCTTCATCAAAGGTCGTTACACTCGAAGAACATTTGCTTTCCCAATTGCGGTTAATGAATTTAACGAAAGGAGAGTTTGCAACGGCTGAGATCCTACTTTCGATGCTAGACGAACATGGTTTTATTAACCAAAACATACCAGAAATCGCCAAAGAATTTAAAGTATCTGAAGCTCGAATAAAAAAAGTCTTAAAACTAATTCAAGAATTAGACCCTGTAGGTGTCGGGACAAAAAACATCACAGAAACTTTACTAGTGCAAGCAAGAGTCCTGTATCCACACAATAGCGTGTTAACTAGTCTAATCAAAAATCATATTGGTGATTTAGAGAAATTCGATTATAAAAAAATAGCAAAATATTTAAACATCATGGAGGAGGATGTATCCAACCTAGCTCGCTTAGTCAAACGTTTACAGCCTTATCCAGCAAGTCTATTCCAGACGAAAAAACCAGACTATGTAGTTCCTGATGTTTTAGTTAAAGAGGTAAGTGGGGAATTCAATGTTTTTATAAATGACGAATGGCTTCCTAAACTTTCTGTTCATGATGAGTACAAGGAGATGATGAATACAAAGCTCTCTCCCGTAGAACGAGAGTATTTTCAAACTAAATTGAGTTCGGCGCAATGGATTATCAAAAGCATACAACAGAGAAGACATACACTTCATAGAGTTGTTTCATGTATCATAGATTTTCAGATTGAGTTTTTTCGAAGTGGAATTGTAAATATGCGACCTCTGACCTTAAAAGACATTGCAGAAAAACTTAGCTTACATGAATCCACAATCTCAAGAATCACTACAAACAAGTATGTTCAAACCACATGGGGAATATTTGAATTAAAATGGTTCTTTTCGTCTGGTGTAAAATCCTTAGAAGGAGGAAAGGAAAGCTCAAAGAAAATCCAAGAAATGATCAAGACACTTGTAAAGGAAGAAAAGGCAGAAGAGCCTCTTTCTGACCAGGAGATAGTTGATCATATGCAGAAAAAAGGGATTGAAATTGCGCGAAGAACCGTTGCAAAATATAGAAAGATTTTAAAAATCTTACCTTTTAACCAAAGAAAACGAGCAAATCATTTAAACAGCTAACTATGCCAGTACCTGGAATCACAGTCGAATCGATCGTAAAAGATAATGAAGATCTAAACTTACAATTTCTTGCCGGAAACTCAGGAAGCACCAATCGAATTGGAAATGCCGAGATCAATCGTCCTGGACTATCTCTCACTGGCTTCTTCGATTTTTTTGCAAATGACAGGATACAAGTCTTCGGAAAAGGAGAGTGCGCTTATCTAAATTCGTTAACCGACGAAAAACTAACGGAGATATGCAACAAATTCTTTCAATTCCACCTTAATTGCATTGTTTTTACTCATGGAAATCCTGCTCCCGAATTGTTTATTCAAAAATCAAATGAAAAAGGAATTCCTCTCCTAGGGACAAAGCTTGCGACGCATCGTTTTGTAACGATCATTTCTCAGGTTCTAGATCGAGCCCTGGCACCCAGAACAATGCGCCATGGAGTATTGATCGAAGTTTTTGGTGTGGGAACTCTTTTAACTGGAAGATCAGGCGTTGGAAAGAGTGAAACAGCACTGGAGCTTATCGAACGTGGACATAGGTTAGTTGCCGATGACATGGTGGAAATTCGAAGATTGAGCGAGTCCTATTTGATTGGTTCTTGTTCCGATTTGCTCCGCCATCATATGGAAATCAGAGGGCTAGGAATCCTCAATATCAAGGATCTATTTGGAGTAGGTTCAGTAAGAGATCACAAATTAATAGAACTAATAATTAGTTTAAAAGAATGGGAAGAGCAAGGAGACTATGAACGCACAGGAATCGACCAAAGAGTCGAAGAAATCTTAGCTGTATCCATTCCTTACGTGGAAATCCCAGTCAAACCCGGAAGAAACATTCCTATCATTGTTGAAACTGCGGCTATGAACCAGCGGTTGAAGAAGATGGGTAAAAACAGTGCCAAAGAATTTTCAAACAAATTGGCCAATTACATCGATCATAAAAATTCCCTTGAAACAAATATCCTTAAAAATAAATAACGATTGCCAAGGTTTGCATGCAAGACCAGCTTCTTTGTTTGTCAAAACTGCAAGCTCCTTTCCCTGCGATATTTTCGTCATTCGAGACGAGATCGAAGTAAACGGCAAATCCATTATGGGTTTAATGATGTTAGCTCTTGGACCTGGCGCCGAATTTATCGTAAAAGCCGATGGACCAAAGGAAGAAGAAGCTTTAGAATCACTTTCCATTCTGATTCAAAACAATTTCGAAACAAATGTTTAGTTTTAAACCATTTCAATTCGTTATCGCTGAAGAAACTAAATACTATCTCCGCGATTTCTTAATATTCTCCTTCACTCTCTTTATTTCAATCGCCTTCGCCGAACTTTTCTTTTTCGAGAGTGGTGAGGAAATCGGACTCTCGGGAAGACTCGATACTTACTTTTTAATCCTTGTCCCTTTCTTTATGCTCTCTTTGATTATGTCCTACGTTTATCGCAATCGAAGGAACCGAGAAACTGGAAAAATCCGAAGCTCCATCCGATATCGTCTAACGTTAGCGTTTTTGTTTGTTGCTTTATTGCCTTCATTGCCAATTTTAGTTTTGTCCTCCAATATGTCGGTAAAGTTAATTGAAGGCTTTTATCGAGTAGACATTGCTAGTGCATTGCAGTCATCCGTTCAAATTATTCATGAAATGGAAAAAGAAGAGAGAACAGACCTAAAAGCTCGATCTGAAGAATTTTACAAACAAACAAAAGGTCATTTAGATGATCCGAATTACTTACTCTCAAAAATGGAAATTCTGGGAATTTCGGCTAAGTCTGGCTATTCTCTAGGTATCTGGAAGCAAAATGTTCCAGTATTCTTTTCCGTTCCCTTTCCATTTAGTTTAGAAGAACTGGTTTTCAAAGAAGAAGATTCAACTTCATTTGCTACCTTTTACGAATCCACTCAAAACTACTTGTTTGTAAAAAAGCAATTAACACCGGAAATCTATTTTGTTTTGGGGAAAAGAATTCATACAGAACTCGAAAGTCAGGTTTACGAGATCCAAAGTGTCACATCAAATTACCAAAGTATAAGCCTTTGGAAAGAAAAGATTCCGAATAGCATAAGATACACTATTGGATTCTTATCTCTACTTATGTTTGCTATAGCTATTTCATTTTCATTTCTTTTTGCCAGAAGAATTTCTGGACCTATCATAAACCTAGCAAATGCTACAAAAGATGTTTCTTTAGGTCGTTCTGACGTAAAAATCGAAAAAACCGAAGAAGGAGAAATGGGCATTTTAATCGATTCATTCAATCAAATGGTTTCTGATCTAAAGGCAAAAAATGAAGAGCTAATGCATACACAAAGAATTGCTGCCTGGAAAGAAGTTGCTCAGCGAATGGCTCACGAAATTAAAAATCCATTAACTCCTATTCAGCTATCGGCTGAACGCATGCGAAGGAAACTAGAGATTGGTAGCTCACCTGAACAATTTTCCACCATTGTGAAAGACTCCACTGATACGATCATAGGACAGGTTAGGGTTCTAGAACATTTAGTAAAGGAATTCAGTGAATTTGCACGAATGCCTGTACCAGTTCTTATCAATCAAAGCATCAATCCGATATTAGAGGAATCAGCAAATCTTTTCAAAGAGTCTACTGATATTGTTTTTGAACTAAAGCTTGGTTTAAGTCTGCCAGAACTCTTTTTAGATAAACGGTTGTTTATGGGTGTTGTAAACAATTTAATCAAAAACGCAGTGGAAGCTATCCAACAACCGGATTCCCAAACCGATCTGCAACCAGAAGAAAAAAGTAAAAAATCAAAGCTTAGAATGATACGCATATCTTCAAAAATAGTAAGAAAAACATTGAGAAGAAGTGTATTGATAGAAATCGAAGACTCGGGTCCAGGACTTCCCGAAAATCTACGGGAGAAGATTTTTGAACCTTACTTTTCTACAAAAGAAAACCATGGATCTGGTATTGGACTTGCTGTTGTTCAAAAAACCGTCATTGATCACCATGGGCATATTTCAGTCGAGCCTTCTAAATTAGGCGGTTGCAAATTCAAAATAGAAATTCCGGTAGAACAATAATCAATGAATCGTATTTACATTTTAGATGATGAAAAAGAAATTCGCAAGTCTCTAAAAGTGATTCTTGAGGATGAAAATTACCTAGTCGAAGATTTCTCAAATAGCAAAGCTCTTTTAAAGGCGTTGAGTAAAGAAAGGCCCAATCTAATTTTACTCGATGTTTGGTTGGGTAAAGAAGACGGTCTTTCCGTTTTAAACGAATGCAAAAAACTCTACCCAACTTTGCCAGTCATTATGATTTCAGGACATGCCACTATTGAATTGGCTGTCAATGCGACAAAGATTGGTGCAAACGACTTTCTTGAAAAACCTCTTAGCATCGAAAAGGTAATTTCGACAATCGAAACCGCCATTCGTCTCACAGAAGGAAATGATCAAGATACACCCGAAATCAAACTCGAATATGATGAAATTCTGGGAATATCCCCTGGAATCAAAAAAGTGAAATTTGCGATTTACCAAGCCGCCCAAACAAATGCCAGAGTTTTCATTTATGGAGAAAACGGGACTGGGAAAGAACTAGTGGCTCGGGCTATTTTTCAGAACTCCAAGCGTAAAGCCAATGCTTATGTAGAAATCAATTGTGCGGCAATCCCAGAAGACTTGATTGAGTCTGAGCTGTTTGGATATGAAAAGGGCGCATTTACTGGAGCGAACGACCGTAAATTTGGAAAATTCGAACAAGCAAACAATGGAACTTTGTTTCTAGATGAAATTTGTGATATGTCCTTAGCTACCCAAGCTAAAGTTTTAAGAGTTTTACAAGAACAAAGATTTGAAAGATTGGGTGGAAATGAAACAATTCATGTCGACGTAAGAGTAATTGCGGCGACAAACATTAGCGTGGAAGATGCAATTAAGGAAGGAAAATTCCGAGAGGATCTATACTATAGATTAAATGTTATACCAATTCAATTACCACCTTTGCGAGAACGAAATCAGGACATTCCGATACTGGTAGAACACTATCTTAAGAAATCTATAGATGAAAATGCCCTCGCACCAAAGAAGCTTGAAAGAGAAGCATTAGACCAATTAGTTGTCCACTTTTGGCCAGGAAACATTCGCGAGTTAAGAAACATTATAGAAAGACTCTCTATTATGGTCCCCTCCGATACAATTCGTCTAAAAGATGTTAAAGAGGCTCTTCAGGGTTTCAAAAAAGGAAACGAAATGGTCGAAAAAGGAGACTTAAAGAAAGCCAAAGAAGAATTTGAAAGAGAATACATAATAAAAACTTTACAGAGTCTAGAGGGAAGTGTTTCCAAAGCATCAAAAGTACTGGGAATCGAGAGAACACATCTTTATCGAAAGATGAAAACTTTGGGAATTCAATTTGAAGGTAACGAGTCATGAACTTGAACCGAGAACTGGTTCAGATCTATAAGTCTTTGATAGATGAAACTTCTTTTCTTTTAAAAAATCAAAAATTTCCTATCATCAGTTATCCAGAGGAAACTGATCCTAACGATGTTAGTCTGCTTTGGAAAAGCTGGAAAGATCGAAATCCTTTAGAAATTGCAAAGGAAGCCCAAGAAAAACTCCGTGCGAGTCGAGACCTAAGTAATTTTTCATGTTCACTTTGTGAAAACAAACAATCGGGAATCAGAAACTTCATCTCTCGCGGAAGAATTCCAATTTTAGTACTCCACTATTCCGGTGCGGTACTACCAAAAGATAAGCCTTTTATTAAGATGAATCCAAAACAGATTTTCAAAGATGCTTTAACAGAAAAAATCTGGGCTAGTCTCATTCAATCCGCTTATGAGTTTTCTTACGAAGAGCTGTACTACCAAGAATTCCCAGCATGCAATTTTCAAACTACAAAGTCAAATCCAGAAAGCTGGAAACAAAGAACTGAATCCTGTAAACTCCACATCAAAGAAACCATTTCTCTGCATTCTATCCAAGGAATCATCATATTGGGAAGCTCCGCAAAAGTTTTGTATGGGGATGGAGTAAAAGAAAAGCTTGGAAAATGGGAGGAATGGCAGTTTGAAGATTTGTCCATTCCAACCATGGTTTTTCGTTCTCCTGAAGCCTTAGTTGCCTTGGAATCCAAATCGAAGGATGCATCGCTTGACCAAAATGCTTTGTTTAATTATGCAAAGGATAGAAAAGACATAGAACAAAACTTTATATCTATGCTCAAAGATTTCAAAAGCAAACTAAAGAACATTGAATAGTTTTTGTGAAGTAGCCTTAAATCTCAGCTGGGAGTCCGATACACTAACGTATTCCATCCTTTCTTTTCCGGAAGCCAAAATAGGCTGTAGAGTAGAAGTAAACCTCCGGAATGAAAAAGCTTCCGGAGTTATCACTGAACTTCACAATTCGGAACCAAACTTCAAAGTGCTTCCAGTCACAAAGCTCATCGACTTAGAACCAGTCATCACTCAGGATCAACTCAATCTCGCCCATTGGATGAAAGAACAATACCTTTGTACCTTAGGCGAAGCGCTTTTTAAAATGGTACCTAAAGGAAGAAGAAAGAAAGATTTAAGAAAAATAGGTCTAGGAGTTTTCCCGGAAAAGATTCATCCCTTGAATCCTTCTCAAAACAAGATTTGCAAGGCAATACTCGACTCAAAGAGCCAAACCCACCTAATCTTTGGCATTACGGGCAGTGGAAAAACGGAAATCTATCTTTCACTCATTTTTGAAACACTAAAGAACCCCAAAGCGGGAGTTATCTATCTAATCCCAGAGGTGGGATTGACTTTTTCCATAGTAAAAAGGCTCCTTGAGATCTTTCCAGAAGAAGTTGCTGTCATTCATTCCTATTTAGGGATAAAGGAACGGTTTCAGAGCTATTTAGATATACTTTCCCATAAAAAGAGAATCGTTGTGGGCACACGATCGGCAATTTTTGCACCACTCGAATCGTTAGATTTGGTTATTATTGATGAAGAACACGATGGCTCTTATAAGGAGTTTTCAAATCCTAGATACCACGCTCGTCAAATTGCATTTAAAAGACTTCAAAAGAATTCAGGTAAACTTGTATTAGGAAGCGCAACACCTAGTATTGAAATTTACCACCAAGCCAAAGAAGGAAAAATAGAACTTTATGAACTAAAAGAAAGGGCAGTAGCTGGTTCCAAGTTACCTCTGATAACTTTAAGTGAAAAAAAAGAAAAAGAAAGCCTGATCTCGGGTGATCTTCAGTTTCGAATCAAACAAAGATTAGATAAAAAAGAACAGATTATCCTGTTTCTCAATCGAAGAGGATATAGTCCTTTTCTCTTTTCAAAGGAAAAAAATGAATTCATCCCTTGTCCAAACTGTTCTACTTCTCTTTGCTTTCATAAAAATGGAAAAGCGCTTTGCCATCTCTGCGGTTATAAATCCAGCTTAGATTTATTGAAAAACCTATTTGGAACAGACATAGAGTTCCTAGGTTCAGGGACACAAAAGATAGAAGAATCCTTGTTATCTTTGTTTCCGCAAGCCAAAGTGGAAAGATTAGACCAAGACTCAACGCAAAACAAAGAAGTGATCTCAGATGTGTTGTTGAAACTAGAAGATGGACAAATTGATATCTTAACCGGGACACAAATGATAGCCAAAGGACTGGATCTACCGAAAGTCACTTTAGTGGGAATCATTAACGCTGACCTTGGACTTGGAATGCCCGACTTTCGCGCCGCAGAACGAGTATATGCTTTACTGTCACAAGTGGCGGGTAGGGCAGGACGAAGGTCAACAGCAGGGGAGGTTTTTCTACAATCCAGAGATATTTCACACCCGGTGATAAAGCTTGCCGTAGACCAAAACTACGAACAGTTTTATGAATACGAAATTCCGTTTAGAAAGTCGCTTTTCTATCCACCATTCTCCCGGTTGGTAAGACTTGTGTTCCGATCCACCATAGAGGAGCTGGCTTCACAATTCTCTATTCGAATAGCTGAGCTTTTAAAAACCTCAATGAATCCAAGCAAGGTTCAAATACTCGGCCCATCGCCTTGTCCATTTGCTAAGATCGATAAAAATTTCAGATTTCATATCCTGTTAAAAAGCCATTCCATCCTCGAGCTCAGGGATCTAATAAAGCCCCAAGTTCCTCAGTTCAAAAAAGAGCCAAAATGCTTTGTGGAAATTGATTTTGACCCCTTGGATTTGGTGTAAATATTAGAGAGAATGTCCCTTTCCATTGGTTTTTTTGGCTCTCCAAGCCATGCCGCAGAATTACTAGAATTCCTTTTGAACGACGGATTTAACATTAAGTTTGTTGTTACCAATCAGGACAAACCATTCGGAAGAAAACAAATCCTCACACCGACTCCAGTTAAAGTCTTAGCCGAATCCAAACAAATTCCTGTTATCACAAGCCCAAAACTCCGCGAAGACGAATCAGCAAAACAGTCAATTTTTTCTTTTAACGCAGATATCCATATCGTATACGCCTACGGATCCATTATTTCCGACGATGTGTTCCTTTTTCCAAAATTCAAAAGTATAAACCTCCATGGAAGTATCTTACCTCTGTTACGAGGGGCTTCTCCAGTTCAATCCGCAATCCGGCTTGGGTTTGAGCTGTCGGGATTCACAATTCAATATCTGGCAAGTCAAGTGGATTCCGGTGATATCTTACTCACCAAAGAAATCCCAATTGAGGAAGATGACAACACGGAGACTTACTTAAAGAAAATCACAGGGCAAGGCTATCTAGCTCTAACGGATCTCTTAAAAACAGATCCAAGCTCTTGGCAAAAACATCCCCAGGATCATGAGAAAGCCACACATTGCAAAAAGATAAAGAATGAAGATTGCATTTTGGATTTTCAATTCACTGCGCAAAACTTGCACAACCAGATCAGAGCTTTGTTTCCAGATCCTCTTGCATTTTGTCAATTTAGGGGAAAAAGATTGATTCTCCGAAAATCCTATCTACCAAAAAATGGGGAAAGAGCGCCCGATGG
>JAIXRB010000157.1 GCA_027485405.1 Leptospiraceae bacterium | reverse complement strand
GAAGGCGCGCCGACGCTAACCCCTCTGCGAGGCTCAGCTACAGGCAACTTCGTCTTGCCTATTTCGTTATGCGAAAACCAAATACTTTTTAATTTTTCTCTTTCAATTACTTTGTTACTTCCAAAAAATTTGTAAGGAGAATAAGGAGGATCCAGCAATGCATCACTATTTAAAAAGAACTATTGGCATCGCCATGATCGGATTATTAAGTTGTAGCGGATTACAAAACATTACAATTCAAAAATCTCAAAGCAGATTAGACAACATTTCAGCTCAATCTACAACAGCTGCTAACAAAATTTGCTATCAGATAAATACGGACAATATTACCGACAAAGATTCAATCGAATTTAAAGATTTGGTAAGCAATAACTTTGTTCCATGGATTAAAGAAAGCAATGTTGACTTAATAAGCCTTGAGAAAGCTTGGAGTGAGAATCCTTTAATCGCGACAATCGATTGTTCAAAAGTTAAAACTAAAGCACTTCTATTTGCTTTACAAGAATACGTCACTACAATCAAATCCTTACTTGACGACACGAACGGACTAAATCGAGGTAATCTTCTCAATCAATACAATCAGTCTAACATAAACGGGTTTAGTGAGAGTCAGAATATTGTCAAAGAAAGAATAAATACTCTCGAAATAGACGTAAGCAATGCATATGAACGAGAAAGATTTTTAGATCAGGTTATTTGGATAACATCTGCGATTAGTGCTACAATTGGCGTTGCAACGACAACTGCCTCAGCAACAGCTGGACAAATTTTCGCAGTTATTGGATTGAGTGCACAAATTTTCGACACTGGCTTATCATGGAAGGTAGAGATTTTAACACTTTAAACGGGACACTCGATAAAAGTAAAAATTACTCCAGAAATTTGGATTTGCAAATTAGATCCGATCAGAATTTTTTAAAAGCCAATCATTACAAAGTATTCAATGATCTAACGGATCAAGGCGAATCCTTTGAAGATATTATTCTTTCATTAGATGAAAATACTAGATTTTATAAAGAAAAAATCTTTGATGAAATGGCAAAGGAGAAGACAGCGATACGAACAGAAGCATTAAAAAAATTATATTCCACTATTGAATCAGATATTATTGGATATACGAATAAAATTATAGATTATAGGATAAATAATGATAAAATCAGAAAAAAGCAATCTGAAAAGAAACTTGAAATTATTTCGAAGCTATCAAAAAAATAAATAGCTTCCAAGAATTTTCATACCATATTGACTCCAGTGCTTATTGTTTTTTTAATCATCGCATAACTGCGGAAGACACGCTACGCTCGGGTCTTCCGCCCTCGCTCGGCCTGATACCACATTGTCCTCCGTCACGTTTCTTGCTTGGCAAGAAAGCGTGCCGATGCAAACGTCCATACGGGACTCAGCTACGGACAAAGTCGTGTAGCCTAGTTCGTTTGACGACTTAGATAAATAAAGTGCAAATCAAGCAAAGGAGATAATTATGGCGACAAAAAGACATCGAAGAATTCTATTCTTTATCGGAGCCGGAGCATCATTTCCCTATCTAAGACATCCCAGCGGTTCACATTTTAGCACAGAGTTTCTTACTTCGTGCTTAACGAATCTTGAGCTATTAACTACTTTCTCTGATTACTACAAAGAACTTAGAGATGAGGAATTTAGGGACGAATTGTATGAATTATCAACGAAGGAAGTGATTACTTTCGTCCAACTAGTCAAAGATGCTTTCTCCAAACATGAATACTATAGGAATCCAAACTTTGAGCAAATCATTCATATAATTGACAAGGCTATCCTTTTTATTACTCGGAGCATTTCCACCGGTTTCACCAATATTGATCTAGCACTTCTGGAAATTTTTAAACCACTTGAGAAAGTTGAAATCTTCAGAATTAGTGAAATAAATGCTGTTCAATTAATTCCAATTTTCTTGAGGGAATACATCGCCTGGTTAATAATACAGTGCATAGACTTCGAACAGTCTAATAATGCTTATAGCAAAACCAAACGGACTATTTATGAATTCTATCAATACATTCAAAATAAATACGGTTCTATTTCTCTCTATAGCCTAAATTACGACCCTATTTTAATTGATTCTCTTACAGCTCCAACGCCATTGATTGAACTAGGAGTAAAATCTGATGAACACTTTAACTCCGCAGAATTCTTCAGAGTTGGCAACCCACTCTGTCACTTGCATGGCTATGTAGGAAACATTCATTTCGATGACAAATCAATTCAAATCTGTCGAGATTTTCGACGAGCTCAAAGTACCCGTATTAAATCCTATGATTCAAGTAGCAATAGAGTTAAATCTCGGAGCTTTAGTATGAAAGGATTTCATTATAATACTCAGCTAATTACAGGTTTAGATAAATTTGACAGCTTTTCTGAAAACCCATTTTCTTCCTATGTGCACCGATTTGCACGCGAAACATACTCTTCCAGTATCATTATCTTGATAGGCGTCGGTTTCGAGGATTACCACCTAAACAGTTTCCTAGTCAATTCGATTACAGCTTTCGAAAAAAGAATCATTTTTGTGAATAAAATGACTCCAGATCAAGTGCTCAATGGTATAAAGCTTGGAGTTCAGTCGCCAAATTTAATTTCTAATCTTATTAGCCGCTTCGGTGATAAAATTACTATTAATGGAAAATCAAAGAAGTATGGAAATGCACAGCAATATTTCGACCTATATCAAAATTTACTGCACAAAACCTTAACAGAATATGGTCATGCTTCGTTAACCAACAAGATGTTAATTTACATTAAAGGTATTGAAGAATTTTATAATGAAAGAGATAAATTTTTTAACGAATTTCTTGACTGATCTACGTCGTCTAATATCGGCCGAGACTTGGACACGGCGTAGCCTGACGATGGCTTGGTATTCCCTCAAAAAACTGGACAATAAATTTGGATCTTCGCTAAGGAGAAACAGATGTTCCAAACACCAAAAGACTGCCCTCACGAGTTCAGAATTCAGGCTGTAAAACGCTTTCTAGAAACTAGCAGGAGGTGTAAATTTACAGCTAGAGAATTAGGAATACCAGAATTGACTCTAAGAGGTTGGAAGAATACGCTGATGGGTGAAGCAAAGAAAGAAGCCATGCCTGATAAGAAAGGGAGAAAAGACAATGAGAGCTTGTTAATTGAAAAAGAGAAAAGGATTCAACAATTAGAAGAGGAAAACCTAATTCTAAAAAAGTCAATAGGCATTTTCACAAAGGACTCACGACCAAAATAGGAAAATTTCAATTTATCAAAGAGAACGAAACCTGTTTCAAAGTGGTGAAAAAGTGCAAGACGTTAGACGTCTCAAAGTCTGGTTATTTTGATTGGAGAAATCGAAAACTAAGCAAAAGAAAGGCATTTAATATGCTTTTGCTTACAGAGATCAAAGAAATCCACAAAGAATCCGGTGAGATTTATGGAAGCCCAAAGATTCTTAAAACTTTATTATCCAAAGGATATCTATGTAATAAGAAATTGGTCGAAAGATTGATGAAAATTGCGAGAATCAGCAGTAAAATCAAAAGAAAATTCAAAATTTCTACTACCAATTCAAATCATAAAGAATCCATCTCTCCGAACAGGTTGCATCTTCCATTCTGATCGTGGAATCCAATATGCTTCTAAGGAATTCAGGAACATTTTAAGCGAAAACAAAATGAAGCAAAGCATAAGTAGAAAGGGAGTTTGTTGGGACAACGTCGTATCCGAATCGTTCTATTAAACTTTGAAGTCGGAGTTAGTCCGCCATGTAAGATTTAAAACTATTCAAGAAGCTAATCGTAGCTTGTTCCAATATATAGAAATATTTTATAATAGAAAATGAATTCATTCTACTTTAGGCTTTACTTCACCAATTGAATTTATAAAATTATATGAAAAGCGAGCTGCCTGATTTTTTGTCCGAAAAAATGGGGGAATACCATCTGCCGTCACCCACTTGGGGCAATCACTAAAGTCCTCATGAAGCAGAAGTAACCGATAGGTTCTGTAAGATATACTTTGCGTCAGCGATCATTGGAATTCTAGATTTATACACAAGTAAAGTCTTGAAATACCAAAAGCTCTTGCATAG
>JAIXRB010000175.1 GCA_027485405.1 Leptospiraceae bacterium | reverse complement strand
GGTGGGGAAGAGTTCTGTCTTGTTATGCCGGGTGCGGGAGAAGAAGAGGCTTTCAAAAAAGGGGAAGAGATTCGCAAAAGAGTTGAGTCTATGGTGGTAAAAAACCCGAACGACGGTGGAGAATTGAAGGTGACTCTTTCTGTGGGGATCTCAACTTTTAGAATGGCGGATCGTAACAACAAAGATCTGATTGAGAGAGCTGACAAGGGACTGTACCAAGCAAAACATTCAGGAAGAAATCGAACAATTTGTTTTAAAGAATAGAATTTTTGCCGATGTGAGGGGTATGGCAAATTCCCCTGCACATCAGTTTGACACTCAAGTCTTAGATTCACCCGACTTGTTCCAAAAAGTTAAGAGCCGAGCCCTTGGACTTGGTTCTTTTGATTTTCAGCCCTACTCTTGCTTTATCGAATACAAAGCAAAAGAAACGAGGAATGGTTTAGAATACAGGGATTGTATTGTTGATTACACAAAATGCACAAACCACTCCTGTATCAAAAAATTAGTTTAATTTTTCTTTGCCTTCATTTATCTTTCTGTGTCTCAGCTTCTAAAAAGGGGCTAAACCCCCGCCTATCTCAATTGCCAGGATATCTAGGTGAGTTTTCCGTCCAGGATCAAAAAACCCACTTAGTTCTTATCGGGCTTCAAAACTCTTCCGAAAACATGGTTCCAGTCATTTGGGATACCGGCTCAGACCTATCTTTTTTGGAAGGTGAGGGTTCCCCAGCCCCCATGGCATTTGGCGGAAAGAGGTTTGCTATGCCTTTTCGAAAGGGAATTTTGCCGGATGACTTCCCGGGTTTGCTTGGGAATGACTTTTTTTTAAAGACTTGTGTATATTGGGAAGACAGCTCCCTTTTGGTCTTTGATTCCAGTTCTAGATTCTGTGCCGAGCCAGAGGCTTATATCGGGATTGATTTTAAAAGATTGCTTGTCCAGAGCCAGGGTGGACATTTTTACGCAAGCCTTGAGTCTGAAACACAGGAATCTTGCAAAGGTTTAGTTGATACGGGGGCAAGTCTTTCGCTTTTACCTGAAACTTTTTTTTCCAGTTGGGATTCCCTGGGAAAGAAACAAGTCTTCCTGCCAGGCAAAAAAGTAGTTCAAGCGGAAGAGAGGAAGGCTAAATCACGACTATTGATTCCGATTAAAGATAGTTCCCCTCTACAGTATTTGGAAGTTCGCTATCTTACTGGAATTTCGATTGAGGAAATTGATTTTCCACGAGAAAAAGGAAATAACCAGGTTTGTGTTTTAGGTTTGGATGTCCTTCGACAAAGACCTTTGTTTTGGGATTTTACGAGAAGGCAGATTCGAATCCAGGAGTCCAATAAGAATGGAAAGTAAAGGAAAAATCATAGTTGCCATGAGTGGTGGAGTCGATAGTGCTGTCGCCGCTGGATTGTTAATGGAAGAAGGCTATGAAGTGATTGGTGTAAATCTCAGAACCTGGGAATATGAAGCGCCTAGCTGTGATACCACAAAAAAATCTTGTTGTTCCCCTGAAGATATTCGTGATGCAAGAGACACTGGTCTTTCTTTGAATATTCCTTTCTACGTTGTTAAAATGGAAAAAGTCTTTGGTGAGAGAGTCATACAAAGATTTATTGATGACTACAAAGACGGAAGAACTCCAAATCCCTGTGTCGAATGCAATACTTTTGTTAAGTTTGGTGCTCTTTTTGAAAAAGCAAAGGCTTTGGGAATTGATAAAATAGCAACCGGTCACTATGCCCGCATTTCAGAAGTAAATGGAAGATATGCTATTCGGGATGGAGTAGATAAAAAAAAGAACCAAGCCTATTACCTATATGGCCTTAGCCAAGAAAGTATAAAAGCAACAATGTTTCCCTTAGGTGAAATGGAAAAGACCGAAGTGCGTGAAATTGCAAAGAGAATGGGACTCCCTGTTGCCGAAAAGCCGGAATCACAAGAAATCTGTTTCATTCCAGACAACGACTATCGAAGTTTCCTGAAGAAAAAAGGAGTCGATTTTACCCCCGGATTCTTTAAGCTTTCAGATGGAAAAATCATAGGCAAACATTCCGGAAAAGAAGCATTTACGATAGGTCAAAGGAAAGGACTTGGAATTGCATGGAAGTCTCCACTCTACGTAGTGTCAATTGAAGACGATGGCACGGTTGTCTTAGGGGAAGAAGAAGAGACATTTTGTGAGTCTTTTTTCTTGGAAGACCTAACTTGCCAAGCCTTGGATCCTGCGAATTTACTAGATTGCTTTGAAGCTAGAGTACAGATTCGTTACCGTCATATACCTGTTCCTTGTTTGGTTTATCCAAGTAAACAAGAATGGAAAGTTGTTTTTCAAGAAAAAGTGAAAAGTGTGACCCCAGGGCAATCAGCAATTCTGTATCCTACGGAGGCAAACTACATTTTAGCAGGTGGGATCATCCAAAAAGGAACCATACAATTATCTCGCGTTTCAGAAAATCTAACCTACTCCTTGATTGGCTAAGATGAACAGACTCCAAGACAAAACTATACTGATTGTAGGTGGGGGCCTTTTACAAGTTCCGATTATTCAGACCGCAAAAACCATGCGTCTCAAAACCGTAGTTTGCGATATGAATCCTGAATCCATAGGGTTTCAAATTTGTGATGATAGAATCCTTATGAGTACGAAAGACCTTGAGGGTATGGTTCGTGAGACTAAGAAGTATGTACAATCAAAGCCCATCCATGGAGTGATAACTGCAGGAACAGATGCAAGCATGACAGTTGCCGCAGTGGCATCGGCATTGAGTCTCCCTGGAATCCGTTTTGTGGATGCAGAAGCTTCATCAAATAAAGTAAAGATGAGACAGAGATTGAAGGAGCATGGATGTCCGATTCCCGCCTTTGCCCCAGTCTGGAGTTTGCAAGATGCAAAGGATGCGGCTAATCATTTAAGTTTTCCATTGGTTATGAAGCCTGCAGACAACATGGGAGCTCGGGGTGTTATCAAGGTAATGAACAAGGACGATATTCCATTTGCCTTTCGTCATGCGAAGAAGTATTGCCCAACGGGTGAGCTTATTCTTGAGGAATACATGGAGGGTCCAGAGCTATCCGTCGATGCCTTGGCTTTCCAAGGCCAAATCCGAATCACCGGTATTGCAGATCGAATCATTGAAAGGGAACCCTATTTTATTGAGATCGGGCATAATATGCCATCCAATCTTTCGCCTGACACATTGGCCGAAGTAGAATCTGTGATGAAGAAGGGAATGCAAGCCCTAGGCATTCACTTGGGAGCTGGTAAGGGAGATATTAAAGTTACAAAAAATGGAGTGAAAATCGGGGAAATTGCGGCCAGGCTATCTGGTGGGTTTATGTCATCTTTCACCTATCCTCTCTCAACTGGAGTGAATTTAAACAGAGCCGCAATCTTAATTGCTTTAGGTGAAGTCCCAGACAACTTGGATCCCGTTTTTTCTAGAGTCTCTATAGAAAGATCACTCATTGCAAAGCCAGGAAAACTGCTTCGAATTTCTGGAATCGAAGAGGCAAAGAAATTGGAAGGGGTCAATGAGATCTTTGTTCAATCCAAAGTAGGAGAAATCATCAAAGAACCTACTAACAATATCGAAAAATCGGGACATGTGATCATTGCCACACAAACGTTACTTGAATCAGAAGCTGTCTTTGAAAAAGTAAAAAGCTTAATTCGATTCGATGTAGATGAATCTTTAGGTACAAACGAAAAAGAACTGAACGACCAAGCCAGAATCCGTTTTGGGAAAGACATTTGTTGGGTCTGCAAAGTCTGTGATGGTGTGAACTGTGCTTCAGGTGTGCCTGGTATGGGGGGAGTCGGTCGCATGGAGACTTTCCAAGACAATACGACTGCCTTGAATGAATTTCAAATTTTACCTCGCTATATTCGTGATCATGTAGAGCCAGAAATCAGCCAAAGCTTTTTGTGATTTTCACTCAAAACTCCCATTATGTCAGCCCCGATGACGGGAGTTGGCACCAACATGAATTTTGTTATGACAGACTCCGATTATGCGCAACTAGCGGTCTCTAGCTTTTATGAAAATGGAAGTTTGGCATGGCTTGGGGACGGGGCTACACCTGATAAGTACAAGATCATGGTAGAAGCCATTTCAAAATCAAACGGAAAAGGGATTTTGATCTGTAAACCACGAGCGGACGAGGGTCTATTGCGAGAGCGTTTTGTGGCGGCAGAAGAAGCTGGAGTCTTTGCTCTAGGAATGGACATTGATGCCGTAAACTTTAAAACCATGAAAGACAAGAACTTGCAGAGTATTTCCAGGAATTTGAACCATTTGGAAAAAATTCGATCTTGGACTAAACTTCCCTTTATCTTAAAAGGAATTATGTCAGTCGATGATGCAAAAATGGTAGCTGATTCTGATTTTTCTGCTCTAGTCGTTTCCAACCATGGAGGAAGAGTATTGGATGGAATGCCTGGAACAGCCCGCGTTTTACCAAAAATAGCTGAAGCAGTGAAGGGGAGAATTCCGATAGTTGTAGATGGCGGTATTCGTTCAGGAATGGATGTCTTTAAAATGTTAGCACTTGGTGCCGAATCAGTTTTAGTTGGACGACCAGTCGCCATTGCTTTAGTAGGTGGAGAAAAAGCGGGAGTGCGTTATCTTTTGCAAAAATATACTGATGAACTAAAACAAACCATGAGTATAGCTGGTGCCCCTAACTTAGCTTCAATCTATAGAAATATGATTTTGCATAAATACCATGGATAAAGTCATTCAAGAACCTGAAGCAGTATTGAAGCTAATCACAGCTTTGTTTGGAAAACTGCCGGTTCTAATCAGGTATTTTGATAAAGAATTGCCCTGTAAAATCGTTGCTTTAAAGAATAAGGCACTTGTTATCAATAATTCATTAACATTTGAGACGAAAGAACGAATTTTATCTGTTCTTCACAACGGAAGCCGAATCAGTGTTTTCTTTAATTGTGCCGGAAGCGATGGCAATGGCATAGAGATTTTAGCTCCCCTTAAGGTTTTGATAACTGAAGCGAAACGAGGTGAAGCCCGGGTCGAAGTATCGAAACAGGGAAATGCTGGTTATACTGTTACTAATTTAATCAATGTAAATGAGATTGCGAAGGCTATTGGTTTTGTAGATAAGAAGGTGGACGCCGTTCTGGAAACCTATCGCACAAAGATAGCCAAAGACTTCAAAAACTCACAAATATTTTTCAATGAAAGACCGGACAATCGTCTTCGTTTGATCCACAAATACGATAAATCAATCTTTATCATTGATCGCAAAAACAAAGCCACTGCAAATCCTGCTTTTTTTCCTTTTGATGAATACCAAAGAATCTTTTCCTCATCAACGATTATGGAAGAAATCATTTCCGAGATTTGCATTCCAATTAAATACAAAGGCTATATGGACATTGGCTATATTCAAGTACTCAGCGAATCTCCTTTAGATACTGCGGCATTCAATCAAATTATGGTTTATGCAGGTTCTTTGTCTCGCGATATCATTGCGACGGGACTGTTCCAAGAATCCAAAGAAAATTGTTCGGTGATAGACTTGAGTGTTGGGGGGATAAGCTTTGTTCATCCAAACACACGAACTTTTGCTAGAACTATGACTTTAAACGTGAACACTATTTTTGATGTAGTTTTTTCTCCAACGTCTAGGGTCTCATTTCGAGGTATCATTAAGAATATTAGAAACCAAGAAAATGATTTTCGAGTAGGTTGCCAATTTTACAATTTGAATCCGAAAGAAACCCAATTCTTGCAACAGTTGCTAGTTGCTCCAGCACCGGAAACACCAAAAACAGAAGGCGAAGCAGAAATAGAAGCAGAACCTGTAGAAAATACTGAACCAGAAAACGCTGGTGATCAAAAAGAAGAAAATCCACCGACTGAATCAGAACCAAAAATTGAAGTAAAATCCCAAGAAGAATCCTCATCGTAAACGAATTTCAATACTCAACAAATGTCCGCAAGATGGAAGACGGTTCAACACTCTTGCATTTTTTAGAAACCCGTTTTCCCTATCATTCCAGAGAAGGCTGGAGCAGTCGGATAGCAGAAAGTAGAGTCTGGATCGGAGAAACCCTTGGGGAACCTTCGATGATCCTAAAGGAAGGAGATACAATTCAGTATCGGCCAAATCCAGATTTGATGATCGAACCTCCTATTAACGCTGAATTTCGCGTAATTGAAAGCAGAGAAAACATTTACATTATTGAAAAGCCTCCCAATCTCCCAATGCACCCTGCGGGCAGATACAGAGAACACACACTTCTACATTTGCTTCGAAACCAATTTCCAGGCGAAGAATTGAGCCCACTCCATCGCATTGACCGAGAAACTTCTGGGCTAGTTCTCTTTTCAAGGAGACAATCCACTTTTGCTCTTTACCAAAAACTTTTTGAAGATAGAAAAATAGAAAAATCCTATTTGGCTATTGTGTTTGGAAAATTCCCCTCAAATTTGAAAGGATACGGATTTCTAACAAAGGATAGAGATTCTCTAATTCGAAAAAAAATGAAATGGAGTGCAAACCCTGATTCAACCAGCCTTTCTGCCGATACCGACTTTGAATTGGCTACATATTCTCAGGAGAAAAATCTAAGCTTAGTTCGATGCTTTCCGCGAACAGGAAGAATCCACCAAATCCGAGCCACTCTTCTCGCTTTGGGTTATCCCATTGTGGGGGACAAACTCTATGGAAAAGACGAAACGGCTTTTTTAGATTTTGCAAAAAATGGAGATTCCTCGGATTTCTTAAAGAGGGTCGGTCATTCCAGACAAGCTTTGCATGCAGAAACTCTTAATTTTCTGGATCCTATTTCCAATGAAAATCAGAGCTTTTCATCTCCTTTGCCTAACGATTTAGCAAACCTTATGTCTCTTTCAAATTGAGACATAAGATTTCGAAAAAGGAAGTTTAACGTTTATTAAAGATAAGTAGTTAACCTTTAGAAAAAGAAACAATCTAGCATTCGCCTATTGCCGATTCCATTACTATGGTAGAAGCAATTAGAGTTCAGAATGATAAGTACGAAGTTGGAGAGTTCTGGAGTGCCAAGCAAAGACAAGGTCATTCCTTGCATCATACCGTTTCTTATCGAGCTTCCTTTAAGCCTGAGTTACCTGCTTTTTTTATCAGAGAGTATCTTCCCAAGAAGAAAAAATTCGTTTATGATCCATTTGGTGGAAGAGGAACAACTGCTGTTCAAGCGAATTTAGAAGGGCACTTCGCTGTCCACAATGACATACATCCTCTTTCCATATTTTTAGCACGCTCCAGGCAAGTTGTACCTAGTGTATCCGTTCTAGAAGAAAAACTGAGCCGGTTGAAACTGGATATGCCTACCTCAGAAGAAGAGGATGATCACAAACTTCTTCCATTCTTTCATCCAGAAACCTTGAAAGAACTGAAAAATTTCAAGAAAATTATGACTGAGGATCATTCTCCTGAAATGCAGTTTCTATCTCTTATCGCATTGTCCAGATTACATGGACACAGCCCTGGATTCTTTTCGGTTTATACCTTCCCTCAGGTTTCCATTCCATGGGAAGCCCAAGCCAAGAATAACATAAAGCGAATGCAAAAGCCCGAGTACCGAAGCATCAAACCTCGCATTTTGGCGAAATTCAAGAGAGATTTGAAGGAAAGTCTTCCCCCATTTTATCATGAATTCAGTAAGGAAAACATTTATACGTTGGGATCTGCGAGCTCCGTTCCACTCTTGCAGAGCGAATCCATCGATCTGATTGTTACTTCTCCACCTTTTTTGGATAAGGTGGATTACGAAGGAGACAATTGGCTCAGGCATTGGTTTTTGGGATTTTTGAATCCTTCCGAGAAAAAGGTTTCCATTTTTCGATCTTTGTTGGATTGGAAAGCATTCATCCAAGAAACATTGATCGAATCTAGGCGAGTTCTTAAACCGGGCGCTCCCTTGGTTATGGAAGTTGGTGAAGTCCAAAAAGGTAAAAATGTTTATAATTTAGATGAAGAGATATCAAGTTTGGCGAGGGAGGCTGGGCTTCTCTGGGAAAAGACCTACATCCAAGATCAAAAATTCACCAAGCTTTCCCATTGTTGGAATGTCTCAAACAATGAAAAAGGCACCAATTCCAATCGTTGCGTGGTGTTTAGAAAAGCATAAAGAGTTTTGAGTATGTCTAAGGATTATGAGATACCTCGTCCTATTTGTATACCTCACTTTTTTCGGGCTCTCCGCCCAAGTTGATTTGGCGGATGATCCTGTCTCTATCTCACTTGTAAAAAGACAAAACGATCAATTTGAAATTTATCTAAAAATCAAAGATGGGTATGCCTTTCAGAAAGAAGCGCCCCATCGCATTTTGCTTGCTGGTAAGAAAGGTGTAACAGTGTTAAATGCAAATTTGACTTTTCAAGGGCCAACGCATCCAAAGAAACCAGATTATTTTGCTCAAGTGAATCCATTGCCAATCAAACTGACAGGAAAGGGAGAATTGGAAGTGCACGCTCGGCTTTTTTACTGTAGCTTAGCGAAGAATTTGTGCATTCCGGGTAAATTGGATACTACACTTTCCGTTGAGTAAAACAATGTTGGGAGTTAGTTTGAATCCCTCTATTCAAGTTGGGTTGTAACTAAACGCTTTAGATCCTTCTTTTGGATTTGATATAAGAAAAAGTACCTGTTGCCGACAGAAACATTTTTATCGACCAGTTTGCCTTCTTTTGAAATCTCTCGAAGTTCTTTTTTCCCTCGCTCAGATAAGTTTGGCGGACATAAAGTTTTTAGAAGATTGAGTGCTTTTTGTTCGGCAACGTTTCGAGCTTCTTCTTTTCGAGATTCGGAATCTGTCGCAACACTAGACACAGCTACTTGAAAAAGGCTATCAGATAAGAAACCTTCTTTGGCTTTTGTGAATTCTAAAACTTCTGCACTGGGCGGAGAGTCCTGCTCAATGGAAGATTGAGATTGAATGGTTTCTTTTTGAGTTGGTTTCTGCGGAGATTTGCAAAAAGAAAAGAAAAGTAAAACTAACAAAGCAATTGTAAAATGTACGGATTTCATATTGGCCCCTCAATCTGGATTTTCATAAGCTTCAGAAGGTAACTCTATCGCATCAACCTTTGCATACAAGTCTTTTTGGATATTGCGAAATAGAAAGACACAATTTGATTTACTCGAATAGTCTTCCTTGTAGAGGACTAAGTCCTGTAAAAACCAGCCAAAGGATTGAATGTAGATTTTGGATATATTTCTTTTGGGTTCTTCGTTTGGATTTTGATCTGGGTTGTTCGGATTTCCAAAAAGAGAAAATATCGATGTCGAAGTGTTAGGAGAATTTGTATTTGTTGCATTAGGGTTAGTTGTATTTGGAATCGTTGTATTTGGAATCGCTCCAAGAGGTCTCGAGCTTTCTGAAGGGTTTTGGTTAGCTCGAACCTTGCCCCTTGGCGAACTTAGAAACTTTTCAATCCCGATGAAAGGGCGGTGTTTCTCTCTAGCAGTTTTGATCAGGATGGTCATTGCCTC
>JAIXRB010000092.1 GCA_027485405.1 Leptospiraceae bacterium | reverse complement strand
GTCCAGGGCAACACACGTGCTACAATGGCCGGTACAGAGGGTCGCCAATCCGCGAGGTGGAGCTAATCTCTTAAAACCGGTCCCAGTTCAGATTGGAGTCTGCAACTCGACTCCATGAAGTCGGAATCGCTAGTAATCGCGGATCAGCATGCCGCGGTGAATACGTTCCCGGACCTTGTACACACCGCCCGTCACACCACCTGAGTGGGGAGCACCCGAAGAGGTTGTCGTTAACCGCAAGGAAGCGCACTTCTAAGGTGAAACTCGTGAAGGGGGTGAAGTCGTAACAAGGTAGCCGTATCGGAAGGTGCGGCTGGATCACCTCCTTTTATAAAGGAACCAATTTTTTTACCTTCGTTAGTGACCTTTGGTCGTCGTGCTATGGTGTTTGTTGTAAATAGATAGATCTGTTGAAATTAACGGATCTAGTGACTGTTAAAGGATCGAAATAAAAGCCTCACCTAAAAAGTGGGGCTTTTTTTTTAGGAATCTCAAAACGCAAAGAAATTTTATTTCTTATAGGGTTTTATCACTTTTAAACCTGGAATTTTTTTATAATGCTTTTCGTTAAACGAATAAATCGGCATAGCCAATTTTAAAGCAGAGTGACCGATTAGGCAATCAAACACCCCGATTCCATGGCTAATGTGGAATTCCTTAAAACTATCCATTGCTTTGACGGAAGTTTCTTCATCAGGCCAATGAATATTCATTCTTTTAAATGTTTTTTCCAGTTTTTGAATCTCTATTTTGTTCAAACATCCAGTGTATAATTCAAAACACGTGAAGACAGAAATAATTATGGTTTGGTCTTGATTGTCCAACCATTCTAGGGACGGCGGAAAACTTCGCATATAATCTATTAAAACATCAGAATCTAAAAAAATCATTGTCCTCTGTATTGATTAGAGTCTCGCATATCACGTATGAATGCTGTGCCATCTTTTATATCTTTTCTATTTTTCCAAAGGCTGGCAAGGTTTGTTTCCTTTAAATCCGTTCCACGAAGCTTTTTGACTTTCTTCTCGGTTTTCTTGAAATATTCGTCAAGAGCCAAGACTATAATGTCAGAAAAACCTTTTCGGTTTGTTTCCGCTGCTTCCAAAATTAATCTTTTTCTTAAAGATTCTGGTATTTCGATCGTTGTTCTCATTCTCTCAGCATTCTCCTGCATGCATATGCATGTCAATTCATTTCAATGAAATAGGAACTACACTAACCACTTAGAGCTTTTCTCAGAGATATTCTGGAATCAGATCCTCAAATCTGAAATTTATTTTTAAAAAATGATATATTTATGCTTCCTTGTCTTTTACTTTAGCCAAAGGGCTAACGAAGATTGCTCCTTGGCAAATTAATAACCCTCACCCTAACTCTCCCATGGAAATCATCCACCTACTAGACGATTTTTTTTACTCACTGTTTCCCGAAATTCAGAAGGGAGACTCTGGCTCTTTAAAAGAGGCACTCTTACATTTTTACAGAGTTGGTATCTATGAACCAACTGTAACCGTGGATGACACTTTGGTCAGAGTCGTCATAGATCTGGATGTAATGGGACCCATGAATCAAGATTACAAACGAATTATATCGTTATGCGAAAAAGGGAATTTTGCGGATGCGAAAATCTTATTACTTCCTTTGGTACATCAATTCAGAACTCATTCAGAACTTCATAGACTGCTTGGACAAATAGAATCGGAACTTGGAAACCAAGAGGAAGCGATTCATTCTCTGATTGATGCGCTCAGGTGGGATTCCAAAAATACTTCTGCCCTTTTGATGATGGGGAACATTTTCTTGCGATTTAAAAAAGAACCTGAAATTGCGATGCGTTACTACAACCAAGCCCTGGTAGTGAATCCCGAGGATTCTTTGACAGCAAATAATATTGCGGCCACTCTCATGCAAATGAACCAATGGGAAAAGGCAGAAGAATTTTTGCAAAAGGCGGAAAAGTCCAATCCTTCCTTTCCCAATACTCACTATGGGCTGGGTTTGTTATATGAAGAAAAAAGAGAATTTCCTAAAGCTTTTGAGTCATTCTTAACTGCAGTCAAAGTAAATCCCAAGAGGGATGAATTGTTTAAACAAAGCTTACATAAATTATTTGGTGTTGCGCAGACAATTGTAGATTCCTCATTAGTAGAAGACGTAATTGCTGAGTATTTGCGAAAAATGGTCGAAGGGCAGGGAACAGACATCCGCATTGAGAAATCAGAATCTATCCCTTACTCTGCCAAAATCGAATACGCGGAACTGTATGATAGGGATTATCACCTCATCCGGTACCAACCCCATCGTCCAGCAGTCGCGCATTTGGTGATGCATGAATTGGCTCATTTGCAATTTACTGTAGAAGCAAAAAAAGCACACCAATACAAATTAATCACTTCGGATGAAGAAAGTAAGAATTTGTTTAAAATTCAAATTGCATCGTTTACTTCCCGATTGGCGGAAAAAGGTGTACTAGCGGGGGGGGGTAGAAGAATACATTAACAAGTTATTCGATGGACTGATTTCGCAAATTTTCAATACACCTATCGATTTGTTTATTGAAAATCTTTTATTTCATAAATTCGAAAAACTTCGACCCTTTCAGCTGATTTCCCTTTATAATCTAACAAAAGAGTATATTGAATCTGCGACTAGTTCTAAGATCTCCGAAGTTATACCTGGGTTTGTAGTTTCAAAAAATAAAATTTTAAATCTAGTTTCTGCCATGCAATTCGCGGAATTGTTTCAGATTGACTATACCAATGACTTTAAACCAACTTCCGCAGAATTGAAAATCGCGACGCAGTTCTACGCTGAGTTTAAAGCTGTGGGGAAAGAGATCCCAGCAGGTATCGAGTATGACTTAATTGAAACCTGGTCCAAAAGGCTTCAAATCGATTATATGTTTCAGTCGATACCGGAAGCCGAGTACAAACTCGCTCAGGCTGTTC
>JAIXRB010000063.1 GCA_027485405.1 Leptospiraceae bacterium | reverse complement strand
TAGCAATGCAAACATTTTCTTCGAATCCCCCCCTCCAGGACTGCATTGATTTATTTTCAAATTATTTTTCTTTAGATGCTGTATATCTGTTTGGTTCTTATGCCAGTGGAAACCAAGAAAAAAACAGTGATCTTGACTTCGGAATTATAACCCCAGAATCCAAACTAATCGATACACTGAGGTTTGACTTAACATCATTAGGATACAGTAATATAGACTTGGTGGATTTTAATCGGGCTTCGCTTTTAATGCAATTTGAAATAGTTCGCAAAAACCAATGTATTTATGTCAGGAAAGGTTTTGATAAGGATTCCTTATTTTCTCTCACAATTCGAATGTATTTCGATTTTCTTCCAACCTTGGATTATAACCAAAGAGCGATGTTGGAGAGAAATTAAAAATGGTCAATCCTCAAGTGATTTTAAAAAAATGCATTTTGCTCCAGGAATACATTGACTTTCTAAAATCTATGCATGGTGTTTCATGGGAAGCCTTTGAAGTTGATAAACGAAATCATGGAAGTGTTGAACGTTATCTTCAGCTTAGCATTGAGTTGGTTTTGGATATGGGATCGCATATTATTTCGGATGAAAAACTAGGCGAGATTCAATGGAGTCGAGATATTCCTCTAATTTTATTTAGCCAAGGCAGAATAGATGAGAGCACAAAGATAGAATGGATTCAGATGATTGGATTTCGCAATATCTTAGTTCACGAGTACGCAACTATTGACAAGACTCGTGTATTTCAAGTTTTAAGAGAAAAACTTGGCTTTTTAGAATACTTACTCAACTATTTTAAATCCTTAAAGTAATGAGAGTTCAGACCCCAGATACCCAACCTAAGACCATGGCAAAGTAATAAACTCCCATTCTGAAAAAACGAAAAAGTGAACCGAGGAGGAATTCAGTGTATTTCATTTTGAAACTTCCTACAGTATATGCCATCCAAGAATAAGGAATGGGAGTAACTGCGGCTAGAACAACAGCCCAGAACCCGTATTTCCTTAAATAAGGAAGCAACTTGTCTTCATATCGTAAAACAATTTTTCGACCCAATGAGAATCGTGGGATCAGATAACGTCCGATAGAATAGGCGATACTACCTCCTACTAGACTTCCGAATCCCATAACCAGGATTGTGAGGAAAGGATGCATTCCTCCAGCGATACTCATCATTAAGAACGCATCAGGGGGAACAAAGGCAGGCAGGCTATCGCTCAAGACCATTCCGAAAAAAAGGCCCACATAACCACCGAATTTCACGAACCATTCGGAAAAAACAATGAGCTCATTTCTAAAAAAGAAAGCAGAAGCAAATACTAGAAGAATAACTATAAAAATGGAAGCTAAGGTTTGTAATAAGATTTTTCGAAGCGAGTCCGGGCTTAGGTCATCCTGGTGGTGGTTTGACATTTGATTTTCCTTTTTTCCAGTCTTCCATCTTAGAAATACTATCGGCTATTAACCCAGAAAGTAGATCTTGTTCTTCTGGAAAAAATGTCTGTAATACGAAATCGGCGACATCTCCTTTTCCTTTCTCTGGTTTTCCCACTCCGAACCGAAGTCTATGAAAATCGGAAGAACCCACTTTATCTACTATGTCTTTCAACCCATTGTGACCAGCGGTTCCACCCCCAATTTTGTTTTTTATTTTTCCAAAAGGAAGGTCGATTTCGTCGTGAATCACTAAGACCATGTCCATAGGAATTTTGTAAAGCCGCACAAACTCAGAGACGGAATTGCCGGAGAGATTCATAAATTCCAAGGGTTTTAAAAGATGCCAAGTAGTGTCAGATTCTAAAAAAGAAGTTTGTGCGTATTTCTTCTTTTCCTGAAAAGATGCTTGGTTTTTTACTGCGAAGGATTCTAGGATCAAAAAACCAATGTTATGGCGAGTATGTTGATATTTAATTCCGGGATTCCCGAGCCCAACAATGAGTCCATGTTTCATTTAAGTCAAAATCAAATGGAGGAGTTTTTCTGTGGCTTTGATTGCCGCCACTTGCTGGTCAGAATCGATTCCAATGGTTCGAATGGGCATGGCGTCATTTTCCCCTTTCCATGTGATCACTGTTTCAACAAGAGCATTGGTGTTGCCGCCGGGGGGAATGCGCACCTCATAATCGTACAGAGGGGGGATAGTAATCTGCAAGGTATCTAGAATCTTGGACAGAGCGTTCATAAAGGCATCATAGCCCCCATCGCCAGCTCCTTCTGCAAAATAGGACTTGGTTTTGAAAACTACCGTTAGATTAGCGCTGGGTTTTGTTCCAATTCCACTGGTGATGGTGCAAAATTGAATTTGGAAACTATGGTTCGCATTTTGACCTGTGACCATTGCAATGATATAGGGTAGATCTTCTTTTGTGACAGATTTGTTTTGGTCACCTAACTCGATTACATGTTCTAAAACTTTTTTTTCTATCTCTGGGGTAAGAACCATACCCAATTGCTTTAGGTTTTCTGTAATGCTTGCCATGCCTGCCAGTTTTCCTAAAGCATCGACTCGCTCTCTTCCGTAACGTTCTGGCAAAAC
>JAIXRB010000138.1 GCA_027485405.1 Leptospiraceae bacterium | reverse complement strand
CTCGAAAGATCAAAGTACGTTTACGTCGAAGGTTACCTTTGGGATGGGCCTTCTACAAAAGCGGCTAGCGAGTTAGCGATGAAACATGCCAAAGAAAAAGGAGTTAAGGTAGCTTTTACTTATAGCGATCCTTTTTGTGTAAATCGATCCAAAGAAGATTTTTTACATCTAACAAAGACTTACGTAGATGTGGTTTTCTGCAACACCGATGAAGGATTCGCTCTATCAGGAGCCAAGAGCCCTCTCGAAGCGGTCGAGTTCATATCGAAATTGTCTGATTTAGTGTTTATGACCGCTGGAAAAGAAGGGGCGTATGTCGCCACAAACGGTAAAATCCAATTGGTCCCTGGTTTCCCTGCAAAACCAATCGATACTACGGGAGCTGGCGATTCTTTTGCCGCTGGTGTTCTCTATGGTTTAACCCAAGGGTACTCTCCTGCAAGATCGGCTCGCTGGGGAAACTTTGTCGCCTCTTGCGTTGTCCAAGAAGTTGGTCCTAGGCTGATCTCCCGTCTAATGGGGAGACAAGATGAAATTCTAAAAGGCTTTGAGGGCTGAGTAATTCTTGAAAAAATCTCCTATCATCTCAAATGTGGCATGGAAACATAAAGCAATCCTATGATCCAAGTCAGTAACCTTTCTAAGTTTTACGGCGAGAAGAGAGCTATCTCTGGTTTGAACTTTAAACTAGAGAAAGGAGAAATTGTAGGTCTACTGGGACGCAATGGTGCCGGAAAAACCACAACCATCCGCATTCTCACAGGTTTCTTAATCCCTAGTTCTGGCGGTGCCTACATCGACGGAAAGTCCATTTTCGACAATCCTCTTGAAGCCAAAAAGAACATTGGCTACCTGCCCGAGTCGCCACCGCTTTATGAAGATTTAACAGTTCATGATTATCTCCAATTCGTTTGTGAGATCAAGCAAGTCGAAAAAGAAAAAATCGAAGAAGAGATCCAGCGGGTAATCCAAAAAACCAATTTAACAAGCGTCGCACACAAGCTGATCTCTACCCTTTCGTTAGGTTTCAGGAAAAGGGTTGGCATTGCGCAAGCAATTTCAGGAAACCCCTCGGTCGTGATTATGGACGAACCCATTTCCGGATTGGATCCTCAGCAAATCATGGAAATGCGAAAACTGATCACTAGCCTTGCGGGGGACCACACTGTCCTAATTTCTAGTCATATCCTTACCGAGATGCACCGAACTTGTGATAAATTTCTATTTCTCCAAGAAGGACAATTAAAAGCTCAGTTCACGTTAGAGCAATTAGAAGAGGAAATGGCAAAAGTTGCAGGATTTGAAATTACCTTAAGTGGGAAAACTGTGCAGGAACGTTTATCTTTTTTAAAGAGCATAGTGGAAGAAGTAGTCTCAAAATCTCCAACTTCGACACATGTGATGGATAGTTTATCAGAAACTTCTGAGGAATCTACGTTTGTAATTAAATGGAACAGCGAAGAAGCTAAGAAAACCTTCAAATCTCAACTTTTATCAGCGCTTAACAAAGTTGGTGAAAAAGATGCGAATGCAGTGTCACTTGAAACATTTAGAAAGCAGGAAGTATCCTTAGAACAAATTTTTATGGAGAGAGTATGAACTGGCAAACGGCTTATTTTATCTATAAAAAAGAGATCAAACTCTTCTTTGGAACCTATATGGGAGCACTTGTTCTCGGTGGAACTGCCTTTCTCAATGCACTCTTCGTTATGATTTTGAACTTCAACGGAAGAGCAAACTACGAAGATGCAACGATCGTTACTTTTGTTTCTTTTATGAGTACCATTCTAATTGCAATGGTTATCCTATCCATGGGTTCCATCGTTGAAGAACGAAACAAAGGCACATTAGAACTGCTTTTTACAAGTCCCATTACGGATTTAGAGATAGTGGTCGGTAAGTTTATGTTTGGTGCTACCATCTGTGGGATAATAACTGTATTTATAAACGGTCTTTTTCCATTGCTACTTTATGCATACTGGCAAGCACCGTTTTATTTGGTTTTGTCTGGTTCTATAGGAGTATTCCTCTTGGGAATTTTCACCTTCGCAGTGGGAATGTTTGGCTCTAGTTTAGGAAAAAACCAAATGATATCCCTCTTGATTTCAGTTTTAGTTCTTCTGACACTTTGGGTAGCTGGATACTTTTCTCATCTTTTCCAAGCCACAACCAGAAAAGTGTTGTTCCATTTGCATATATTTTCACATTTCATAAGTTTTTCGAAAGGGGTTTTGCCTCTAACTGGAATTGTTTTTTTTCTTTCGGGTACTTTTTTGTTCCTGTATTTAACTATTAAAGTTTTAGAATCCAGAAGATGGAGAGGATAGCGGCATGAAATTATCCTTAGAAAGGTTTTTTCCATTTTTAAGTCTGTTGAGCTTGTTTTCCTTCTTTCTTTTTGATGGAATGGTAGTCAACCCTAGTCGCAGAATTGTTTGGTTGTTGCTCATCGCCGCTTTTCTTCTATCGGATTTGCTCTATCGATTTGCTTCCTTCAAGTACCGAAAAGAAGACAATGTTCGTTACTTTATAACTTTCTTAGGTTTTTTAAGTTTTATTGCGGCTGTTTTACGAGAAGTCATTGACGTTGGTTATCGCTCAGGGTTAAACCAAGAAGCTAGCCTCATTCCAAAAATCCGGGATTTTTTGCTTTTGGTGAGTGTAATTTCCGCCATTGCTTTCTTGGTTCAGACAATCATCGTCGAAGTCGGCAAACAGTCCCTAGAAGCCCAATCCGATCTATCAAGAACCAAAACTTCTCTAGTGCAAAACGCTGTTTTAGGACTGCTCTTGGTTTTGCCAGTTGTTGTTGCCGCCAACTACTTTGCAATTTTACGAAACTACAATTACGATCTCAGTGCCAAAGGTAAGTATTCCCTAAGCGAAGTTTCAAGATCTATTTTGAAAACCATTGATAGAGATGTTTTGATAACTGCCTTTTATCCAAGACCTCTCGAAGCAGATGGACCTGAAAACTCTCTTGCACTGACGCGAATTAGGCCAGATCTCGAAATTCTTTTAGATCAGTTTAAGGCGGTCAATCCAAAGATTACTGTCCAATTTATCAATGCAGACATCGAAACCGATTTACTAAAAGATTTCGGTCAAGTATCGAACGGATTGATCAATGTTCGATCCAATAAAGAGTCCCTATTGGATTCAGACACACCGTATTTAGAAGAAAAGATTTATGTTCGAGAACCTTCCGATCTTGAAGAACTAGAACGAAGATTAATGACGGCAATATTCACCGTTGCAACAAAAGAAAAAAAAGCCTACTTCACTACATCTAACGGGGAAAGGTACGGTGCTGGATTCAAAAATGTTCCAAATGAAAGAATCTCAAAATTTGTTAGCGGGTTACAATACCTGAATTTCAAAGTCCAAGAGTTGAATTTCTCAAATGGCTGGCCTTCAACAATTCCTGAAGATGCTGATCTAGTTCTAATCATTGGGGCTAGTGTGCCTTTTTCACTTGAAGCTCAAACAGCAATCCTTTCATACCTTAAAGAAAAGAAAGGAAAAGTCTTTGTAACTATTGAACCAAAAGGAAGCGAAACCTTAGATTGGTTAGCTAAGGAATCTGGGTTAAAATTCGTTAAAAGCACACTTGCGGAAGTAAACGACAAGCCAGGTTTTATTGTGGCAAAGACCTTTTCCCAAACCAAAAGTACTGATCTTATACCTAAAAAAGACTTAGGTGTCGTTTTTCCTTTTTCAGGCTATTTTGAAACGGTTTCTACTGGAGAAAATCCCTTCTCTTTCAAAACAGAAAACCTGTTGGAGAGCGGGAACAACGTTTTTGTGGACACAAACAACAACGGAAAACTAGATCCAACAGAAAAAAGGGAAAACTTACTTTTATCCGTAACTCTTTCAAGTCTCTCCTTGGATGATTCGAAAGTTGGAAAAGTCATTTTTCATTCCGGAACCTCGTGGCTCACGGACCAGTTCTTTGGATACAACATGAACTCTAATTTTGCTTTGGCAACTTCGACTGGTCTATTCTTGGATTCAGGCATTTCTGGCATTCCAGCTAAGAAAGAAGACATTCAAACCGTTTCTCTTTCGGAAAATCAGAAATTGATGGTTTGGGCATTTGGTGTTTTCTTATTTCCGGGTTTGATTATCGGCATTGGTTCTTATTACGTTTCGTATCGACGAAGATTGAGCACGGTTTAAATGAATCGAAGACTGATACTTGGTTTTCTTGCCTTTGGTGCAATCTTAGCTTTATTTCTGTTTGTGGATGAAAGGAAAGAAAACCTTTCAGAGACAATTTTCTGGAAAGAAAGCTGGGCTAGTCTCGAGTACACACCACCCTCTGAAGAATGGTTAAAGGAAAACGATACATTCTCCAAAACCGCAGTTAGATTGCAGATTTATTCCACAGGTTGGAAAGAAAATCCCCTTTTCTCGGCAACCATTAAAGACGAAACATCAAAAGAAGAGTATACATACGAGGGCAACTTCAATGTTAAAAATTCGTTCAATGATCTTTCTGTATTAAAAACTAAAATCTGGGAAGCATCTACCCCTGAGGTTTTAAAAACGTATTCTATTGATCCCGCTAACTCTCCAAAAATCAAATTGACCAATAAAAACGGAAGCTTCAAAGAATTGGCAATTGGCAAAAAACTAACATCCGATACAAATCGTGTGGTTTGCGAAAGTGATTCAAAAGTCATCGCTCCTTATTATTATATCCTAGAAAAATTTAAGAATCCCATTGAATCCATGCGTGAACGTCAGTTTATCAACCATTCAGGTGGGTATGTGAAATCCATTTCATTTTCGAGTCTAGGCAGGACCGTCTTAGTAGAAAACTCCGCTGAAAAAAACCAATATGGTTCTTATGTTAATCATTGGCGAAGACCATCAGGTGGTCGAATTGTTCTCCCTCCTGAAATTGGAAATCAATGGGAAAACCAGGTCAAGGCATTGCGTGCAGATCTCTATCCTGATGATACCAATGGTCCAGGCTTCGCTTTTGCCAAAGAATCCTCAATGACTGAACCTGAAGCTGAAATCCAAGTAGAACTATCAAGCGGGGTTAGCGTTAGCTTAAAGATTTTCCCAGTTATTAATTGGAAGGAACGATACTATAGGCCTGTTATTCGAGAATTTAAGGGTTTTTTCGTCGAAGGACCTAGTTTTATGAGTGTTGAGTCGTTTGGTAGTTTTTTAAATGGAGCAACTCAGGTTCAAAATGCAAAGCAATGGGAAAGACCGAACCAGAGAATCCAATAAAAGTGTCCACTTCTGAATCCCAACCAATCAAGTTCTCCTTATTAAAGGACATTTTTTTTTCGCCACCTTCTGCGTTTGAAACTCTTTTAAAATCCAATGAATTAGGGAAAAAGGAACTGCGTTCTTTACATTTTTCTCTGATATTTTGGGCACCAGTGTTCAAACTGTTAGGAAATTTTCTACAGTTCGGTCTAAAAAAATGGAGTGAGCCTGAAGATGAGGTCACTTTATCTTTATTCGGCGGAGTATTAAGTGTTTTTGCTTTTTACTTTGGCATCTTAATTCTATTACGATTCTTGGATATTTTTCGGATTTATCACCTAGATCGAGACCGAGAATTGGAATGGCAGGGACCACCAGCGCATATTTTTTCTGTAAGTTTCTTACCTTTTTCTGCTACTGGGGTTTTTTGGATTCTTCCGCAACCTTTTCCGATTTTCTTATTGTTTTTTTCATTCTTTTACTCGCTAAACATAGCCTATGTGGCTTTACAAGTAAACAGCAAATGGACATCTAGTCAGTTCTTCTTTTTTCTACTTAAATTCTTTCTCTTTTTGAGTTTAATTGGTTTTGTGCCGCTTCTGGCGTTTAATATCTATAGGACGGTATTCCTTTGAAAATTTTTCTAACAGGTATTGGTGGCATAGCCATGGGAAACCTGGCTTTTATGTTAAAAGAGTTAGGTCATTCAGTATCCGGTTCCGATCAGAACCTATACCCGCCCATGTCTGACAAACTCGAAGAGTGGGGACTTACCCCAAAATCAGGGTTTGATGCTAAAAATGTGAAAGATGCAGATTTGGTTATCATTGGAAACGCAATTTCCAGAGGCAACCCTGAAGTTGAAGAAGTTTTAAACTCTAAAAAAGAGTATATGAGCATGGCTCAGGCTTTGGGTCATTTTTTTCTAAAAGGAAAAAAACCAATCGTAGTTGCGGGAACTCACGGAAAAACGACCACAACTTTCCTTATCCACTGGTTACTCGATTCTATCGGAATGAATCCTGGCTTGTTTGTTGGAGGAATCCGAAAAGATGGGCATGCTGGTTTTGCCTTGGGAAAGGGAGAATTTTTTGTAATTGAAGGAGATGAGTATGATTCTGCTTTCTTTGATAAAAGTTCAAAGTTTTTGCATTATAGACCTCATATTGCGGTTCTGAATGCTTTGGATTTTGATCATGCCGACATTTTTGCTGATTTAGATGCTATAAAAACAATGTTTCGAAGGTTTTTGAATCTGGTTCCCAATCAAGGAAAAGTTTTTTCTTGGAAAGGATCTAAAAATTTAAATTCAGTCCTTGAAAACTATAAGTTTGCTCCTGTCGAATTTTTCGATTTGAATGAAAAGGATTCTATCTTAACTTTTAAAAAAGGAGTTTTGCAAGATCAAGATTCAAAGCAAGTCCTAAAGCCTGATTTGATTGGTTCACATAATTACAGAAATGCGGAAGTAGCTCTCAGAGTTTGTCTTTCTATTGCTCCAAATAAAAAGAAAGAACTGATTAAAGCACTCTTAGAATTCCCGGGAGTTAAACGGAGACAGGACAATCTTTTTCGCTCAGAAAACAGCTTAGTTGTTGAAGACTTTGCCCACCATCCAGTTGCTATAGAAGAAACAATCAAAGCACACAAGGAATCCTATCCTGATTGGAAAATCATTGCTTTGTTTGAACCAAGATCAGCAACTTCGCATAGAAATGTGTTTCAAGATGATTTTGCTCGCTCTTTTAAAGGATCACATTTAGCAATCATCACTGAAGTTTTCAATGCAAGTAAGGTTGACAAAGCCAAAAGACTCAACGTAAAGAAACTTGTTAAAGATCTCGAAACCAAATCGAAATCAAAAGGACTTTATGTTGCGAGCCCCGAATCAATTGTCCCTGAACTAAAAAAATTACTCCCAAAGTACAAAGACCAAAAAGTCATATTACTCGCTATGTCTAATGGCTCTTTCGGAGGAATTTACAATAATTTAATAGATATCATGCGAGAAAGATCCAAATGAATCTCATAGAACAAATTAAAAATCTATCCACTTTAGTAAAATCGGAATTGGACTTAGCTGTCAGTGAAGAGGAACTGGAAAAAATAAAAGCAAATCATTTAGGAAAGAAGGGCCAGCTGACATCTATTTTAAAAGGCTTGGCACAGCTTTCTCCTGAAGACAAGAGGAGCATTGGAAAACTAGCCAATGAGACTCAAGTTGAATTGGAATCTTTGATCCAGAGCAAACGAGCCCATTTAAAAAATCAATTCTACCAGACAATAGCAAAACAAGAATTTTTTGACGTTTTGCAACCAACCAATGCAAAAGCTCGAGGCTCTCTCCATCCAATTACTCAGATCCAATATGAAATTGAAGATATTTTCACTTCGCTTGGATTTTCAATCATGGATGGACCAGAGTTAGAAACAGATGAGAACAACTTTGAGGCACTGAACTTTACGAAAGACCATCCAGCTAGAGACATGCAAGATACGTTTTATACTGAAGACGGAAATTTATTAAGAACTCATACATCGGCAATTCAAGTTAGAGCTCTTCGTAAGCTTAAACCTCCCTTTCGCATCATTGCTCCAGGCAGAGTTTTTCGGTACGAAGAAGTAGATGCCTCCCATGAAAACACTTTCTATCAGGTAGAAGGAATGGTAGTCGGAAAGAATGTATCAGTAGCAAATCTTATCGATACCATGGAAACATTGCTTTCTGAAGTTTTTAAAAAGGAGGTTAAAACAAGATTGAGACCAGGGTATTTCCCATTTGTGGAGCCAGGTTTTGAATTAGACATCCAATGCTTAGTCTGCGGCGGAAAAGGCTGTTCCGTTTGCAAACATTCAGGTTGGTTAGAATTGCTCCCTTGTGGCCTCGTTCATCCGAACGTTTTAAGTTATGCGGGTCTGGATCCCAAAAAATGGACAGGATTTGCCTTTGGACTTGGCTTAGATCGTTTGGTTATGATGAGATATGGTATTCATGATATTCGATACTTTCATTCAGGCAACTTACGATTCTTGGAGCAGTTTTAATTGGTATCTATTATATTATGAGCTGGTAATATTGGATTTTAAGAGGATTTCAATGAAAAAGTTTATCACAGTCATTTTCGGTATTTCTTTGCTTTTCTTTTTAGCTACCAATTGCACTGCGCAAAAAGAAGCACCTATTGAAAATCAATTTACGATTTCCTTCTTACAAGGATCAGCTGAACGCTTCATTAAGCCCGGAAAACTAAAAGCATTTGATACCCTTCCAGTCAGTGAAATTGTTAAAACAGAAGCAAGTGCTATTTTAGATCTTAGCTCCGTTCTTGGTTCTATGCGCCTTTTAGGAAACACTAAAGTTAGCTTGGCTCAACTTTCAGAAGATCAGTTGATGTTTGAAGTAACCGAAGGAAACATTTTAGTAAAGTCCGCTAAACTAAAGAAGGGACAAACGCTAAAAGTTTCTACTCCAACTGTTGTTGCCGCTGTTCGAGGAACAGAATTCTGGGGCCAAGTAAACAAAGAGACAACTACTGGAACCTTTGCAGTCCGTGACGGAGCCGTTGAGATTCTCCGGAAGTCAGACAATTCATCCATAGTAATCGAAAAAGGACAAGCTCTTGATATAGACCCCAAAGCCAAGGAATGGAAAGTCCGAACCGCCAAACAAGGTGAATTGGATGCTATGGCTCAGATTGATCAAATCAAATAAGAGCCACTTGGTTTTCTCACTAGCTTATTTTCTGTTTTGTTGGCTTATGTAATAATAGTGCTTTCGAGCACGCATAATTTGACCCAAAGGACGATGCACTTCGAGTGAGTTCCATGGGTCAAAATGCGCCAATTTTATCTTCTTAGAAAGTTCAGACTCATTAACAAAATCAATTTCCTGCTTCGGAATGACTAACTTTGCCACAGTGACGAAAGGAGAATTTGTCCATTCTTTGGTCGGATCTTCAATTGGAGTTGAGTTATCTTCTGTATAAAACTGCAGTTGGAAATCAAATTCTAAATCAGATTCAACAAGATACTGGGAAAAATCTTTTGCAAAGTCGCCAGTGTTAGATACCTTCACCTTTTGCTTAGGATTTATTTTAACTTTTGCCGCGTATTCACCCATTGCGATAGGTGCCGCGGAGTGGAACGCTTCTGTGGCAAATCCAGTAAACGGTTTACCAATGTTCTTTGCTGAAGCGATCAGTCTTTTGAAGCCCTCTATGAATCCATGTTTTTTAATTAGATGTCGAATGAGGGATGGAATTCCTTCTCCAGCGGCCAATACCACTTGAATGAATGATTCAAAATCTGGAAAAGAAAAGGCGGCATGGTTGATTAATAAAAAATCTTGAGACTCTGTTGGAGTTCCCAGCGAGCCTGCTCCTTTTATATCCAGAACTTTTATTGCAAAGCCACGAATGTCTGGCTCCCGATCTGGTTTGGTATCTAGACTTCCATTCGAAAGTCTAACAAATACATCTTTTTTTCCAGGACTAGAAAACAAGCCGCATTTGGCGCAATCAGGAATGTCGGCAAGGATCTCCAATCTTGCAGATAAACCTAGAATCTGTTTTCTATGTAGCCCTCTACCCACTCCATGTATTTCTGATTTTCGAAGCTGAAGATCCGAGAATGGCTTTTTGTATTTTTCAAAGATTTCGTTTTCTAGGGAGGAGATGGATTCTTTCCAGTTTTTACTAGGAGTGGTCATAGACCGAGCTTATGTCTTCTGATTTAGAAATTCAACAGCTTTTTCTAAATCAATTGAGCTTCAAAGAGTTGAATTAAGTTACTTTTGAAAAAACTAGAATCATTCTAAATTTTTCTCCATAGAATTAGTACAATCTGAACTCAAAAAAAACTTGAATAAGAGTACGTTTTGTAACCAAAATGTACGTCTTAACGAGGGGATTAGAATGAATACAAAAATATTTTTAACCATTTTCTTGGTACTTGCTACAATAACGTCCTGTACCAAATCCAAAAAAGACAAATCAAGTGATTTGGGTCTGCTTGGACTATTGAGCCAAGGGACAAGTGCTAGCTCAAGCTCGGCAACAGCAAACGTTTTCTCTGCCGCCGTACCAGCGAGCTTCGCAGTAACATCAATCACTGAACAACAATCGACAACTTCTAGTTCAACGAGAGCACCTGGTGATGACTTTGGAGCTGAGGACTTCAAAGCAAAGAAAAAGAAAATGGAAGATTCTCTAAAAGCTACCACTCCTGCCGATTGTTTCAAAGCTATCCCTAAATTCTTCAGACAGAATCAGGACCAAGTTGATTGCTATGGTCCTCAAATCGCTTTTACATCCCATTCTCAGATTAACGGAACCCAAATGCCTGGTGGAGATACTGGAATTTGGCAAGCAACTAGTGGAACCAATGGAGAGGCTTGCTCAGCGGCAAAGGTCAATTCATTGATATCATACATATCGAACAAAGTTGATTTTGCTTTGGGAACTGCCGCGGCTATGGCGTGTATTGCTAAAATCAACAATCAAGCTCTACCCTCTGCAAGCGGTTCAAAGGTAACTTTGACAACTTTGTTTACTGCAGGAGCGGGAAGAGAAAAATTTACTGTAACCGAAGCCGCTATTAGTCGTTTAGCAGATTCAGGTGGAAAACCACAATTCGAAACTGTTTTCAAAGGTTCTAGAGAAAACCCGTTGCGCGGGGGACAAACTTTCACAACAACTATGGATATATTAATTCGTCAGCTGCCTGCTTCAGCCACAGACACTACGACTTACAAAGGACTGATTCAAATTGTTACAGATGATAAAGCTCCAAATTCATCAGACACTAGAAAACGAGCTATTTCAGTAGTTTATGAGAAAACCGCTACTACTTTGAGCTATTCCGTTACAGCGGCGATTTATCCCACCACAACAACCAATGCTCAAATGTTCTCCTCCACTACTGGAGAATTGAATAAGGCATCAGCCAATGCAGGTGGAACTTGGGATCGTGATTACAACTCTATGGTTACCCAAGTGGACAACGACGGTTTTGGCAAAATGGCATATGGTTGGCAAGCAGGACCTGGTGACGGTTACTTAAGAACTTTCAATGCTGAAACCACAACCTCAAACACAGGAACAGCTTTTTTTGGTTTTGCTGAAAATTCGGGTAACTTAGGTAGCTATAATCTGAAACCAGGTGGAATGTTTTGCAATTGGGTTGGAACAAGCGCAAGAAGCGCTCGATTTCAAACTAAATTACAAAAACAAACACTTACTTTAACTTCTGGAGTTTGGAAACCCGCTGTAAATAATATCAATTATGCCCCAACAGACAATTGCAATCATGCAAGTGCAGGGGCCATTTATGCTGGCTTACAGACAACTCCAAACTTAACGGGCAACACTACTGTGACAACTAACGTAGCAGTTACAAATGATTTAGTAGATTCCTCATCCAATACATTCACAGTTCCAACTGCACCAAGCTATCCGTAAAACAAAGTAAACTCTTTGTTCATTGAAACTCGAAGAAAGTTCAAAAGAACTTTCTTCGGGGATCCTTATTTTGATTTTAAAGCCTCAATCATTCCTTTTGTATCTAGATAGTTGTTAGATTTGTATATAACAATTCCATCTGGTGTTTGAATGACGAAAAAAGGAAGTCCTATGCGCAGTTCGGGAAACCTAGGGTCTTCTGAAAAAGATTCAAAGAGAACATCGGTATCATAAACCTTCCAAAGCACCGCTGATTGAAGAGCAGTGTTTAGATCTGGATTGGAAAGTGTGAGTTTGTCGAATTCTTTACAGTTGGTACACCAATCCGCATAAAAATCTATAAAAACCAGTTTTCCTTCTCGTCTAGCGAGGGATAAAGCATCTCTTTCATTTCTAAACCAAACCAAATTCCCTTTTTGCAATTGTTCCAAATTCTGAGTCGAATCTAGAATTTCCAAAGAAGGAGTTGCTTGATTACGACTTAATGATTGCATTAGAATGTTTATAGAAAGTGAGCAAATTAGAAAAATCAGAGCCGCAATCAAGTAAGATCTTCGAATCTTTTCGTAGATACTGTATTCTTCTGGCTGAATGAAAAAGAGAATGATCATTGCCACAATGGTTCCAAAAAAAAGCAATTCAGCAGAGTTAGAAGCAAACGAAACAATAGAAAGAGCCTTATCTAAATATTGAAAACTGAAAAAGAGGATGAGAAGCGACATTCCGTATTGGACAAATTTCATCCACTTGCCAGCTTTTGGAAGTTTTGTGCCAAAAACTCCAATCAGTAAAAAAGGAACGCCTAAACCCAAACCAAAGATAAACATTTTCAAAGCGGCAAAAAAGACTTCTCCCCAGAGTAAGCCCGAACTTTGAGATGAAATGATTTTGATTAGAATTGCTACAACAACGGGCCCAACACAGGGAGAAGAGAGAATTCCGGCAAAAATACCTAACAAAAAAGTACCTAGAACTCCCTCTTTGCTTTTGAATTCAATTTGAGATCCAAAAAATCGAATTGGAAGCAAATCTACAGAAGAGATGGCAAGCCCCAAGAATACCCAAAACAAACCGAAATTAATAACTGGAAGTCTTAAAAATGTATTAAAAGCCCCACCAGTAAGCCCAGCTACTACACCAAATGCTAAATAAGCGGAAGACAAGCCTAGGTAATAAATGCTGGGATGCAGCCATTTTTTCTCTGAAGATCTTTTTTGAAGAATGCCGGCAGTGATAGGATAAAGAGGATACACACAAGGGAGCAGACTTGCCAACAGTCCACCTAATGCCAAAAAAACGAAGCCTGTTATGCCATTTGACTCAACACTTATTCCGGTATCGATCCAAAGTTGAAACTCTGAAAGCATTCTACTGGTTTATGCTTTCCATGGAATTACAAAGCCAAGCTCTAAGAGTTTTGATTCTAATTCTTCTCGTTCTCGACTTTTCTTTTCTAAACTACCGTTTTCACCTAAGAAACCCAATTCGGTAGCCTTTAGAATAGCTCCATCCTTGCCCTTTTGATTCAAAGCAGAAATAATCAATTTATCATTTTGCGTTAGTTGGACTGAATGGACTCGATAGTCTAAAAAGGCTTCCCAGGTATGAGGAACCCAAGCCGACACGATTTGCTCACCAATTGTTTTTGCATAATTCCTAATTTCTAATTGAGCATGAGAGTCCATGCGCAAAGCCAAAAAATGCAATAGGTTGTGCAGGTCGATTTTCCAATATGCCTCAGTGTAAGTAGAAAGCGGGAGATCCTTTCTCGCTTGCTCTCTAGCGATTCCCTTTTCCAGTCTTTCTTGGTATACACCATCTGCAAATTCCAAGAACTCTTTTTCTTTTTGAGACAGATGGTTTCCAAGTTCTGGTTCAATTTTCCCTTCGCTACCTTGTCGATTTGCTTGCGATTGCAGTCTCCATTCCTCTGGCTTAGTTTTCTGAGAGGCATCGATAGCTACAGAATACCGAGTAGAGTATTCGTTGACATTTGCCATTCGATGGCGAATCCACTGCCTCCAAGTGTCCATAGGCACTCGAACATGGAGTTTTAGTTCGCACATCTCAAAGGGAGTGCTATGTCTATGTCTCATCAAGTAACGAATCAGTCCTTTGTCTTCGTTTACTTTCTTTGTTCCAGCTCCATAGGAAACGCGAGCCGCTTGAACGATTGACTCGTCCGATCCCATATAGTCAACCAAGCGAACAAAGCCATCGTCCAGAACAGAAAGTGGTTTTCCTAAAATTGCATCGAGAGCCGGTACAGAAGCTCGTTGTATCGGAGTAAAAGTAAGTTCAGTCATATTCTCTTTATTTTTCTGTTCTCAGGCAATTGGAAAGTCGAAAATAGGTAATAAAGGAAGTTCCATGGCCCTTGAAGAAATCCCATATTGGGAAGACAGGCTGATCAAGAACTCAGCTAGAGATTCCAATACGAATCTAATGATGAGATCCGAGAAAATCTATATTTTCCCGATCCCAAAAACTCTATTCGAATTCATATCCAATATCTGGCAGAGCTTTGCGAATAAGATGGTTTCCTTGATCCATTTTGACGATGAACCTGTGTTTAGTTTTTCAATCTTTGAAGTTATTGATACGGATAGCATGAAGATTGTTTCGACTGCTACCCACTTCAAATTGAAAGAGATAGCGGAACGTAGGCGAATCAAAGGTTTTGACGAATACATAGAAAAAGCCAAGCCAATTCCTTTGAGCGATCCTAGAAACGAATCTGCACGCTTCGTTCAAAAAGCAATTATTGATTTTAACAAAGGTCTTAGGCCCGAGATTCAGATTATTGATCTAAAAAAAGCAGAAATCCATCCAGAAAAACAAGTCTTATTGACGGACACAATGAACTATGCTGTCGGATTACCTTTGTTTGTAAAAGAAAATCCAATCGGGATTCTTTGGGGAATCACTAAAGATCCTATTCCCGAAGATAAAATACGACCATTGATGCTTCAGCTTTACTCTCTTTTCGATGTAATCGAGTTTGTTATAGCAAAGGAGCTGGACAGTGGTTCAGATCATTATATCGCCCAAAAGAATATAGAAAAAGCTGATACAGTTTCAAATTCTAGAAACTTGTTTTACACTACAACGAAAGATCAAAAGGAACCAGTCACATCAATTATTTTCAAATCCCATCAGTATAATATCGAATATAGGATGGATGCCTCTTTCATTATCCCGACAACGGAAGGTTATGCTGTTTCTTTAAAAAGCTACACTCCTGAAAAATTAAACAGCACTGGTAAAAATTTACTTATGATCCCTGGATTCTTTTGCAGACGTTCGGTCATGGACAAACTAGCAAAAGAAATGGCCTTAAGATATGGTTATCGGGTCTTTTCTATGGATATGCGAGGCCGTTCTCGCCAAACAATGCCTAAACATGGAAAAAAAGAAGGTTGGACTGTTGATAATTACATCCAGGACGATTTTCCCGAAGTTCTTAGGTGGATTCGCTGGCATTACAGAAGCGAAAAGACTGTAGTGATAGGGCATTCGATGGGAGGAATGATTCCCCGTTTTTATACATCGTCTTTTGAAAGCATTAAGAGTTTAAAAGAGGATTATAACCTTCCAAATCCTGATGAGCATCTAGCTGGAATTGTCTCCATCACTTCACCAAACTACATTAGCCTCAAGTCCAACTTTATTGGGCTAGATACTTTAAAAAAAGGATTTGGTCTGATTCCTCATCGTATGATTTCAGATACCTTGTTCAATATGGCTTCTTTTTCCATGCAAGCAACCATACAAACGATTGATTTGAAAAAATTCTTTAAATTCCTTTTGAATTTGAACTCAGGTCTTAGAAATTTTAGTTACGACATCGGTACGAAGTTCATAACAATCAAAGACTTTGTTGGATATAGAGAAATCACTCCACCTGAATGGTATTTTCTAATGGAAGATGTGTTTTGTGAAGAATCAGTTTCGGTTATTATGCAATTTGTGCATAGTCAATTATCCAATGACAGAAGCTTTCGATCTTCTGATGGCAAAATAAATTACACTAGGAATTTAGTTGAAAACTTCAAACTACCACTATACAGCGTTATCGGAACCGTTGATAAAATTGTACCCGAAGAGTCGCTAACTGAACTGGATTTACTTCCTTCGCAAAACAAAGTTACTGTTAAGTATGACCAAGGCCATTTGGGGATTATTTTCCATAATGAAACGGTACGAAAACTTTGTGAAGGTGTCGATACTTGGATTAAAAATCTACCGTAGAAAATGATTTAAAACGATTTCAATTTCCTGTTTTAAATTAGCATCTCTTCCATTGAAAAGGTAAGATCCACGGATCATTGGATTTTCTATGGTTGTCTTCTCATACAAAGTAATTCTTGTAGTATTTCCCAAGGACTCTAAAGTGTATTTCCAACGTCCCGTTAGCTGAAAGCTAGATTCGATAAGAATAGATTCTAAAATCTCTTTAGGTACAAACTCCCCTCTTTTAAACAGCAAATAGCCATTCATGGATGATTTTTGTTTCCAACGAAGAGGGATTTTTTCTGAATCGGCTTCCAGAATTTCCAATGCTACAACCTCTTTTCGTCGGTTCTTCCAGTCTTGGAAATCTACCAAATACTCCCAAACTTGGTCCACATTGGCAGGAATGATTTCTGTTCGGCTACCTTCAAATTCAGCATCCTGCAATAAGCCTGCAGAAAGAAAGACTCCCAAGAATCCAAAGAGTAGCAAAGAGAGTGTCATGGAGAATTTTAGAATTGCGTTCATACGTAAGAATTAGACAAAATGGAATGATGCACCCGAATGAAGAACTAATCAACAAATTTTATACAGCGTTCCAAAACAAAGATGGAACTACAATGGCGGCATCCTATGCACCGGATGCAACTTTCACAGACCCAGCATTCAAGGACCTAAAGGGTTCTGAACCAGGGGCAATGTGGAACATGCTACTGGAGCGAAGCTCTGGCTTGACAATCCGGTTTTCAAACGTCAACGCTGACGATTTGAAAGGTTCGGCATCTTGGGAAGCCGATTACAATTTCAGTAAAACGGGACGATTGGTTCAAAACAAAATCTCTGCATCCTTTACCTTCGAAAATGGAAAAATCAAAACCCATGTAGACAGCTTCAATCTTTGGAAATGGCTGGGAATGGCTCTTGGATTTAAAGGCTATCTGACTGGTTGGCTGCCCCCTGTCAGAAACAAAGTCAGTTCGGAGGCAATGACAGGCTTAAAGCTTTATATGAAAAGAAAACGCATTACTTAAGTTTGCGTTTAAGATTCTCTTTACTTAGGCATGCTGGACAATCCTCCAGCATTGGTTACATCTGTGTATCCGAAAGAAAGCAGAACTCCTCTCGCACTCGAACTTCTTCCGCCAGATGCGCAATAAACTATGATCGGTCTTGATTTGTCGCCAAACTCTTCGATTCTTTTAGAAATCTGATCTATAGGAATGTTGACGGCTCCTGGATAGTGCCCGGATTGAAATTCCTCAACGGTTCGTACATCAAAGACCTTTGCTCCGTTTTGTAGTTTTTCTTTTACGCTGTTTGAATCAGCGACAACCGTATTTTTGATCCGATAGAAAACTAGAAAAATAAAGGCTATGATTCCCGCGACGATCAAATATTTATTCATGTTTAAAGTTCTCCATTTTAGGTACAGAAATTTGTGTTAGTTTTCCAAAGTCACTGACTTCTCTAAAAAAACAAGTATAATAGCCTGTGTGACAGGCGGCACCAACTTGGTCAACATGATAGACGATGTAAAAAGGTTTAGCAACATATTCTATTTTTCTCAATTTCTGAAAATGCCCAGAATCTTCCCCTTTTGTCCATTCTTTGTTTCTCGATCGACTGAAGTACGTTCCTAGATTCTTTTCCAATGCTATGTGAAGAGAAGATGATTTTGCCCAAGCAACCATTAGCTCTTTCTGGTTCGAGTCCAATGCAATCACAGGGAAAAGATAATCATCACCTAAATCCTGGCTTTGAGAAAGATAGAAATCTTCCTTGAAAACACTTAGGGAAAATTCTTTCCGTAAATCTGGATTTTCAAATTTTTTTAAAATTGAGATGCAAGCATCTTCATCGCAATCTACTAACCTAGCTTCAATATTTTGATCTGAATTCTTTGGAAACTCCTTTGACTCTTTCTCCAAAATCTCCAAAGAAAAACCCAATTCAAGATGAACGGATCGCTCAATTTGGATTATTTTCATAGAATATCGACAGAGAAAACCTTGATTGGTTGGCTTTTGCCCTTTAAGTTCTGCAGTCCTAGATCATTTAACTTAATTGAATCTAAATTTAAAGTTGAAACTTGTTCCCGAAATGCATCTGTGATTAGGAATTTTTTGCCCAATTCTTTTCCTAACCCTTCTATACGACTAGCGACATTGACAGTGTCTCCAATGACGGTATACTCTAACCTAGAGCGAGCCCCAATGTTTCCAACCAACACTTCCCCAAAATGCAAACCCATTCTATGTTGAACGACTGTTAATCCCTTGCCCAATCTCTCTTCATTCCAGATTGCCATTTTTTTCTCCATTTCGATGCCAGTCTTCAAAGCTCGAATTGAGTCGTCCTCTGAGGCATTTGGTGTCCCAAACACAATTAGCATCCCATCTCCGATATACTTGTCTAAAGTGCCCCGATTGTTAAAAACAATTTGGATCATGATTTCATGGTATTCACTTAGCAATTCTAAAGTTCTTTCGGGTCCAAGTTGTTCAGAAAGTTTTGTAAATCCTATGATATCGCAAAAGAGAATAGCCACTTTTTGCAGTTTACCCTTTAATTCAGAGAAATCTTGGTTCTTGTCCGCAATTTCCTTCACTACATTGGGAGAAAAATAACGACTGAGCTGATCGGCTTTGACTTCATTTTCCGCCGCTTCAATGACCACTTTTCTAATTCGATACGCAACATACGCCAAAGAAAATCCTAAAATAGAAATGACGACCATGTTCATTATGTAAGAGTTAACATGCACGGCATTACCAAGTAATGCATCTAAGAAATTATCCGTATCTTTAAACCTTGGATCCATTTGGGCGTAATACAAAAGCCCTGCCTGACCCAATACAACTCCAAACGAATATAGAATTGGATAGATTGGTTGCAAAGTAATTGTATTAATTGCTAAAGTTCCTGCAATAATATACTGGGTGTAAGTTTTTAACAAGTAGGTTCTTGGAATCAGATCTCCACCTACAGAGTTGTACCAAATGAATGGCAAGGTAGCAACTATAAATGTATCTACCATGACCGACAATATTCCGACTAACATTACAAACTTTCGTTTTCTAACCAACTTGATTAGAAAATAAAATACTGCGGCAGTAGCAAAACCAAAAGAAGACACGACTATCAATTCAAAGTTGGTTTTTGCCACAAAGAACGTAAAAAAAGCCAAGGAAAGAGAAAGGAATAGCTTCCCAGATAGGCCAATTATAATACCTATCACCTCTTTATCTTTTAATATTTGTTCGGCTCTACTCATTTACTTTAGCAAATCACCTGGTTCTGCTGATTTATCTGGGACAAAGAGCGAAAGAGTTTTGTCTTTCCCGGAAGCCAGAAGCATTGCTTCCGATAGTCCGAATTTCATCTGTCTCGGTTTTAAATTTGCAACAACGACTACTTTTTTTCCGACTAATTCTTCAGGGCTATACGCAGATTTAATGCCAGCAAATACGTTCTTTACTCCAAGAATTCCCAAATTAACCTTTACTTGCAAAAGTTTATCTGCTCCCTCCACTAAATTTGCGGACTCTATCAATCCTACTCTTAGTTCAACTTTTGCCAGGTCCTCGATACCAATAAGTTGGGTTTCCTCATTCACTTCTGGTTTGCTGATTTTTTCAGCAATACCTTCAGCTTTTTTAGCTAATTCTTTGTTTTCTTCGATCATCTTTAGAATGTTTCCTTCTTCGACACGTTTTGATAGCATAGAATAAGGCTGGATCTTTACCTTTTCTAATCTTTGACTTAAATTCAAATAGTTTAGTGAGTCTAGCCCAAACAGGCTGGAAACCTGATTTGAAATCTCTGGCAAAACTGGAGCCAAGTAAGTAAACAGAACCTTAGCACAATTAAGTGAATCAGTGACTACTGATTGTGCTTTGGAGGGATCGGTTTTGATCAAGACCCAAGGTGCTTGGTCATTTACATACTTATTTACTTTATCACCAAGAGTTGTTATGATTCTTAGCACTTTGGAATAATTCCTTTCGTGATAAGCATCTCTTATCTCAGTTTCTTTTCCCAAAAGCTCGGACAACAATTCAGATCCGGAAGGTGAAATTTCGCCTAATGTTCTGTCTAGTTTATCCAATAAGGAAGTGGAAACACGAGAGACAAGATTTATCAGATTTCCAATTAAATCAGAATTAACACGTAGAACAAAATCTTCAAAGGATAGATCAACGTCGTCCATGTTCGGCCCCAAACGACAAGCCATATAGAAACGAAAGTGCTCCGGATCTAAGTATTTTAAGAACGTTGAGGCATTTAAAAAAGTTCCCCTGGACTTAGACATTTTTTCACCGTTTACCGTTAGGAAGCCATGAACATTGATCTGAGTAGGGGGAGAAAAATCAGACCCCATTAGCATGGCTGGCCAGAATAAGCCGTGAAAATAAAGGATGTCCTTTCCAATGAAATGGATGATTTCCCCTTCTACACTCTTCCAGAATTCATTGAACTTTTCTTCATTTGCAAATTTGTTACTCGAAGATGCCATATAACCAATAGGAGCATCTAACCAAACGTAAAAATATTTATCAATTTCTCCTGGAATCGGAAAACCGAAATAGGGACCATCTCGGCTGATATCCCATTCTTGCAGACCCGACTGAAACCACTCTTGTAGTTTTTTCCGAGCCCCATCATGGAGTCGATCAGTCGGTTTTAACCATTCTTCAAGTTGTGGCTGAAAATCCTGCAATTTGAAGAATAAGTGCTTCGATTCTTTTAGAATCGGTGTGTTTCCGCATATCGCACAAAACGAATTTTTTAGGTCTTTCGGTGAATAACTTGTTCCGCAAGCTTCACAAGAATCACCGTATTGATCTTTAGCCGAACACTTTGGACATTCCCCTTTGATAAATCTATCTGGTAAAAACATTTTATCATGGTCGCAATAGGATTGTTCAATGTTTCGCTCAGCTATATGTCCTTTTTTCTTTAAGGTATTGTAGATTGTCTCGGCATAATGCTGATTCTCTGGTGAATTAGTAGAATAGTAGTTATCGTAGGCAACCTGAAATGCACTTAGGTCTTGAAAATGTTCATCCCTTACTACTTTTATTAAGTCTTCGGGAGTTATGTTTGCTTTTTTAGCAGCAAGCATAACTGGTGTTCCGTGTGTATCGTCGGCACAGAAAAAATAACATTCATTGCCGATTTGTTTTTGGAATCTTACCCAAATATCAGTCTGAATTGCTTCTAAGACGTGACCGAGATGGATAGAACCATTTGCATAGGGCAGAGCACTTGTGACTAAATACTTCTTTTTCATGCTGTGATTTGATTTTATCTGATCGCCTGGGCTTTCAGCTTTTTTTTAGTTCGTGATGGCATTTTATCATTAATTTTTGGGTCTACTCAATGGACCCAAAAGCAATCCAATGCCGATCAGATATCTGTTCTAATTTGATTTTCTCATCCCATTTGATCATTACTAACATAGATTCGATTTCCTTTAAACTGTATGCCGCCATGAGACTCTTAGAAAAATCGTTTTGCAAGATTTGGGAATCCGAGCCACAATAGCGAAGGGTCATTTCCTCAACTTTTTTAATAGATTCTGGGCGTAAGAGGTCAGAAAGAAATACAAATGTCCCTGTTGAAACACTTCTTTGGATACAAGACCAAAAATCAAAAGGATCTGTTACATGATGCAATAGAGAGTTGGCAAAAATTAAATCATAGCTTTGGTCAATTACAAAATCTTGGATTCTAGAAACACAAAAGTTAGCCTTGGGTAAGTTCTCTTTTTCCCAGACTCTTTCGTTCCAGCTTATCATTTCCTGGGATCCATCCACCATAGTAAGTCTAGCTTTTGGGAAGGCCTTTTGAAGCCTTCGTGAAATATCCCCAGATCCAGCACCTAAATCCAAAATGAATTGAGGCTCAAATCCTCCAGGTACTCGATTTCTAAGGTGGTTGATCAGTAAAGAGTGAGGTTCAGAAAAATCTGCATTCGAATAAGCTTCAACCTGAAAAACGTCTTCCATTAGTTCTGGCTCTGGTATACGATGATATTTCAAAAAAGAATCAAACAAAGGGAAGCAATCCGTCTAACAATTTATGAACTACCTAAAAATCATCACAATCATCTGTATCTCGAGCTCTTTGATGCAGTGTGCCTTAACCGAAGGACTTGGCGTTCCCACATATGGTGCCTATTCAGGCAAAGAAGCCAAGGAGAAAATTGGAAATGCAATCCTTGAAGCCGAGAGTTTGGCATCCGCTTATTGGCTTTCCCAAAGCGGTATGCGCGGAGGTTTAGGACCAATTGCACCACTTTTGGTAGTCAACGGGCTTCTAGCACAGGCTCTTTTTCCATTCGTTTTCAGCATAAAGGACTCTGCCCAATACAAAATGGAATCTGTAGATAAATGCGCAGAAGACATCAAAACCAAGGGCGCGATAGCACTAGGTTCTGGCTATGAAACCTTGCCGCCTGGTGGCATAACGGGAATCATTCGAGATGCGAGCTTACTTCCTCAACTTGCTGGTTGCGAATTGGAAGAAACCTCAGAATTGATTAACTTGCCGGGAGGCTTAGAGCTATAATGAATAAAAATACCAACTACAAAACTTTCATTCCTTTCTGGCTCTCATTGTCTTTATTTTTTTGCCAACCAGAGCTTCCAAAAAACTCTGCTGAACAAGCTCTTCT
>JAIXRB010000058.1 GCA_027485405.1 Leptospiraceae bacterium | reverse complement strand
TTACCGATGGGCTTGTAAACAATGGCGATCTAAATTCAACATCCACTTTGGATTTGCGATTCAAATCTTTGTCAGCGATCAGGACTTTGCTTTCAGCGGCAGGAATTGATGGTTCAAGACAAGTAATTTCCTATTGTAGCAATGGTCAAAGAGGAGCCATTGGGTTGTTTGTTGCAAACTCCATTTTAGGATATGGTAGTCGGCTCTATGATGGGTCCTGGGTAGAATGGAGCTCTTTTGCCGCCAGAGCAACCGATGATATTACTTGGACAAACCTACCTACAAATTCACCATGGCGAACAGACCAAACTGCTGTTTCTTCTAATTTGGTGCAAAACTCAAGCACCAACACCATACCAAATTTCAGTTATTCGACAACTCTGGCTTTTTCTAGGTCTACGAGTAAAATCACGGAAGACGACAAGGCAAGTTTGCGAGGATCGACATCAGGCTCAAGTTCAAGTGGTTCCGCTGGAGGTGCTTCAGCAGGAGCTGGGGGAAATGCGTGCGGGGGTTAATCCCTTTACTTGTTAGTTTATTAATGTTTGGAGCCCAGTGCTCCAAAAGTCAAAAAGGATTTTACAGAGGGCATTTCGAAAAGAATTTAGCGGCGCAAGGACAGCCTCCTTCCCATTTCACGGATTTGGAAAAAAGCTTGGAACCAACCTCGTGTAAAACTTGTCATTTGGAGCAATACCAAAAATGGTCACAATCTCTTCATTCAAAGTCAATGGATGTAGGTTTAAAGTGGGAGCTCCCGAGCCTTTCTGCAACTGATAGAGAGAATTGCTTTCGATGTCATTCTCCACTTTTTGAAACCAGGGAAATGGTCAAAGAATCCTTGGGTCTATCATCCAGGTCTAGTCAGCACTGGGCTGAATTCTTATCTCAAAAACAAGAAAACCATGGTCTTCTTTGTGCTAGTTGTCATGTTCGAAACCACAAAAGATTAGGACCTGTTCCTAGACAAAGCAAACTGATTGGCCAATCACCTCACAATGGATTTATTATCAAATCACAATTTTCAAGTTCAGAATTCTGCAAATCGTGTCATGAATCTCCTCCAAATGGTCAGCTAGTGGCACAAAAAAGAATGATGGAGACATACTCGGAATGGAAAGCATCTCGATTTTCTAAGAATGGGACAGAGTGCCAAACTTGCCATATGCCAAATCGAGCTCATGTATGGAAAGGAATACATGATCGCGAATTCGTTTTAAGCGGGCTTACAATTGATTGGAAGGCAATTCAATCCTCAAAACCAAATCAGACTAAGTTGATAGGCACAATTGAATCCTCCTACATTGGCCACAAATTTCCAACATATATGATTCCATTGATTCAAGTTAGAATCTTAGGTCAGAGAGAAAATGGAACGAATGAGATTCTGGAAGAGTCTTTGATTGGAAGGCACTTAGATATCCACTTAACAGAAGAGTTCTTCGATACTCGACTAAAACCTGGAGAAGTAAGGGAATGGTTTGTTGAAATCAAAAATGAAAGTCTTTTAAACTATAAACAGTTCATTTTCGAAGCTTTGGTGGAACCAGACGAAATGTACATAAGGAAATTTGAACACAATCAAAAGGAACCTTTGAAAAGTCAGAGATCTGCCTCTCAAAACGAGAGTTTGGATCTATCACTCATCCAAAAGAAAGCCAGCGGGTATCTTCTTTTTTCGAAAACGTTAGAAATCGAAAGTTTGAAATCAAAACTCAAGACCAAGAACCAATAAGAATCTATAATCCTTCTTCAAATTGAAAAATCAATCACATCATCTAACTCTGGTGCATTCCGAACTTTGATCTCATTCTTTTGAAACACCATCGAAAAAGAAGGTACAGAAGCGGTTACCCAGGCATTCCCCCCAATTACGGAATTTCGACCAATGACAGTATTGCCCCCCAAGATAGTTGCCCCTGCATAAATAATCACATTTTCCTGAATTGTAGGATGTCGTTTTACATGCGCTAATTCCTTGGAAACAGAAAGGGCTCCCAAAGTGACACCCTGAAAAATCCGGACATTGTCGTGAATTTCAGTAGTTCCACCGATCACAATCCCAGTTCCATGGTCCATAAAGAAAGACTTACCAATCTTTGCTCCAGGGTGAATGTCAATGCCTGTTTTTTCGTGAGCAAATTCCGTTAAAATTCGAGGAAACACTGGAACTCCCAACTTATAAAGTGCATGAGCAACTCGATACACTGAAATTGCAAATACACCAGGATAAGCGAGAATTACCTCGCGCAAACTTTCTGCGGCAGGATCCCACTGATAGGCGGCTTTAGCATCTAACCAAATAGATTCGTAAATGGAAGGAAGTTCATTTTTGAAATTCTCAATGATCTGTTCCGCCGTTTGGATCAAGGTTCGATTAGGATCGCCTTTCATATAAGGAAGAATGACTTTTTTTGCTTGTTCTAAGAATGTCGTTAAATGTGAATCTAGCTCTTCAACCGAATTGTAACGTTTTTCAGTAAAATAGCCTGGAAGCAGAATCCCCAAAAGCTCTAGGATAAACTGTTCTCCTACTAATCGTCCCCCGTAGTTATTGCTTTCTTCGGCTTGTTTTTCTAAAATCTGTCTAAAGAAGGCTTCGTTTTGCATAGGCGTTGTAACTTAGACTTAATTCAATTTACTTGGACTTACTCAACGCACCTTCGATTTCAGCTTTTATATCTTCAATGTGTTCTAATCCCACGGAGATTCGAATCAATCCTGGTTGGATTCCTACGGCGACTCGCTCTTCTTCTTTCAGTTTTGCATGTGTTGTAGAGGCAGGATGCGTTGCCGTAGTTCTTGTATCGCCTAAATTTGCTGTGAGAGAGAACCAAGTCAGTGCATCCAAAAATTTTCTACCTCTTTCCAATCCACCTTTGACAATAAAACTCAGAACTCCACCACCTAGCTTCATTTGCTTTTTAGCAGTTTTAAACTGAGGATGCGATTCTAAAAATGGGTATTTTACTAATTCTATTTCACTGTGGTTTTGGAGAAGTGTCGCAAGTTCCAAAGCATTTTTAGAGTGTGCTTCCATTCTGACAGCGAGGGTTTCTAAACTTTTTGAAAGTATCCAAGCATTGAAAGGAGATAGCGATGGACCAGTATGTCTGGACATAAAACGAATGTCTTTGATCAAATGCTTTGGACCAAGAACGGCACCAGCCAATACTCTCCCTTGTCCATCCATAAACTTGGTTCCAGAGTGTACAACAATATCAATACCCCAATTAGCTGGTTTTTGAATATAAGGGGTACAAAAACAATTGTCCACGATGGAAATAATCTTATGTTTTTTACAAAAACCAGAAAACCATTCCAAATCAATGATGTCCAGCGCTGGATTGGAAGGAGTTTCAATAAACGCTAATTTTGTGTTTGGTTGCACGGCTTTCTCCCAAGCCTCTTCATCACCAATGTCTACGTATGTATGGCTGATCTGATAACGTGGAAAAATGATGGTTAAAACTTGGTGAGTAGAACCAAAAATCGAGCGCGAAACGATCACATGATCGCCAGCTTTTAAAAGCGAAAACATAGAAAGAAAAACCCCTGCCATTCCTGAAGCAGTGGGAACCCCATCTTCCGTGCCTTCTAAAATGCAAAGCTTATTGATAAGCTCCGTTGTATTAGGATTCGAGAATCGGCTGTACTGGTTGCCCGTAACTTCTTCAGCAAACAAAGCCCTAGCATGCTCCGCATCGTCAAAAATAAAGGAAGATGTTAAGAATAAGGGAACAGAATGCTCTTTTTCGTTGGATCTAGGGAGCTGTGCTCGGATTGCATTGGTTTCAAAATTCGGGAACATAGAGCCAAATTGATAGACTTGTTCTCAGGGGCATTCCCTTTTTTAGACATTTTCCAATATAATGAACAAATCAGAACAAGATAGCAGAATTTTTGATTTTTTTCTCTTTTTTCAATAAAGGGAGGAACACTTCTCTAGTTAATTTTAACAACAAGACCATCTTGTAAGTGAATCCTTTGCCCCACAGAGTTCGCATAATCTGAATCATGTGTAACTATCAGAATTGTAGTTTTGTCTTCTTTGTTGATTTTTCTAAAAATCTCCATGACTTTATCACCATTCGTAGTGTCCAGGTTTCCCGTTGGCTCATCGGCAAAAAGGAGCTTAGGCTTTTGCGACAAAGCTCTTGCAATTGCGACTCTCTGTTGTTCCCCACCTGACATCTGACTTGGGAATTTCTCACGACAATGAGTTAGCCCAAACTCTTCCAGCAAATAAGCCGCATGTTCTTTGTTTTCTGCAGTTATCCCTTTTTTTCGAGAAGCCATAAGCACGTTATCAAAGGCTGTCAACTCTGGCAAAAGATAATGAAATTGAAAAACAAAACCCATCTTTTCATTTCTGAATTTATGCATAGCAATGCTATCTAGTTCAAAAAAGTTAACCCCATCCATGAAAACTTGCCCAGATGTCGGATTATCCAGTCCACTTAGAATATAAAGCAATGTCGATTTCCCAGATCCTGATTTACCGATTAGTGCTGTAAAACTTCCTGAATCGATAGAAACATTGATACCTTTTAAGATAACACTTGGCGGGTTTCCAAAGGCTTTGGTAATCCCGATTCCTTCGATTGCTTTCACTCAGCCGCACCTCGGATAATATCTACAGGCGACATTCTAGATGCCGCTTTAGCGGGAATGTAACTAGCAAAACTACAGCTAACAATTGAAATCAAAAAAGCCTTTATATATATCATATAGTCCCAAGAAATCAACATTGAATTGATCAAAGGCTGAAAACTCCCATCTGACTCTTTCTTTGAGCTCAGCGGTAACCCATCTAAAGAGTAACAACCTATGGCTCCCACCAAAATCCCCAGGCATGCCCCTAATACTCCCAAAAGCAAACCTTGGATGAGAAAAAGGACAATCGTGTCTCTTTCGGTAAAGCCCAAAGATCGCAAAATGGCAATCTCCCGCTTTTTCTGGTTCACAACCATATTTAAAATATTATAAATTCCGAAAGCTACAACTAGAATGATTGTAAAGGTCGTTGAGTTCCTAACGATATCTTGGGTTTTAAAGACTGACATGATCCCGGCATTCGCTTCATCCCAACTTTCTACTTTGTCCTGGCTATGAAGTGACCATTCTTCACTAATCAACCTGGCTGAATCAACGTCCTCCAGTTTAACAATGATATTCGAAATCTCTCCGCTTGAGTTTGTTATTCTTTGGACATTTGAAATTGTTGAATACACAGTTGTGTCATCGGAAATCCGATTCCCTGTTCTAAAGACACCTATGATTTTGGCAGGGGACAAGCTCCCTTTGGTGGTAACAATTTGAATCGTATCTCCAATTTTCCCACCTAATTTACGAAGGACTCCTTCACCCACAATCACCAAAGAACCTCCCGCTAGATCTGTAAGCTTACAACCTACAATGTATCTATCAATGTTTGTGACTTTTGGCTGACGGACGGGATTGATTCCAATAAATCGAGCTGGTGCTGTTGACTTACCTTTCAGAAAAATAACCTGTCTTGAAATTTGAGGAGAAAAAGCCAAAACCCTTGGATCCTTTTCGAGCTTTTCCATCCAACCAAGTATGTTCGTTAAACGAGTATTGTCGCTTCTACCTGAAGGAGGAGAAAGCCAAACAACCTCCGAATCACTAAAAAAAACGTCTTCAAATGTTTTTGCGGTTATAAAATCGTCTTTTGGAGAGATCTTTATCTGACCATCGGCATTGATCAAGTTTTCAATCATAACAGACTGAAAACCGAGCATAATTCCACTAAACATTATATATGCGGCAGTTCCCAAAGTGATGCCGATTAGGGTTAAACTAGTTTGTCGAATTCGTGAGTAAAGCTGTCTTATTGCTAGAAACCACATACTACTTTCTAGGTAAGATCAATGCATCTGATTCCAAAAGATCTCCAAAAATCAACTCACCAAATTCAGAATTAGTGATGCCCAGCTTGATTTCTGTTTTTTGTTTTTTGCCAGATCTCAGTCGAAGTACCTTGCCTTTGTCCACCGCAGAAAGCGGAACCAAAATTACCTTGGACTTTTTATCGATCTCTATGGCTACATCAGCAGTCATATCTGGTAAAATCCCTTGAGGCAAATCTTCTGGATCCAATCTCACTAAAAATTGACCTTGGGAAGGATAAATGTTTTTCACAATGGCTTTACTGGTGTGTCCCCGCAAAGATTCAAAACTTAAGTTTGCAATTTGACCAGATTTAACTCGCAATGCGGATTCTTGGTCCAAAGAAACCTGGATGTAGACTTTTTTCAAATCTGTGACTTCCAAAACCGGAATCCCGGGCATTGCCACTTCGCCTTTGCTAAGGTTTAATTTTGTGATAGTTCCATCAATTGGTGATTTAAAATTGATTCCAGAATCATTTGTCAACAATGTTTGACCAACGGTAACTGAATTTCCTTCTTCGACGAAAAGCTCAGAAATTCCTGCAGAAATTCCAAACTTCAATACATAACTGTTGTCTGATTTTACGACTCCGAGCGAATAAACAGCTTCGACCAAGTCTCCCCGTTTGACGGTAACAGTCACTGGAGGATTTCTAAAGATAAGAAAAAAAGGAATTCCGACTAGGGTTATAGCAATGCCGATCGATAGAGCTCGATTTTTCTGTAGAAAGGCAATCAAGGATTTCCAGCGAGCAAGTGAAATCGTAGATTGGAATCTTCGTCGTAGTCTCCAATTTTCACGTCCACAAACTGACCAGGGAGGAGTGTTTTGCCAAATTGACTGTGTTCCAGTTTCCCTTTCAAATAATTTCCTGTTACCAAGGTTCCATCGGTCTCTAGGATAGCTTCTTCATTTTTCCCGATTTGACTTTTCGCATAACTTTTATTCAATCCTTCACTCAATTTCATCAATTGAATGACTCTTCTCTTTTTCTCATCGCCAGGTATAGGATCGCCTAAAAGCTCTGCCTTTGTTCCTTTTCTAACCGAATATGGGAAAGCATGGATCTTAGCAAAAGTAAGGTCTTTTATCAATTGAATTGTTTCTTGGAATTCGTTTTCACTTTCGCCAGGAAAACCCACAATAGCATCAGTTCCCAAAAAAATATCTGGTACTTTTTTCAAAACAGCTTCGATTCGTTTGCGAAAACCTTCTGGATGATACGTTCTCTGCATTTCCTTTAGGATCTTTCTAGATCCACTCTGAATGGGGACATGCAAGAATTTACAAAATCTGGGGTGCGTCAATAATTCAGCCAATTCACTTCCTACGTCAGGTGGCTCAATCGAAGAAAGTCTCAACCGGGAGTAATCTAACAGACTCAGAATTTTCTCAAGTAGACTAAGAAATCCTTTTTCTCCTGCTTGGTTTCTATACCACCCTAGATTGACCCCCGTTAATTGGATTTCTCCTACTCCATGATCCTGTAAAAAACGAACTTGGTCCAAAATGTCTTCTTCGCCTCGGCTTACGCCCAATCCTCTTGCCGAAGGAATCTTGCAATAGGAGCATTTGCGATTACAACCATCTTGGATTTTTAAATAGGCACGAGTGTGTCCTTCGGGCAGAACATCTGAATACGCAAAACGATCGGTCTTTTCTAATTTGAAATCAGTTTGGCTGGTTTCACTCCAATCTTCTTGGATTTGCCTGGATAGATCTGATTTCTGATCATTTCCGATCACTCGAAAAACTCCGGGAATTCGCTCTAAAACCTCTCTATCTGTTTGCGCATAACACCCAGTTACAAAAACCTTTGCGCCAGGGAAGTTTTTGACTGCCTGACGAATGATAGATCTGTTTTTTACATCAGCTTTGTTTGTGACTGTGCAAGTGTTTATAACTATATAGTTCGGTAACTCTGCATGATCAGCTAACTGAAAGCCCGATTTTGAAAGCTGAGAAAAAATGCCATCCGTCTCAAAAAAATTAAGCCTGCATCCCAGAGTATGAAACTTAACCTTAGGAGGAGATAGATTTAATCCGTTTTGCATTTTCTTTTATGATTTCTGAATTTGGATCGAGTTCTTCTGCTTTTTCTATACTTTTCTTGGAGTCATCCAAATAGGAGTTTGCTTCTGACTTTTTTCCGATTTTGCTAACAATTCTATACTGAGCTTCTTGCACCAATGCTAGATTGTTCCAAATCGAAGAAGAATTCTGACTTAAAGTTGACGCCCATCTCAAACTGATCTCTGCTTTATCAAAGCTTTTCAAGGATTGGTAAATCTTTCCTTCTAGCTCCAAATAACGAGCATCATTGGGATTTTGTGCCTTTGCTTTTTCGATCTGGCCTAAGGCAACCTTCCCAGCACCTCTTTGGTGCAAGGTGATAGCGTAATAATACCTGATGTCCCCATTGGTCGGAAAATTTGAGACAAATTTTTCAGCTAACTCCATACCAGGTTTCCACTTTTTGTACTTAATGTACAATGCCAAAGAGTCCACAGAGATTTTTTCATTGGTTGGGTTTCGTCGGCGTGCCTCTGCAAAGTTCAGGGAAGCATTTTCAAAATCATTCATCTTATCAAAACCATAAGAGAGAAGAGCATAGGTTTCAAAAGTCCCTTTGCCTTCTTCATTCATCTTTTTCAGGATTTCGGTAGATCGATTGTAGTTGCCAATTTTGTATTCATCAACGGCTTGGAAGTAGTTTCCACCAGAACCTTGCTCCTGCGAAACCAACGGCAGAATCAAAAAGAATGAAAATAGAAATGATATCGCTCTCAACACAATTGCCTCAAGAATTTGGTTTTATACCATTTCCAGATGTTTCGAATTGAGAGAATCAATCTGGGAATGGTAGGGTTCAATAGGATCAATATGTATCAAAACACTACCTGCTCTGGAAAGCAAGAAATGTTCAATATGCTCTTCGGAGGTGATTTCGTCTTCTCCGCAATAAAGGATGGGCAAGTTCTCTCTTGAAATATGGAAATGGAAGGTCTCTTCGGGCAAAAAGTCCGCCACATTCATATATCCAGCTCCGTAGTAGAGCCCAGACTGGAAATAGTATTTGTAAAAGACTTTTACCTCGGGCAAAACCAAGTTGGGTTCCAAAATCCCTAAACTGATTTTTTCGATAGTCGCGACTGTCCTAACCCGCTTTAGCTGAAACCAAACCTTTCTCACCAAAAAGTAAGAAAGGAGAAATAGAAGCGGGAGAAGGATGATCATCTATACCAAAGCTAGGTCTTTTTTGGTTTCATCGCTTGCCTCTGGATTATTCTTAGGAGGCTCTTTGAAATCTTCCCAAGGGGTTTCCGTAAAGACAAGTTTCTCTTCTAAATAATCTACGAAGATCTTGGTCGGATTTTCATACTGACCTTTCAGAGTTTGGACAGCCATATAATCTTCCAATTCTCTTTGGAAAACCCTTCGCAAAGGCCGCGCACCGTAGTTTTGGTCATATCCAATCGTTGCAAAATGAGCTTTCCCAGATTCCGATAGTTCCACAAAAACTCTTTTTTCTATCAGTCGTTTGTTGAAATCTTTCAACATAATGGAAACGATTTGAATGATCTCTTCTTTTTGTAGAGGAGCAAAATAGACCACTTCATCTACGCGGTTTAAAAACTCTGGATTAAAATGTTTTTTGAGTTGTTCCCGAGCTTGTTCAGCTTTGTATTTCTCATGTTCATGCTGGAAATCCTCAAAACCAAGGCGTCCACCTTTCGAGATTTCTTTAGCGGCAATGTTGGAAGTCATGATCAGAATAGTATCTCTAAAGTTGACCTTCCTTCCTTTTGTATCCGTTAGGTTTCCTTCTTCCATAATCTGAAGCAAGATATTAAACAAATCATGGTGAGCTTTCTCTATTTCGTCTAACAACACTATGCTGTAAGGCTTTCTTCTGACGAACTCAGTCAATTGACCTCCATCATCATAACCCACATAACCAGGAGGAGCTCCAATCAATCTAGAAACTGCATGCGGCTCCATATATTCGGACATATCGATTCGCAACATCGCATCTTCGGTTCCAAACAATTGACTTGCCAGCGCCTTTGCTAACTCTGTTTTTCCGACGCCAGTTGGCCCAAGAAAAATGAAAGAACCTGTTGGCCTCTTTTCACTTTTGAGTCCAGTTCTAGATCGGCGAACAGCACGAGCAACTTTTTCAATGGCTTCTTTTTGACCAACGATTCTTTCTGTTAGAACAGATTCCATGTTGAGTAATTTTTCGTTTTCAGAAACTTCCATTTTCTTCAATGGGATTCCTGTCCAAAGGGAAATAACAGAGAGAATGTCATCCTCTTCTATGGAAACGGCAAACCCATCAATTCGCTCTTGCCACAGTTTGGTCTTCTCATCCAGTTCTTGTTTTTTGCGATTGACTTCATCTCGAACAGCCGCGGCTTTCTCGTACTCCTGTGCTCGAACCAAATCTTCTTTTTTAACACTTAGGGTTTTGATTTCTTCTTCGATGTCTTTGATTTCACTTGGTCTTTGGCAATTGGCAAGTCTTGCTTTTGCACCAGCTTCATCAATGATATCAATTGCTTTGTCTGGGAGGTATCGATCGTTGATATAACGATGGCTTAAGCGCACAGCCTGCTCCAATGCCTTGGAAGAATAACGCACTTTGTGATGCGCTTCGTAGGCTTTTTTCAGTCCATCTAGGATCAGAATAGCATCGTCAACGGATGGCTCAAGAACCTTAACCATTTGAAATCTTCGCTCCAGGGCAGAGTCTTTCTCAATGTACTTTCTGTATTCGTTAGAGGTTGTAGCTCCAATGCACTGCAGTTCTCCTCGAGCCAAAGCTGGCTTTAGAATGTTTGCCGCATCAACCGCACCTTCTGCGGCTCCTGCTCCGATTAAGGTATGCAACTCATCTATAAAAATGATTATGTTTTGCGAAGAGACGATTTCTTTCATGATTTTTTTCAATCGTTCTTCAAATTCTCCGCGGTACTTTGTGCCCGCAATCAAGCTTGCCAAATCAAGTGACAAAACCCTTTTATCAAAAAGAAGATCCGGAACCAGCTTATCTTGGATAGCTTGCGCAAGCCCTTCTACAATTGCGGTCTTTCCTACTCCGGACTCACCAACCAACACTGGATTGTTTTTTGTTTTCCGAGAAAGGATCTGGATAACTCGTTCGATTTCTTTCGCCCTTCCAATGACAGGGTCTAATTTTTTCTCTTTTGCAAGGAGTGTCAGGTCTCGAGCAAACTCATCCAAAATAGGAGTTTTACTTTTTTCTTGGCGTGGAGCCGCGGCTTGTCCTTGTTGTTGATTGGATCCAGAACCCACAGCCGCACTTGCCGGAGGAGCACCCAACAAACGCAATATCTCTGATTTTATTACATTATAATTAACGCTAAATGAAGCCAGTGCTCCACCTGCTAGGTTGTTGTTGTCCCGCAATAGAGCGAGGAGAATGTGTTCTGTACCAACATAAGTATGCTTAAGTCTTTTTGCCTCTTCCTTTGAGACTTCGATCATTTTTTGGTATTTGTCTTGGCCTTGGCTAACGTCCAGTAGTAGGTTTCCCGAAGATTCGCGTGTTCGCTTTTCCACTTCTTTTCGAAGTTCACTAAGACTGATGTTTAAATTTGTGAGAATCTTGATTGCTACAGAATCTTCTTCTTTTAAAAGACCGAGTAGAATATGTTCTGGTCCTATAAAGTCAGAACCCAATCGCTTAGCTTCTTCTTGGGCGATTTCATTGATGACTCGTTTTGCTCTTTTTGTGAATTCCAACATTTAGCACCCTACCTGTAAAACTTAGACCATTGTATCAGCGTCTCTTAGGAAACTTTACTTTGTTTCTAAAGATCGAGTAAACTAAGAATTTTCTGGATCTGTAGTTTTTGCCTAGGACGTAAATTTTTCCAAGAAATTTGGATCCTATGGCCCTGTGTCTCTGAATTTCCTAGAGCAACATCCTTCCAATTGATTCCAAAGTCCAAAAGCATCCACCTCTCTTCCGAAGAAACTGTCCATTGCACGGAGAATCGATCCCCTCGACCGCAATTGGTCGGACAAGAATTCAAAAAACCGACACTTGGAGTGAATGCCCAAAGGTTTCGATCAGAAAAGAAGTCCAAAGCTGGTTTAGGGAGATTGAAATGGCGTAATTCTGTGGCATCTCCCACCCATTGCCATCGAAAATGGTCTTCGGCGCTCGGGCAGAATCGCCCAAATTTGATCGTTTGATTGGCCTCTTTAGCCATTTCCTGGACTCGAGAAGATTGACGATCAAAGTACGGAAAAAAACCACGAGCGAAGCATCTGGACAATCGAAACCGAAAACTTGGCTTTCTTTCTTTGGGCGAAAGATCCTTTCTTTTGGCTATGCTTTCAATTGCTTTCCAACTTTTGCTGTCGGGCGAAACAGCATTCCAAGAAACACCAGAGAAAAAAACCCGATGGCAATCCTTACATCCAAAGCGCCCTGTTTCTAAAAAAATTTTTTCTGAGAGTCCACAGTTAGGACAGAACATTCGTAAGTTTTCCAGAAACAATTCTGTTTCTGCGATGTGCAAGCGAAGCTAGCTCCATATCATGGGTAACCAAAATCAAGGAAAACTGAAACTCTCTTTGCAGATCACGTATAAGATCCATTAGATGTCTCGAATTGTTTCGATCTAAATTTCCAGTTGGTTCATCAGCTAAGATCAATTGTTTTCTGCCAACGAGTGCCCTAGCGACTCCAACTCTTGCGCTCTCTCCGCCCGAAAGTTGAGAAGGAAAACTATGCAATCTTTCACCTAGTCCCACTTTGGCTAGAATTTCCGTAGCTCTTAGTTTCGCTTCTTTGGAACTTAGCTTTGCTATCAACAGAGGCATCATCACATTTTCCAAAGCAGTAAAGTCAGGCAAAAGTAGGTGTTGCTGAAAAATGAATGAGATTTTTTCAGCACGGAAGTTTTCTTTTTCCCTCTCGGAAAGGCTTTTAAGAGAAACCCCACAGACTTCCACAACTCCTGAATCAAATCCATCCATGGCTCCTAAAATGTTTAGGAGAGTTGACTTACCAACACCAGACGCACCTTCCACAGAAACGATTTCGCCAGCATTGACTTCGAAATCCAACTCGTTTAATATGTGATATTTGGATTCGCCAACTTGGTAGAATTTTTCCAATCCTTTGACATTTACATTGAGCGTTGTCATAATTGTAACATTTTACTCGTTTCGAATTGTATCGACAGGATTCAAGTTTGCCGCCCACCTAGCGGGGATATAACCAGCAAGTCCACTCAAAATCGTAGCACTCGTAGTTACCATAAAGATAAAGGAAATATCAATATCTACAGGAATATGGTCAAAGTAATAAATGTCTTTTGGAACCAGTTCAACCTCTCTCCATTCAGGCCCAAAACGCAATTGACCGATAGAGTTTACAATCCAAGACAATGCGTTGACCAATACCTCAAGTTTGCTCGCTACAAAAATTCCCCAAGCTCCTCCTACTAAAGAAGCCAAAATGCCAACAATCATTGCGTTTAAAGTAAAGATGAGTAAAATGTCCGAAGATCGAAGTCCCAAAGCTTTTAATGTTCCGATAGATCTTCGTTTGGCTCTAACGAGAGAATGTACTGTAGCCACCATTCCAAGTGCGGCTAAAATGATAAAAAGAAATACAATAATGCTTATGATCGTTTTTTCCAATCGAAGTGCCGCCAAAAAGTTTTCTTGTTCTTCGGCAATGGTTCTAACCGACCACGAGGTTCTTCCTTGTGATTCTTCAAATTTTGATTCTGTCAGTCTGGATAGGATCTGACTCTTAGTGTATTTAAGTTCTTCTAGAGAGTTGACTTTGAGAGCAATTTGATTGACTGCTCCTTTCATTTTAAAGAAATCTTGTGCAACGGGTAGAGACAAAAACACAAAACGAGAATCATAATTGTAATAGCCTGTTTTAAAATACCCAGCGACTTTAAAACTCTGGACGCTGACTTGAACTCCGCGCTCCACGGAGAACCTGCCACCAGGAACAGCCAAGGTAATATCTCTTCCCATATTGTATCCGTAAATGGCACTCATCTCTTTTCCGATGAAGACCAATTTTTTGCTGTTAATCGATTCTACATCTTCCCGATTGAAATTTCGTAGCTTAGGAAAATTGGGAAGCCCCTCTCCGAGCAATTGAGGAACAGAAGGAATGGGAACAGCACGGATCATAATCGGGTTAAAGCTGTTGTTATGCTGGATGAGGCCGTGACTTGTGATGTTTCCCTCAATGGAGATAATGTTCTTTTTCAGAACCTCATCAGCTAATAAATGGTCTATGACTGCTTGGTAGTTGGATATGGAGCCAGAGCCAAAGGCGTTTTCGATTGTGATATGAGGTCCACCCTGCCAAAGCGATTCTTTAACTTGTTTTTGGAATCCGTTGAAAATGGATAAAACGACGACCAAAAGGGAAACCCCCGTCATCATTACCAAAAAAGAAAGTCTCGATTTGATAGAAAGAAACCCAAGGACTCGGGAACCTCGAATGTACCGCGTGGCTATAAGTGTAACAATTCCCATTTCCTAATCTTTTTGACAGGTTTCCTTTGCCAAGCGATGCTGTCAAAAAAGAACCTTATGCCCGAAAATCAGAACTTGTATTCTCTAAAAGTTGTTCTCCGAGATGATGCCAACACTGTTTATTCCATGGTTACCTGCATTATTGATCCCAAAGAGACCGAGATTAAAAAATTCGAGTGCGTGGCTAGTGGTACTCCCAATAACCTTTTGCCTGTCCGTTCAACTTTCCAGGACTTTTGCAACCGATGCCAAAGAATTGTCTACAAATCTGAGCAACTCAAGAACATAAGTAAGTCACTCCAAGAGGTTCTAAAAGCAACTTTTAACTCTGAGAGCTTCAAAGAAGAGCTCTTACATTATATGGATCACAACCAACAAGATCGAATTCAGTTCTTGTTCTATCAATTGCATCACAAAACAACAGGGCACTCGGATCCCAAGATCGAACTACATTATGAACTGATTGAACCAAAGGATTTAGGAAAAACAACAGTGGTAGAAGAAGACGTAAAGTCTGATATACCTACCTCTACTTCTTCCACTGGGTTTTATGTTCCACCGGACAAACAATTGGTTCAGTTCCGATTCCAGTTGTCACCTGTTGCAGGAAAACCGTTAAACACTATTTCTGTGGGAGAAACAGTATATGTCCGTTTGATGCCTGGGGATGGAGTCACGGACTCTATCATAAATTCCATGGATCTAAAGGATGAATCGGGGATCATCAAACAAGTCCCAGCTAAAATCGTAAACATTGGACATTCCAAAAACAGCTCAGAGGTAGTGATCAAACTAAACGAACAAATCTACGGAAAAATCTCTGAAGAAGAGAACTCTGTAAAAATCAAGACATTCGATGCGAGTCAAGGTGCGGCTCCCCTTCTGACATCAGCGGTTTCACAAACTCACTCTAAAATGGAAAAAATTCAGGCAAATCGAAAGGCAGATGATTCTTTTAATGTTTTGCCGTTTTTAATTTTCTTTTCTCTAGCGGCTATCATCGGTGGTGCTGTCTTTATTTTTCTTTAAACAATGTTCCATTTCAAGAAAAGCTTTTTAACCATTCTTCCCGTTTTCTATTTCTGTTTGGTCAGCTTATCTGTTTTTTTGGATTTTGAACTTGTTTTGCCTGAACAAAGTGTAGAAGCCGTTGAGTCTAGCCAAGTCGCAGAACCAGTGTTGGTTCGCACTCCTGGTGTTTTGCACCGAATAGGAGCCTTGCAGAGCTTTATTTCCGAATTAGAAAATCAGAAATTGCCACCAGACACCGAACCGGAAGAAACTTTAGATAGAATGCGGAGAATCTTGATAGGACAAGAAATCCTACTCGGGGTCCAAATCTTTTTTGCTTTGTTTTCCTTAAGTGCCTTCTTCGCTTTTCAAAATCGAGCCTGGTTTTCTTACTATTTGCATCGCATCCTATATATTTTGGGTCTCCCTTTTGGGCTTCAGCAAGGATTCACGTTTATCAAACTAGGATTAGATGGCGCCTTGTGGGCATACTTGGTTGGAATTTTTATCTTGCTTATGACCTTCTTGGGGATTGGTGCCTTTTTTTGGATTCGAAAGTTTAGAAATGAATTGGATGCTTTTTTACTTTTAAAGCACTCCGCCTCGCTGGATGAAGAAGGCAGACCTCAAGAGCCATCCGCAAAAAACTCTTATCTCAAAATCCTTCTTCATTTTTCTTTGATTCTAGTTTTTGGAATTGCCTTTGGGAATCTAGTTTACATTCCACTTTTTTCCCTTCAAAAACACTACAGCAAAGAATTTGGAATTCTCCTTGGGTTCTTAATGGTTTTACTCTCTGGTTTTTATGTTTACAATTATGCTAAATACTCCGGTCAACCCTCCCACACAAAACTTAAAACTTTTTTCGTTAGCTTTGCTTACCTACAGTTTCGTTTTTTGAAAAACGCATTCACTTTGCTTTTTGTTACATTTGTTCTGAGCATATCCATTGTCGTATTGTTTCGGATTTTAACTTGGAATACGGAATTTTTGCAGAAAGAAGCTGGAATATTAGAAGAATCTACTAATCTCTAGAACTCGAAAGCTCGAAACAATATCAGATATTGAAACAGTTCGCTTGTGATTCGCCCTTTTGTTCGCATCGCAGTTTTCCATTTAGATCAAAAAGGAGTCTTTGCAGTAAGTCTCCTGACTGTGAGTAATTCTCATAAGCTTCTTTTGTTCCATTAGGCGAATAGTAAAGCCATTCCCCAACTTTTTTATCCTCTAAGAAAGAACCTTTGCTTTCAATTTTGGTGTCGGGATAGTATCGAACCCAATCTCCATTTCTGTTTCCTCCATCGTAGAAACCCTTTTCTTGGAGATTCCCAGAGGGATAGTAACGAAAATATGCTCCATTTTCATTGCCCCATTCAATCAGTGCCATCCAGAAAATTTTCTTTCGAACTCCCGGAGTGAAATTGAGTTCTATGTATGGTTTCCCATTGGGAAAGAACCAAATCCATTTTCCAGTTCTTTCCCCATTCTGAAAACTTCCTTGGGACAAAAGTGAGCTATCCTTGTAATAAAAGGTTTTACTTTCACCATCCAAGATCCCATAAGCATTGACTTCTTTTTCTGAAATCAATTCACCTTTTCTAAAATAAGACAGTTGTTTGTTGCCAACCTGGGCTACGTATATATTGGTTTTCCGATTGTATTCAGCATTGGCTGGAACCTGGACGGGTCGAATGCCATTTCCCTTGCAGGGGGAAAATGCAATGCTACCCAACAAAACAAATGCAAAAGCTCCGAAAAAACTAAGAACAGGGTTATCGTTTGAATTGGATGGTTGGCTCATTTTTAAACCTCTTGAGTATCTCCCTCGATAGCAAGGAGCGATTTGTTCTTTTTGCTCGAATGGGAGTTAAAAATCGTAAACTCAATAAAATTGAACCCTCAGGTTCAATCGTTGTATAGACGATAGGCGTTGTGGCTCCAATTCGAACTAAGTAGTTTTTGGAGACTTCTTTTATTTTTTCTTCTATGTCTTCTACAGTAAAATTAACTTCTTTGTTTAAGATTTCCAAGCAAATCTGTTCTGCCTTTTCCCAATCTGAGTCTAAATCCAAAGTTAGCCGAATCTCTTCCCAAACAAAGTCCATAGTATCCGAGACCAGGAAGAATTTGTTGTTCACTATAAAGTAATTGGGAAAGTGTATGAGTCTGTTTGTGGACTGTTCGCTTTTTAAATCGTTTGACACTTCAACTAATGAAAATTTCAAAAAACCAATGTTGACTACGTCGCCTTTGACTCCATCAATATCTATACGATCTCCCACTTTGAATCCATTGCTCCCAAGAATTAGCATCCAACCAATAATGTTTAACCAATACTCTTTTAAGGAAATTACAATGCCGGCTCCCGCAAAACCCAACATCGTTGGCAAAAATTCTAAACTGGAAAAAATGATTGGGAAATAGATAAACACACAAACTGCAATAAAGCTAGTTCTAAACACCTTTCGACGATTGTATTCGTGGGCTGTATCAGTTGCAGGACGAACCTTCTCTAGGATAAAGATCAGAAGTCGGTATACCAATACGGAAAAGAGTAATAGGTAGACGAAAACGATCATTGTCTCAGCAAAAGAACGATCACTATGGCTTAGCAAAAGCCTGGGATTCAAATCCGCGTAAAAGTCTTTCAGGTTTCCGTTCAAAATAGATCCATAGCCTTTTGCTCTTTGATCGCCTCAATAATCACTCTTGGTTCAACGGAAACACCATACTCAGGTTGACCAAAGTCTCTCAGTAAAACGAATTTTAGATTGTTTCCTTCTTTCTTCTTATCTGAGTACATATGTTCCAAAATGTCAGTGGATTTTTCTTTGATTTTAACAGATAGTCCCAATCCTCTAAGTAATCCTAGCGCATGCGCAAGATGATCTTCCGAGAATCCCAGAATTTTCTTGGAAAGCAGAAGTGCTGTGACGAGGCCCTTGGCAACAGCCTCGCCATGGGAGTATTTTTCATACTTTGTAAGCGACTCAATGGCATGGCCTGTGGTATGTCCTAGGTTCAGGATTGCCCGTCTTCCCAATTCTTTAGGATCTTCTTGGACAACGCTTGCTTTGAAAGCAATGCTTTCTTGGATCCCAAAACGAACCGCTTCTGAATCGCCCTTAAAATCTGAATTTGTGAATTGAGAAAGCCGTTCTAAAAAATTGCCACCAGAAAGGAAGGCATGTTTTGCAATTTCTGCAAGCCCACATCTCCAATCCTTTTCTGAAATTGTTGTTAAAGTATACAAAGGCGCAAAAACAAAAGTTGGTTGGTAAAATGCACCCACCATGTTTTTACCTTTATCTATGTTCACCGCGACTTTTCCCCCAACGGAGGAATCAACCATAGCAAGTAATGTCGTTGGAACTTGGATAAACCGAATGCCTCGTAGGAAAGTTGCCGCCACGAATCCAGTAAAATCCCCAATCACTCCTCCGCCGAATGCAATTAGAACGGAATTTCGATCTGCCTTTTCTGAAATTAGTTCTTCATAAACTTTTTTAAGTTTATCGTGGTGCTTGTTCTTTTCTCCACCTTTCACATAAATGAAATGGATCGGGATTTCTAAATTTCGGAATTCTTTTTCTAGGAATTTTTGATAAATTCCAGCTATCTCCCGTTCTGTGATGAGGAAAAGTTTGGAGATTTTTGGGATTTGCTTGCATTTCTCAGCTAGCCCATTCAAGTCTGAGTTAATGAAAATCGAGTAAGAAAAATTATCTCCAGTTACAATTTGTTCTGCTACATTCATTTAATCTACCCAGACGCTTTTAAAATAGGATACTTTTTTCAGCTTTGGTTTAAGGATAAGATCTTTGATATTCGGACGGAGATCTAATTTTTTAATTTCTTCTTTGGAAAAATAACCGAAACCAGAAATTGCCGTTTCCTTTGGATTCAAAACGGGAGTTTTATCCTGGATTTTAACAGAGAAAACCAACTGCACCAAGTGACGCTCCTTCTTTGGATCGATGGACTCATTCAAAAGGAAAAACTCGCTTTGGGCTACTTCTAGATCCAATTCTTCTTTAAACTCTCTTTTCAGGGCTTCCACCGCCGACTCCCCAAATTCGATTCCTCCTCCGGGCAAAAGCCAATAACTTTTCCCTTTTTTCTTTTGCTGAACAAGGAGAATTTTCCCTTTAGAATCTTGGACCAAACCAGCAACTCTCACCCTGAGACCTTTCTTTTTCAGAAAAAACTCAATCATAGGAGCCCTAATTGGGAAAGAGCCTTCTTTGCGGCGGCCTGCTCTGCGGCTTTTTTGTTTTTACCGATGCCCTCTGAAACAAACTCGTTTTCAAACAACACCTGCATTGTGAAAAGTTTGTCATGATCGGATCCTTCTTCATTTATCAATCGATACTCAGGCAAAGACTTCCATTTCTTTTGGCAGAATTCTTGGAGAACGGTCTTAAAATCTTTTGTATCCTCAAAGTCCAAGATCGATCGAGACAATTCTTCCAAATGTGGATGTAAGAATTCTCTGCATCGTTCCAAACCTTTTTCTTTTTGATCTAAATAATAAGCGCCGAGGAATGCCTCAAACGTGTCGGCTAACACATTAACATTGAATTCCGTATTCCCAGTTTCGCCTTTTCCCAGTAGCAAGTATTTTCCGAAGCCGTAGATTTGAGAAAGCTTTGCCAAAGCAGGAGCCGAAACGATCTTGCTTTTTCGATTCGCTAGATTGCCTTCATTTCCTTTAGGTAGAGAAAGATAAAGATGTTCCACAACTAACAATCCCAATATGGCATCGCCAAGGAATTCTAGTCTTTCATTGTCTTGTTGTTTGAAGCCTGTTTCATTCGCAAAAGAACGATGACAAAATGCTTGGTGAAGTAGCCCTAAATCAACGAATGTTGTTTTGGTTTTTTTTTGAAGTTCAGAGAGGAGAGATTGCCTTTCGCTACTCAGAGAGGAAAGTGCGGATTTTGTTGCCAAAGGAAAAAATCCAGACCCTTTTGCAAGGGTCTGGTCTATGGGTAAATAATTAACCTTTAAGTTTGTCGATGAATTTAATTACATCGCCAACAGTCTGGATTTTTTCAGCGTCTTCATCAGAGATTTCAACACCAAACTCTTCTTCCAGAGCCATTACCAATTCTACTGTATCCAAAGAGTCAGCACCTAAATCGTTGATAAAGTGAGCTTCAGGGTTCACTTCGGACTCATCAACACCAAGTTGTTCTACGATGATCTGTTTAATCTTTTCGAAATCTGCCATTTGTTCCTCCAAGCCATCTTTCTTACGATGGGGCAAAATTAATTCGTTTTTCAATCAATCACTGGAATCCAGCAACCAACGTTTTTTTAAGATGAAAACTTTCGATTTTTTTGCAAGCGTAAATGTAAGAAAATACAGAAGATCAGTTTTTTCCGAAAAACATTTAACGGTAATCAGGTTATTTTGGACGGATTTGCTGTGCACGGCACTAAAGAATATACGTTCGCAAGAGACATAAACTTGAATTTAAAAGCCAGCGATAGTAAGAAAAAAGGCTCCTGGGTTCGAAAAATCCATCATTACGAGGTTTTTTCTGCTATATTGGAATTTTTTGTTTACGAATCGCGGGGCTCCTCCAGTATGGTGACAAAGCATTTCAAAAAAATTACATTGAGGCTACTATCATGAAAAAAATACAAACTTTCCCTCTGCTAATGACTCTCTTTGCTCTGGTTGCCGTTGAATGCAATCCTAAGAAGAAAGACGACTCAAGCGCTCTTGGTCTTTTGCTCTTATCTGCTTCGAATGCAGTTACGATTCGAACAGCTTCAGAGATCACAAGCGAATCGAATGACGATTATGCCAGAAATACTTTTGGTCTGATCGAAGGTTCAACACTCGCGAGCTGGGTGAGCAATTGGGCGACCAACAAGCCAACTGGCATCACAGGAAAATTGGTCATTCTGCAGACCGATGCGGCAAATCGTAGAACAGGAGATACAAATGCTGGGTTTATCAAAGAAAACCCAAGTGCTGGCGTTTATGTTTACCTCTTGGATGATTATCAACCTACAGCTAGTGCAACTTCTGCTGGAACTGCTTCAGCTAGTTTTCGATTCAACCAAGTGCGAAACACTGGCCTAATCAGTTCTACTGTACGTTACCAAGGAAGTGGAGCTCTAGTAGACGAATGGTTGAGAGCATTTGGAATCAACCCTACAACCGACTTGATCGTGTTTGCTGTTGGAACTGCAAATGGAATCACCACAGCAGGGGATCGTCCTACAATTCTAACTCCCGCTGGAGTAGCTTCCCCAGGAGGAACTGCGGCTTCCGAAGGCGGTGCCGTTCAAGATGCCGCTCGAGGAATTTACTGGTTAAAGTATTGGGGAGTCGCTAACCGCAACTTGGCTTTGCTAAATGGAAATATCCGCAGAAACTTTGCTCCTTCCAATGCCTCTTTGCTTAGCACGACTCGTTCTTCTCTTCCCAATAGCAACGGAGGGTTTAGTGTAAAACAAATCCGAGTTGACCAAACCATTCTTACGCAAGGGTTGGAAGACGTTTACAAGATTGTTCAGGCTAACTCGCAAGCCACTGATATCCCTGGACTCACTTCCAGACAATTGATCGTAGATGCAAGACCCAGTGCTCAATTCAATAGAACAGCTGTGGGAGCCACTGGAGTGGCTGGAGAATTTATCACAACTGCTTGGGACTCCGCTGGTCCTCCAACTGCGATCGCAAGCGATAGTAAAAACTATATCCCGTTCGAAGGAAGTATCAAAGGTGCCAAGGCATTTCCATGGCTAGCTCTATTTGAAGGAGTTCCTGCCACTGGAGCTGTAACCGATGCGGTTTTAACAGATTTAGAAACGAATGGTTACAAGTACAAAAGCAAAGCGGCATTGAGACAATTGTTTGCTGATGCAGGTTGGACTACAGGAACAACCGTAGTTTCCCAGTGCCGAACCAACTTTGAGGCCCAGGTCAATGGATTTGCTTCCATCAGCATTTTAGGTTATCCGACGACTTATTATGATGGTTCCCTAACAGAATGGACTGCTTTGATTGCAGGACACCCTGTATCTAGTCTCAATACTGTTCCAGCAGATTTCCGATGGAGAACAGATCTCAGCACAATATCTGACTTTGTTTACAACAATAGCTCAGCAAATAACTCTAGATTGAAAGCCGCTACAGTGAATGTAAACGCAACAACAACCAAACAGTTTATAATTGACGATAAGGCTTATAAATTTCAGTAAAACAATAGAAACTCTGCCTGGTTTTAGTCCAGGCAGAGTTCTTGATTTATAAAAAGCTTTAAAAATTAAAAAACCTCCCAATTCTGGGAGGTTTTCTTTTTCAAAAAAGATTTTTTAAGCGAATGGGACTAATGTCCCCCGCCTGGAAGAAATCCTCCCCCATTGATATCTAACACATGACCAGTGATAAATGCCGCCATATCAGAAGCCAAAAATGCAATACCGTTAGCGATATCTTCAGGCAATCCAGCTCGCTTCAAAGGAATCGCTTTGATCATTCCTTCTTTGATATTGTCAGGAATGGCTTCCGTCATTTCAGTTGCAATAAACCCAGGAGCGATCGCATTGCATCGCACTTTGCGAGATGCAAGCTCTAGTGCCACAGCTTTGGTAAAACCAATTACGCCCGCCTTGGATGCCGAATAATTGGTTTGTCCTATGTTTCCGTTCTCTCCTGAAATAGAAGAAAGATTGATAATTGAGCCACCATTGTCTTGTTTCATCATAACTTTGATTGCGGCTTGAGTGACTAAATAAGTTCCAGTTAAGTTTACGTTGATTACAGCGTCCCACTGCTCTTTCTTCATTCTCATCAAAAGAGTATCTCTAGTAATACCTGCGTTGTTTACTAAGATGTCTACAGATCCAAACTCGGATTTGCAAGCTTCGATTAATTTTACAGCGTCTTCTTCGACGGAAACATTTCCAACAAAAGGAATTGCTTTAAAGCCTTTGGATTTCAGTTCTTCAGCCGTAGCCTTGGTCGTATCTGGGTTCATGTCGGCAACCACGATCGAAGCCCCAAAAGAAGCTAATTTTAAACAGGTAGCCTTTCCGATTCCTCGAGCTCCCCCCGTTACTATTGCCGATTTTCCTGTTAAATTGATCATCTTATACTCCTGTGATTCTTAACTTTATTTTTATGAATCCGATTTACTTGTTATTATCGCCAAAAACCCCATGCGATTCCGCGATTTTGGATGCGATTCTTTCGTTTACGTTTTGTTTTGCACATTCGGTGATAACTCGAACGGCGTTTTTTACAGCGAGGGCATTGCTTGAGCCATGCCCTATCATACAGATTCCTTCCACACCGAGAAGAAGTGCTCCACCATACTCAGCATAGTCCAATCGTTTTTTTACTGCGGCAAAGGTTGGTTTTAAGAGCAAAGCTCCTGTTTGTGCAAGGCTAGACTCTCGAATAGAGTTTTTGAGAACGTTGAAGATCGATTTGGCAAGACCCTCGGTTGCTTTTAGAACAATATTACCAATAAATCCGTCACAGACGACCACATCGACTTCGCGACCGCCACCATATAAATCTCTTCCCTCAACGTTTCCAATGAATTGAAAAGGGATTTTTTTCATCATATCAAAAGCGCGGAGTGTGACCGAATTGCCTTTCTTGTCTTCTTCCCCATTGGAGAGGATTCCAACTTTCGGAGACTGGATTCCAAACACTTCTCGTGAATAAATTTCTCCCATTACGGCAAATTGAGCCAGGTATTCCGGTTTGCAATCTACGTTTGCACCTGCATCTAACAGTAATACCGGTGAACCTGTTTCACGAGGGATTGGTGCCGCAATGGGCGGCCTGAGAACGCCAGGAAGACGACCCAAATGAAGCAATGCCGCCGCCATAGTAGCACCGGTGTTACCCGGAGAGAATACACCCACACATTCTTTTTCGGCTACCAGTCGAATGGCTTTGACAACGGAGGAATCTTCCATAGCTCTAACCGCTATAGATGGGGAATCATTCATGCCGATGATTTCGGTAGAATGGATGATTCTTATCTTTTCTGTATCGTAATCGTATTTTAAGAGGAAGTCGAGTAGTTCTTGTTCATCGCCGACCAAAGCAACAGAGAGTCCCCATTCTTTGACGGCTAGAACCGCACCTTCTACGATGCATTCTGGGCCGTAATCTCCGCTCATCGCGTCAACGGCTACCCACATATCAATTAGTTTTCTTCGGTTGTTTTCTTAGCTTTTGGAGCAACTACCAACTTACCTTTGTAAAAACCGCAATAGGGACAGACCCGATGAGATAGCACATAAGATCCGCAATTGCTACAAGGGCTTAGGTTGGGCTTCCCAATGGCATGGTGAGCTCTTTTAGTTCTGACTTTCGATTTCGATTTGCGTCTCTTAGGGACTGCCATGGCGATTCCTCTATGGGATTGTTATTGTTTTGACTATTGTTTTGAAGTTTCACCCAAAAACAAACTATTTTCCTATTTTAATCCTTCGAGAACTCGAATCACTTCTGCATTTTGACTGTAGTAGGATGTTCGATTGATTACGACTCGGGCCGAGCTTTCTAAGATAACTTCAATCTCTTTTAGACCGTTTGCCTTGAGTGTTCCGCCTGTAGAAACCAGATCTACTATGCAGTCGGACAGCCCTACTATAGGTGCAAGCTCAATGGAACCATACAATTTAATGATTTCGCATGAGATCCCTTTCGAAAAGAAAAAAGATTTAGAGAGTTCCGGGTATTTGGTAGCCACTCTTACTTTCGATCGCGAAGAAAAGAGGTCAAAATCAGGAAAACTAGCGAGAGAAAGCCTGCACTCACCTATCCCCAGATCAATGGGACATAATAAATCATAATTCCCCTCTTGGAGGATGTCCCAACCGATGATTCCAAGATCTGCCGCACATTCCTCTACGTAAGTGCAAACGTCTTGCGATCTAACAAAAAGCAATCGAATGGATTTGTCTGGAGAGACGTAAGTAAGTTCCTTTCCGTCCGTTTCTGGGACATGAGACAATAGCCCTCTTTCCTTCAAAAGATTGGCGCTTTCTTCCGCTAACCTTCCTTTGGGTAAAGCTATTGTGATCACTAGGGTTTTCCGAGTTTGAGTAAAATATAGCTCGAAAGAAGCTTAACTTCTTCGAGATTTTCCATTCCTTTTGCTTCGATGCGGAGAACCTTTTCTAAAATTTCTTTTGCTCCTTGCTTGTTTCCCGCGGCAAAGCGCAGTCTACCAGTTTGGTAAAATGCCCAAGCTTTAAAGGAAGCAATTTCGTTGGAAGTTTCAAGGATACTGGAAGACACTGTATAGTTTTCCAATGCCTCTTTTTCTTTTCCTGATTGGTCTCTATAGTTTCCTGCTAGATAGAAATAAAGTGCCTTCACTTCTTTGGGTTGGTCGATGCTTTTGCCTGCTTTTTCGATATACTCAGCGGCTTTTTCCCAATCTTTTTTTTCTGCATAAAGCCCTGAAAGTTCTTTCCAGACTCTTAGCTCCATTGCATGCGAACTATGGTTTGCAAGAAAGGATTCGAAATCCTGGATTTTAACATCAATCGTGGCGTTTGATCGTTTGTGTTTGGTTTCGATTTCTTCAAAAGTTGCCGTGTCTTTTTGGATTTGGCTGTCTCGATACTCTAGATAACTGATCACTGCAGTCATCGATACAAAGAACACCCCAAAACCAATGGCGATTTTCAATCTATGATTGCCAATCCAACGCGAGAACTTTAAAAAAAGTAGCTCGGATGCCGACCCTTGAAAGTCGGCGAATTCATCCTTTGCTACTTCAAACTCTTTTCGTTTGTCTATGGCGTTCTTAGACTGAAATTTATCCATGAACTATCGATTGTTATTCAAGTTCATAAAAGAACCAATCGACTCTCTGGAAGGAGATCCGTCTTCTTTTATGTACTTCGCCATTTCTTCTCGTTCCACAGCTTTATCAAAGTCTTTGATAGAAAGTGAAATCTTTTTGTTGTTTGGCTCAATCTTGACTACAACTGTTTTGATCGTTTCGCCAACTTTGAAAAGTTCTTCTAAGTTTGCGTTGCGACCATCCGGGATTTCGGAAATATGCACCAAACCTTCATAGCCTGGCTCAATTTCCACAAACACCCCAAAATTAACTAAAGATTTGACTTTTCCTTCCACGAGAGTTCCAGGTGGGTATTTCTTTCTGAGACCTTCGAATGGATGCTCTGTAAGTTGCTTCAAACCACAAGAAATTCTTTGTGCATCCAAGTTTACATCTAGAACTTTGTATTGAATGTCTTGGCCTTTTTTCAAAAGACCTAGAGGATTCTTTTCTCTTTCATCCCAAGTAATATCTGAAATGTGGACCAAACCTTCGATTCCGTTTTCAACTTCGACAAAGGCACCGTATTTGGTAATGCCAGTGATCTTTCCATCCAATATGTTGCCAGCACGCACGTTCGCGGAAAGAGAATCCCAAGGATTTGGCAGTGTTTGCTTGAGACCCAAAGAGAGCCTTCGGTTTTCAAAGTCGATGTCTAAGATTTCAGAATCTACTTCTTGTCCCTTTTTCAAAACGTCTTTTGGATGTGGTGGTTTTTTAGACCAAGATAGTTCGGTAGTATGGATCAAACCTTCAAGACCTTCCATAAGCTCAACAAAAGCCCCAAAGTTAGTCAAACTGGTCACTGGACCGCGAACAACCATACCCTTTTCAAGCTCTCGTTTCGCCCATTCCCATGGGTCTTCTTTCAATTGTTTCAGACCTAGCGAAAGTTTGTTGTTTTCTTTATCGAGTTCTAAGACCACAACTTCCACTTCCATGCCGATCTCAAAGTCGGTTTTAAATGGAGCAAATTTCTTATAAGATATATCGCTTTGTCGAAGTAAGCCAACAACTTCATAAATGGAAAGAAATACCCCAAAGTTAGCTATTTTAACAACTTTACCGGTGATCTTATCTCCGATTTTAACTTTAGTTAGAAGTTCTTCCCACTTTTCTCCGTTGATTTCGTCTAGGAGTGTTTTTCGAGAGACAACGCCAGTTTTGGTTTTATCATTTATTTCAATGATTTTGACCTGGAATTCTTTTCCACCCTCTGTGGCTTCTTTGAAGCGAACGCCTACATGGGATGCAGGGAGGAACATTTGAATGCCCTCACTTTCAATTAGATAACCTTTGTTTTTTATATCATCTACGATTTTAGCACTGATCGGATATCCATTGCTAAATGCGTCTTTTACTGATTCCCAGCCTACCCGTTGGTCTGCTTCCTTCTTGGAAAGGATAGCTACGCCCTCGGCTCTGCGCTTTAAAATCGCAGTGATTTTTTCACCACGTTTTGGAGTTTCGGAAAAGTCTTCTCTAGGGACTCTAGCTTCTGACTTTTCGCCTATATCAAGGTAAACCGTATCTGGGCTTACATCTACTACAGTTCCTTCGATTAGTTGACCGCGACCAGAGTTCGCTTCTTTTTCTTGTTCGGACTGAGATTCCCATTGCTCTAGCAATTTGCCGAATGAGTTCTCGTTTTTGGAGGAGGAGGGTGGGTTGGTTGAATTCAATGTTTACCGGGACTTAAAAACTCAGATTTGTCCAGACCTGGAAAGCTGGGACAGGATAGCCTTTACGACAGCTTCCGAATCCATATCGCTTGTGTCAATAGGGATTGCGTCAGAAGCAGGGCGAAGGGGGGCAATTTCACGGGATTCATCAGAAGCGTCCCTGGCTATGATTTCTTGTTCGAGCTGATCTAGGTCCACAGTTGTCCCTTTGGCCAACCATTCCTTTTGGCGTCGAATGGCACGAATCCTAGAACTGGCAGTCAAAAAGAATTTTGCCATGGCATCGGGAAAAACGACAGTCCCAATGTCTCTTCCATCCAGAACTAAGGGTTGGATTTTAGCTAAACCATGGAGCCTGGAATTGACAAAATTCCGAAACAAGGGTTTGTCCGCCACAAAACGTACCAAGCGCGTGAGATCCGGACTTCGGATTTCTTCCAACAGAAGCTGGTCTTGCAAATAAATCTGGTTTTCCCCTGTGGAAGAAAATCGCAGTTCAATTGGCAAACTCCAAAAGCGAGTTGAAATCGGTTCAGCTTTGGTTTTTAAACTTGCATGCAGATCAAAAGTAAAATCAGAAAACTCTTTCGAACCTTCTGCTTTACACCAAGTTAAAAGTGAAAATGTAAGGCCTCGGTACAGAGCACCAGAATCCACATATTGAAATTGCAATTCACGTGCGACAAGCTTTGCTACGGTACTTTTTCCAGAACCAGCTGGACCGTCTAAAGCGATCACTTTTGAGTTCAATCAAATGCCTGCAAGTAGGAAAAGAATCCAGGGAATGAAGTGTCGACCCAACTTGTTTCGTCCATTTCAAGCGGAAGCTGAGTTAGACGAGATAGAATGGAAAAGCTCATTGCGATTCGATGGTCCATATACGTTAGAATTTTTGCTGGATGGATTTCTTTTACTTCGTCAAATTCGAATCCATCGGAAAACTCTTGAACCTGCACACCAATTTTTTGTAAGTTGGACACAACGCTTAAAATTCGATCGGATTCCTTTGCTCTCAACTCACTGGCATTTCGAATAGAGAAACCGCCTTTCGAAAACAACCCAGCAATTGCCAAAATAGGAATTTCATCAATAATGGAAGGGATCAGAGCGGATTCGATTGAAATCTTTTGTAAATTGGAAGGGAAAATGAGAAGATCACCGATTTCTTCTCCGCAAGCAGTCCTTGGATTTTGGATTTCTATTCTACCTCCCATTCCTTTTAGAACGGTAAGTATCCCAATTCTGGAAGGATTGAGTCCTACGTTTCGAATCAGTGTTGGTTCCCCTTCAGAAGCCAGCGCCAAAACAATAAAAAAAGCGGCACTTGAGATATCTCCAGGGATCTGGAATTTGTTAGCTTGGAACTGGTAGGGAGGCTTCATTTTAAACTGAGTTTCGGAGAGAAACTGGATGTCCCCACCTAAGAATCGAACCATGTTCTCCGTGTGGTCTCTGGATTTTTCCGGTTCATTGAAATCTAAACTTACTTCTGAAGCAATAGCCGCTAGCATCAGCGCACTTTTCACTTGTGCTGAAGCAATTGGACTGGAATAGCTATAATCTCGAAGCTTAGATCCGTGCACCATAAGAGGTGCTCTATCGTTGGCATGGATTGCATTTATTTTCGCACCCATTTCTTGAAGAGGTGCCAAAATTCTAGCCATGGGTCTTTTCTGCAAAGATTCATCGCCTGTAAGCTGAACATCTAATCCCTGTATACCACTAAGGAGCCCTGCCGACAAACGAATGCCAGTACCCGCATTTCCAAAATCCAGAACAGTTCCTGGCTTTGCCGTTAGTGCTTTTGGCCCTTCACTTTTAGCGACATAAGAACCGTCGGATTGCCGCTCAAAGCTCACGCCTAGTTTTGCGAATGAACGCAAGGTGTTTAAAGGATCTTCACCTTCCAAAAATCCGATGATTTGTGAGCTACCGCTTGCCAAAGCAGAGAATAAAACCGCGCGGTGGGAAAGCGATTTATCGCCAGGAACCGAAATTGACTGAGTACGAGTAAGATTTAACTTTTTAGGGAGCATGATTTTTTTAAAAAGTATTTTGCAAATAGACTTCAATCAGACGCCATATCAGGAACGAAAGAAAGTATGCCACTAGATACCAGTAAAAATAACCAAAAGCTTCCAGTCAATCCAGGCGAGGTTTTATTCACCCAAGGAAAGACAGCCGTCTCCCTCAATATTTTGCATGAAGGATCGGTTCGAGTAGAGGCCACTGTCGAAGGCGAAACACTTCCTTTGTTTTCGCTGGAAGGTGCCAATTTAACGCCTGGGATTTTTGCTTTGTTAGAAGGTTCTTCTTACCCATATACAATTCGAACCAAAGGTTCTTGCGTTGTCTCGACATATACGATGAATCAAACCAACGCAGAAAAGACTCTAACCCAAAAAATTTCTGTCGGTGTGATGGCTCTTCGAACTCTTTTAAAAGAAATCACAGAACTTTATAAAAAGTGCATTCAGATCCGAGTCTTAGTTTCCAAAGTCCAAAGAAATTTTGATAATTTAGGAACCAGCTACTACTGTTTAAATCCCTCCATTTTCGCCGATGTAACTCCAGGCTCACCTGTCACCAGGGTTGATTCGCTCATAGATCCGGTTTTGTTTAAGATTAGAAACAACCTGGCAAACTATTTTGAGATGGGTGGGATATTACCAGAAGAACCTGGGATTATTTTTCTAGAAGAGTCCCACGGTGAATTCTTTGGGAACAACTATCCCGAGGTGATAGACTGGAACGAAAACGACTTTCATTTCATTCGCAAGATTCTCAATGTTAAGCCAAACATTTCTCAGGCTTTATTTGAAGCTGATCCCAGTTTGATTGAACTTGCATCGAAAAGCTATGTTCGAGCCTTTAGAGAATTGTTTGATCTACTCTCCAAGGAAGTCTTGGAACTAAAAGAAAGTTTAAGAGGATTGTTTGGAAACAACCAATCCTTAGTAGACAAATACCTAAACCTTTTAGAACTTTTTTCTACTGGATATTCTCCCATTTCTGCATCAGCTCTACTGCCCACATTGCAATGGTTTGTGGAACAATGTAAGGAACACCAAGAAGAATTTCGACAAATCTTTGGATCCAATTTTTCAGAAACTTCCCCTAACCTAGAAAAATTGGATGCAAAAAGAGCGGAAATGGCGAAGAAGTATGCTTCTGAGTTGTCCGAAAAGAAAGCTCCAGTCTCGGTACCTGCCGCAGACGGAGAGATTAGCGCTGGAGTAGATCTTGACCATCTCAGAGGGGAGCTTTTGAATTCAGCTAGCCAGATCCTTAGTTTTTCTGGTGCCGATCCAGAAGCAGTGAGAGAGTTTTCCTCTTTGATGATCAAACTTAAGACTTTCAAAAACCCATTGGATCCAGAACCTGAGAACAGAAAAATCAGACGTGCCATCGGCAAAACCTATTGGGATATCCATGCTAAGTCCTTTATTAAATACAAAAACAATGGAAACAAAGGACCTCTTGCCGTTGAATTGATGCTAAAATTCGGGTTTTTCGACGAATCTTTGCTCGATGAATCACATATTGTAGAATTGTTCAATCGCCTTGAGAAACCCAAATACAAAGGCGGAATGCCCATCCATTTTGGTTCCGATTGGCTGAACAATATTTATGAAAAAACAGTGCCAACTTCAGTGGATGAATTGGGACAAGCGTATTGGGAAAAACTGAAACTAGATCTGAAAGATAGCAATATCAAGTCAGATAAGGACATCCCACCCGATTACAATAGTGGCGAAGCTCGCTTAGCCTATGAAGTCTCGGCAATGTATGAGCCAAATGTTAGATTGACTTCAGGAAGTGTAGGAAGCCACTTCCCTATTTTCACAAAGTATCATGTGACAATCCCGCTTGATAAATGCTATGTGACACCCGAAATCGTAGACAAGGCTTTGAAAGAGATTATGGCAGTCGACTATACGGTCTTCAATCGAGAAGTTATCTATAAAAATGAAGCTATTGGCATAAAAAGTGAATTTATCAATCGATCCGTGTCTCCAGACTTTGTCATAGTACCATCTATCGGAAACAAGGTGATGATGTGGCAAGATCTTTCGATCTTTAGAGGATCTGGTTCCAAGGAATCCCGGGGTCGAATCACAATTCCCATTTTTGTCACTGGGGATCTAAAAACTTTCTTAATGGAAGCTCTAGCCGCTTTCCGATGGGAACTCTGTAAAAGTGTTTTAGGACCAGATTGGAACAACGTGGGAATTCCATCTCTAACCGCAGAATACACAGATTATACGCAGTTTTTTAAAAAGAGCAAAGATCTTTCCTTGGAACAAAAAGAAAAGATCGCAACGGAATTTAAAAGGTTTAGAACCGAAAGAGATAAGTTTGCAAACGATTATATCCTCTGGGTAAAATACGAATCAGAAGGTGTTCAGAGATGCAACCGAGTGGTTCGAGGCATTTTTTATCGGCACGTTCCTTTTGCAAAACCGATCCGAGACAAAGTCTGTGCTCAGCCAGCATTCTCCGAATTGCACAACAAATTCAAAAACATTCGCAATCGAGACATGAAAGACAAAGAAAACAAGTACAAGAAGTACGCAGATGCAAACGGCGGAACGCTTCCGAAAGAACTTGCCGAAAACATGGCTTTTTACGAAGTCTAAACTTCTTCGACGAAATAGGGGCGAATGTATTCTCTTACAATCTCTACTACAAATCGACCCCAGGACCTAGGGTCTTCTTGTGAGATGTTTACCTGTTTTACTTTTGGGAAGTAAGAAGCAGGTTTGTGCAAAGTATGAGTTAATTCTAATGCTCGGATATAGTTATCGATGCGCTTTACTTTCACAAAGTTGATAATTTCAGTTTGGATTTTTTCTTTGGGCAAATAGCCAATGATGATCATTCGCGGAAACAAGTTCTTTTTCAAAAGAGTATTGAAGTCTTCGAAGTTATCGACTCTATCAATAAATCCTTCGTAAGCACCGCCCCCGAGATTCATGATTTGTGTAACTATATCCATAGAAAAGGTTACCCCTTCCATGGTTGTCATGTCAGAGATGATAACTAGACCCTCATCTGGTTGAAAAACTTTAAAAGAATCAGATCCTTTGAAATGGCGGCGCAGGAGTTTTGCCGCAGAAACATCGATTTCTTGGGCTTTTTGTAGAAGGGCTTTTCCGTTCCCATCGAAAATGGGATCACGAGTAATGATATACCGCTTTTTGATCGCGTTTTGGTTCATTACTCGAAAGGCTTTGACTTTCTCTTCAATTTCATCCAATGTAGCGAATCCGATTTTTAGAACGTTTTCTCTTTGTCTTTTTCCCGCTTCGGATTGGTCTTCCATTGAGTCTTTGCTTGCCTGTCTCCATTCATACTATGGTTTTTTAGAAATTGTATAGCAAATTTTTGTCTAAATCACTGGAATGAATCCAAAAATCCTAAGTTCTCTGATTTTTTGTTTTTTTCTGGGTTGCAGCTCGATTGAGTTTATTCCGGATCAATCTTATACGGTCTATCATTCCAGGTATGCCTATCGATCTTGGGAAGAAGTAGAAATTCGAAGAGATAGACCAACCCGTGCCTTTCAAATTGTCGGGGAAATGGTGATTAAAAACCACGAAGGTGGCAACTTAGAAGAAGATAAGCTCAGGAAGGAACTTTTTGAGCGAAAATTGGATGGAATTTGGATCACCAATAAATCCAAGCAAACTGTAGACGGACTAGGCTTTGAAACAATGGATTCTAGAGGCCATACAACTCACACATACGAGGCAAAGGAGCAAATTCCAGTATGGCGCGGATTTTGTTACAGATACAAACAGTAAGGATAGTATGCCGCGAAAATTTGATTCTGAAATCACAATAGATAGTTTTGATAGATGGATTTTCCGTGGAAATGAAATCACACATCCGAGCATTTTAAGATACTTTCGCGAGAATCTTAAAGAGAACTCGCATGGTGTTTATATAGAAAACGTTTTTGGTGAACTGAGTGAAAACGGATACCTATCCATTTCTGGATATCCTTGCCATATAACCAATATCTTAGAGCAGGATGGAGAGATTCTGTTTACTTCGGATGATGGAAGAGTTACTCTAGAATCGCAATGGGAGATTTTTCAAAGTCCAGATGGCAATGTGTTTGCTCTGGATCCCGAACGTCCAAAAATCTTGTTTCGCTTCGATTGGAATGCCGCCACCTCTTTGGCAAACTATTTAGAAGAGGAAGGCGATTCTGTTTACTTCAAAACTCCCTTGATCACCAGAGAGATATTAGTTCACTCAGATCCAATAGAAATTTCATTGCCAACTAATTTTGATTTTGCTTGATCTCTTCCCACATTTTTAAAGCTTCTGGGAAATCACTCTTAATCTCCATTGCTTTATGTAAATATTGTAAACTTCTTTCAGGTCTATTCCAAAGTTTGTATAGGGTAGCTAAGTTGAAGAACGAAATATGAGGTGCATCATTTTTTGAACAACGGATAGATTTTTTTAACCAATACACTGATTCTTTGTCTTTTCCCATTCTAAGCAAAAGAACTCCAATTTCATTGCATGGATTTCCATATTCATGGTTTAACGAAACTGCTTTATAATAAGATGTTAATGCTTCTTCCATTTTTCCCAATGAATTTTGAATGAGACCCAAATAGAAATAGGCTTCTTCGTTCTCTTCAACTTCTAAAACAGCCCGAATGAAATACTCAGATCGATCTGTATCTCCTGCCTTAAAATAGTCTTTTGCGAGTTCGAATAAATTGTTGCTTGATGAAGACAAAGATGTGCCCCGTTTTTCTTTTATTTTCGGAGATCCTTACCGTTCGCTTGAAAACTTTATTTTCCGAGAAGCCCCAGGATTTCTTGGGCAATGCTTTCAGAATCCAGCTTGTATTTTTTTAGAACTTGAGATCGTTCTCCGTGGTGAATCGGCTCTCCTGGCAAAGCAAAAGTCTTTAAAAACCTAGAAAGGTAAATGGGGGAGACTTCGTTTAAAAAATACCCAGAAAATCCAGAGTGCAAATAACTCTCATCAATTAAGACGAATTGGGCTGTGTCGTTCAGAACTTGATGAATGGTTTCAAGATCTAAAGGTCTTAGCCAGAACAAGTCCAGAACTCCAACTTCTAAACCCTGCGCTTCTAGAATTTTCTGAATTCCAATTGCGGCGTCGACCATAGGTCCTACTGTTATAAGGGTTATATCTCTACCTTTTGATACAACCCTTGCTTTTCCAAAATTGATTTTTCCTGGTTCTTGGAATTTAAGTTCTCTCAAATCACCATTGTCCTTTGGAAATCGAATGGCAATTGGTCCTTCTTCAAAATCGCTCATGAAATATAAAGAATCTACAATATCTTGTGGACGAGAAGGAATTAAAAGGCTCATGTTAGGAAGCCCTAACAGATAACCTATATCGGATAGTCCTTGGTGCGTCTCTCCATCTGGACCTACTATCCCTGCTCTATCGATGACAAAACGCACAGGCAAGTTCATTAGAGAAATGTCTTCCACCAATTGATCCATAGCTCTAGTTAAAAAAGTTGAATAGATGCACATGAAGGGAATGATTCCACCTGATGTCATTGCTCCCGCAAAACCGAGAGCATGCTGTTCAGCTATTCCCGTATCAAAAGTATGATTTGGAAATTTTTCTTGGTATTCCCTAAGCCCTGATCCTTCGATCATAGCTGGTGTGATTACTGCTATATTTGGATTCTTTTCCGTAATATAGGTTAGGGTCTTTCCAACTATTTTAGATAAACTGATTTTTTGTGAATCAGTTGCCGCCATTTTACCATCTTCTTTGTTAAATGGAGTAACTCCATGATACTTAATGGGATCGGCTTCCGCTGGCTTGTACCCATGGCCTTTTTGAGTGATGACATGGAGGAGTACTGGACCTTCGATTTGAGATACGTTGCGCAACATTTTCACTAGGCGGTGCACGTCATGTCCGTCAATGGGTCCGAAATAGTGAAAACCTAGATCTTCAAAAAGTCCACCAGGCCGAAGCATAAAGTGTTTGAAGGAGTTCTCCATTTTATGAGCGAATTCCTGAAGAGCTGGACCAATCAACGGAATCCATTTTAAAAATCGATAAAAAGTCGCCTTTCCTTTGTTATAAAACTGGGATGTAATGATGTGGTTTAGATAATTTGAAATGGAACCTACGTTTTTTGAAATGGACATGTAGTTGTCGTTTAAAATAACCAACATGTTCGGTTTTATATGCCCGCCATGGTTCATTGCCTCTAAAGCCATACCAGTTGCAATGGAAGCGTCTCCAATCACAGCGAGAACTCTATGCTTTTTCCCAAGTAGATCTCGAGAACATGCCTCTCCTAAAGCTTGAGAAATGGAAGTTCCAGCATGCCCAGTGTTGTACAAATCATAGATGGATTCTTCTCTTTTGGGAAAACCGGAAAGTCCACCAAATTTCCGCACCGTTGTGAGAGATTTTTTTCTGCCTGTAAGGATTTTGTGCGGATAGGTCTGGTGTCCTACATCCCAAATGAGGCGGTCTACAGGAGTTTGAAAGACATAGTGAAGTGCAACGGTCAGTTCAATGACACCCAAATTGCTAGCAAAATGCCCTCCGACGTCGGAGAGGGTATCGACTAAGAATTCCCGAAGGTCGCTACAAACTCCGAGAAGGTCGGATTCGCTGAATTTGCGTAGATCTTCGGGGAGTTCGATCCTATCTAGATAGGGATAAAGAGGCATTCCATGACATTAAGAAACGACCGAGGTGAGAGGTCGTTTCATATTTTCCTTATCCGAAGGGTTTTTGATCCCGACCAATTCATAGATTCGAACTGGTTGTGTCTTGCCTTTGACCCGAACCAAATCCAATTCTCGGGCAACCACTTTTTCTTTTACTTTTTCATAGGTGTATTCGGAAATGATGATATTTGTTCCGTACATTTTATTAGAACCCTCTAAACGAGAACCTAAGTTAATTGTGTCTCCCATGCATGTATATTCCATTCGGTGGGAAGAGCCCATGTTACCAACAACTGCAGGCCCAGAATTGAGTCCAAGCCCTATGTCAATGACTGGGACATTGCGCTCTTTCCATTTTCCTTGTAAAACCTTCAAGTAATCCAGTTGGGCTAAGCTGGCAACACAAGCATAGTAAGCATGATCTTCCAAAGGAACGGGTGCTCCCCAAAATGCCATGATGGCATCCCCCATATACTTATCAATGGTGCCTTTGTACTCAATGATGATATCTGTCATTGCCGACAGGTATTCGTTTAACAATTTAACAAGATCTTCAGGACCCAAGGCCTCCGATATAGTCGTAAAGCCCCTGATGTCGGAAAAGAAGATAGTGATTTCTCGACGTGAACCTCCCAAAGCAATATTGTCTGGGTGCTTTAAGAGTTCATCCACAACATCCTTGGAAACGAATTTAGAGAAAGTTTGGCGGATGTATTTTACGTTTTCTTCCTCGGTTAAAATTTTAAATCCGATGATTGCAACAAAAACTACTATCTGCTCAATTGTTACGGAAGGTAGCACTGTGATTATGTTAAACGTCTGAAACAAATAAAGTGATGCGATTCCATAGAGAATCAATTGAGAAACCATAACCAGGAATCCCCAATGTGTTTTTAGCCGTGGCTGTAAAAAACCGATTGTTAAGCCCAAAACGATATAGATCAAAAATGTTCCCCAACTTGGAACTGATGTCATAAAGTCTTGGTTCAGAATTGTGTTGATAGCTTGCGCGTGGTGTTCAATCCCTGACATATCACCAAATGGCGAAAGGTGGGAGTCTTTAGAAGCTCCTCGACCCGTTGCATAATACATTGCCACTAGAAATATCTGATTATTGATTTGGTTAGCCTCAAGCATTTCAGATGACCAATCATTTGTAACTTCAAAGAGCTCATATTGCCGAAAAGAGTAACGACCGCCTACAAAGTTCACTTCCATCTGCCCTTCCTCATCGATCGGAATGACTATTTCCCTTTTTTCATTAGGAACGGACATGATGTCCCTAGTTTCGACTTTCAGGGTTTTACGATTGAAATTGCTAATTTCCTTTTTAGGTATGTTGGAAAGTCTCACATACTTCCCCATAACCACTTCTACATCTCGTGAAACTTCGATTCCGTAGTACTGACAGGCTATCAAAAGATCAATAGATGGGAAATATTCGGTTTCGTGGTTTGGTCCGGAATTGAGAACTTTTGCAACTAGAGGCATTCTTCTGTTTAAGCCAGATTCGTCCTTTTTGACATTCGCAAACCCAAGTCCTGAAGAAAGTTCACCTATTGGTTCGATAGGAGGTTGTGGAAACTTAACCCAAGAAACTCCCAAGTCATTTTCATCCACAACATTCTTAAGTTTAAATCGACGCAAAACTTCTATTCGCTTTTCTAGATTTAAAACAGCTTCCTTCGATTCGGAACTGGTTTCCATCGGGTAGTCAAAGAGAACATTCTTGTTCTTCTTTAGGGCAGAAACCATTTCTTCTGTTTGACCTTCTTTGTAATCTACGAAGAAAATATCGAACATGACCTGGTTGTTAGAATCTTTAAATGTATCAATGATATCGGCATAGAATTTCCAAGGCAAAGGCCAGGTCCCTTGGAGTTTTTCCAGAGACTCTGTGGTGATTCCAATGATATTGATATCTGTTCTAGCTTTAGGTGGAGGTTGGAACTGAATGTATTCGATTCTTCCCGATTCGTTTTCTTTTTCGGATTTGGTGTTCGTTCCACGTAAAAATGAAAAACGAGCAGAAACAGAACTTTCTTCTAGATCTCTAACCGGCTGAAATGCGTTGACCAGAGTGTACATGAGCATGGCAATCACAAAGGAAAGCCATAGAGAGCCCGTTTTTTGTTTGTCCTTGGAAACGCGCTCAATGCTTTTATATACAAAGTAAGAGCTAAGTAAAAGTAAAAAGGTGCTTGCGACTAAAAGAGTTAATTCGTGTTCCCAATCGGGCCAAATTGCCGCCGTTGTGATTCCGATGGAACCGATCAAGGCAAGAAAGAGGAAAAGATAATCGATGATTTTTAAGCGGGGTTCTTTTTTTTCAGACATACTTCCTCTCGAGCATTTACGCTACTTCTTGGAAAGGAAATACCAAAAAACCTATAAGCTCAATTGTTTTTCTTGTCCCTTTGAAGTTTTCTAAGCCTCGTCTATGCCCTTGCGGATGGAAGATATATAGCTTTTCAATGAACTGACCGTTTGATCACCCTCATTTTCTTCTATGATTCTCTGGATCGCGGAACCAATGATAACCCCATCGGCAAACTTACCAATGGAACTGGCTTGCTCGGGGGTAGAAATGCCAAATCCGGCACAAATCGGTAATTTTAAAAAATCCTTTAAGTGATTGATTCGAGACTCTAAATCTAAGGAAAATTCTCTCCTTTCGCCAGTAACACCGAACGAAGTTACGTAGTAGATAAATCCGGACGAAGTTTCTCTCAAAGCGGTCATTCGCTTCTTATTTGTAGCAGGTGTTACTAGATGAATCAAATCCATATCACGCTTTCTCAATTCTTTAAAAAGATCTTCGCTTTCTTTGGTATCAAAAGGAAGGTCAGGAATCACTAATCCTTCGATTCCAGAAGCCTTGGCTCGATCTAGAAAGTATGGAATCCCACAATGATAGATTGGATTGAAGTAGCTCAAATAAACCAAAGGAGTTTCTGGCTTATGTTTGTGAATCTCTGCCGTCGTTTGAAAAATTGTATCAAAAGAAAAAGAATTCTTAAGGGACCTAGCAACTGCTCTTTGGATCACTGGGCCGTCCGCAACAGGATCTGAAAAAGGGATTCCCAATTCGAGTATGTCTGCTCCTCCATCTAAAATGGTTTTTCCATAATTTATGGAAGCTGAATAATTTGGATCGCCTAAAGTAAAATAGGGGATAAAAGCAGACTTTTTATTGTTTTGCTGAAATAGATTAGTGATTTTGCTCATTTTTCCCCTCGCCTAATACTCTCAAAACCTCCACTACATCCTTATCGCCTCTACCTGATAAACATATCATTAAGTCTTTTTTCTTTCCAAGCTCTTTTGCTAGTTGCTTTGCTACGGAAAAAGCATGAGCTGTTTCTAAAGCCACAATGATTCCCTCTATTCGGCTAACTTCCAAAAATGAAGTCAGTGCTTCTTCATCGGTAACCATTCGGTATTGAACTCTTCCTGTTTGGGCTAAATGAGCATGTTCTGGTCCAACGCCTGGATAATCCAATCCTGCCGAAACAGAATGCGCAGGGACAATTTGACCAGCATTGTCTTGGATGATTAGTGTTTTGGTTCCATGCAAAAAGCCTGGCTTCCCAAAGGTAATCGTTGCTGAATGTTGCCCTGGATTTGGTCCAAGCCCACCAGCTTCTGCTCCATAAAGTGCAACATGTTTGTCTTCCATAAATGCATGAAACATTCCTATTGCGTTGGAACCACCGCCCACACATGCCACAACAGCATCTGGAAGCTTTTGTTCTGATTTTTTGAACTGCTTCCTGGCTTCTTCGCCTATGATAGATTGCAAATCCCGAACTATTGTCGGAAAAGGATGTGGTCCGATCGCCGAACCTACAATATAATGTGTAGTTTTCACGTTTAAAGCCCAATCTCGCATGGCTTCACTTGTGGCTTCTTTTAATGTTGCCTCACCACTGGTCACTGGTGAAATTTTAGATCCAAGCATTTGAATTTTCTTAGCATTCAGGTTTTGCCTCAGAACATCCACTTGCCCCATATAAATTGTTGTGTCGAAACCAAACATAGCTCCTACGGTAGCCGTTGCTAAACCATGTTGTCCAGCTCCCGTCTCTGCTATGATTCTTTTTTTTCCCATACTACGAGCGATCAAGGCTTGTCCAATGGCATTGTTTATTTTGTGTGCTCCTGTATGGTTAAGGTCTTCCCGTTTTAGCCAAATTCTAGCTCCGCCCCAAGTTTCTGTGAGCCTTTCAGCGTAAGTCAATGGCGAAGGTCTTCCAACATAGTTCTTTAAGTAATAAGCGAACTCTTTCTGAAACTTTTTACTTTTTTTGAGTTTAGTATAAACGGACTCTAATTCCTCAAGCGCTTCCGTTAAAATCTCCGGTGCATAGCGTCCACCAAATTCACCAAAATAACCAGCTTTTTCTTTAGCCATGAATTGACTCCAATTGTGAATTTAATTCAGATTTTAAATGGTAAATCAATTCCATTAGACGAGAGGTTAACCCATCCAGCCCAGAATATAACAAGATCTCTTCTTTCATAGTTTTTCGAATCAAAATTGAGATTTCATTTTTTTCCAAGAATCCTTTTCCAATTGTAATTCGAATGGGGAAACCAATTAGCTCAGAATCCTTGAACTTGAATCCAGGTCCTACATCTCGATCATCCCAGAAAACATCGATTCCTGCTTTCTTTATCCCATTATAAATCTCTTGTACTTTTGCTTTATCTTCTTCCGCTTTTACAATACTAACTAAACTTACTGAAAAGGGAGCAATGCTAATTGGCCAAGAAATACCCTTGTCATCATTGCATTGTTCTATGACAGTTGCCATACATCGATTCACACCGATACCATAACATCCCATTGTTGTGAGACTTGCTTTTCCTTGCTGGTTCAGAACAGAAATCTCAAATGCTTTCGAGTATTTTTGACCCAATTTAAAAATATGCCCAACTTCAATGCCTTTTTCAATTTTTAAAGGCGAGTAGCAAGAAGGACAAGAGTCTCCCTCCAAAGCTTGGACCAGGTCAGCTCGTTCCCAATTTTCAATGCCCTTTATACTTTGCAAAGAGAAGTCAGTTTCATGAAAATCCAATTCATTTGCCCCAACTGTATAGAACTGGTTCAAAGAAACCGAGCTATCCAGAAACATTCGCAACTTACCATTTGGAGGGCAATGTGGGCCAATAAATCCAGGGACTAGTCCGTAGCCAACCAATTCCGATAATGAAAGTGGTCTTACTTCATTTGCTCCCGTTATGTTTTTGAGTTTGCTTTCGTTTAACTCTCTGTTTCCTGGCATGAAAACCAAAATCGCTTCTTTATCGCAAACAACAGCTACGGCTTTCAGAATAGAAGAGAATGGCTGATTTAAGTGCTCTGCTACTTCCGCTATAGACTTTTTCCCTGGTGTCTCAATGCGTTTAGGAGCGTGGCTTCCAAGATTCTTTTCGACGTTTGACCCTAATTCATTCTTTTCTTCTTTTGAAGAGAGAACTGGAGTCTTCTCAATATTTCCCGAATAACTGCAGTTTTGGCAAATGGTTAAGGATTCTTCACCAATAGGTGAAACCACCATAAATTCTTCCGAAGCTGATCCACCCATATTCCCAGAATCTGCCTGCACTGGAATTGTTGCCAAACCCATTCTTGCAAAGATCCGACGATAGGTTTTTCGCATGGTTTGGTAGGTTTTGTCCAAAGAGTCATCATCTAAATGAAAGGAATAAGCATCTTTCATTGTAAACTCTCTAGATCGAATGACACCAAACCGAGGTCTCATCTCATCTCGGAATTTAGTGTGTATCTGGTAGACGTTCAGTGGCAAATCTTTGTAGGAACGCAACATTGGCTTCATTATGGAACAAAACGACTCTTCATGGGTTGGCCCTAAGCAAGCTTCCACCTCATGACGGTCTTTCAAACGAAACATTTCTTTGCCCATTTTATCCCACCTTCCTGATGTTTTCCACAAATCAGAAGGAGTTAGAATGGGTAGTTCAAATTCGAGAGCCCCGCTTGCGTCCATTTCCTCGCGAACGATGGCCTCTATCTTTTTTAGGATTCGTAAACCTAATGGCAAATAAGAGTATAGACCTGCGGACGTTTTGCGAACTAACCCCGCCCGGATCATGAGTTTGTGAGATGCTACAACAGCATCTTGTGGATCATCTTTTTCGGTTGGAAATAAATATTGAGAAGCTTTCATGTAAATCCCTAAAAGAAACGCATAACGTCATTGAATGAAACAAACAAACCCAAACTCAATAGAAAGAAAAACCCTACTCGAAATATAACCTCAATGGCTTTCTTTGGTAAAGGCTTTCCTGCAATGGCCTCATAAGCATAAAGAACAATATGACCTCCATCTGCTACAGGAATTGGAAGTAAGTTCATAACCATTAAAGCCAAAGAGATCTTCGCTACAAAATCGAAATAGGTAAACCACCCATATTCCAAACTAATGCCCGCAAATTGAACAATACCGATGGGTCCCGATAGATTGTCTTTCGGCGAAAGTAACCCAGTAAAAAGCATCTTCAATCCTGTCAAAGTGGTGCCAATATAATCTGTTACTTTCTTGCTAGCAGACTCCAAGGCTCCTACAAAGCTAGTTTCTCGATCTACCTTATCGGCAGTAAATTTAAGTGAAGGTCTAAACCCCAAAAGCCCAATAGGTCTCAAACGAACATCTGCACGATATTTCATGTTGCCAACCCAGATCGTATGCATCCCTGAATTCGTTTTTAAATAAGAAACTAAGTCTTCCATTTTTGAAAACTCTTGGTTTTCAATTCTTAAGTTGCTAAGTCTGTTTTCTATTTCGGGATCATAGCTTGCTAAAGAGAATGCTTTAACACCAAACTCACTGAAAACGGGATGCTGGATAGATTGGAAGTCGACAACATAGGCACCTAAGACAGGAATTTGGATAGTAGCTTTTTCTGTAACCCAAGGTGTTAAAAGAGGATAAGTCTTTCGATCTACTTCAACTTCTACTATTTCTCCTTGTCGCTTTCCCAACTCTCTTTGCAGATCAGAGATTGTATAAACAGGTGAGCCTGAAACTGAAAGTAGAGTGTCTCCATCATTTAAGTATTCTATGGCTCTTCGTCGTAGCACCTTCTCCCGGTCTGCCGTTTCTTTTCTTTTAACATACTCTTCAGGAATTTCTTCTTTTCTTTCTTCCCACTTGGATTGAAAATACTCGGTAGATTTGTCTTCTTTATCTAAGATTCGAGACAAAGCGAAAGATACTTGCTCAGAATAGGTGAAAGTTGATACAACTCGACGTTCACCATATGGTTCAACACCGATGGTAGGTCTTCCCCCTGCGGCATAAAGATTTGGAAAAATCTCTACAGTGCTAATTGTTGAACCTCTTTTAAATTCGATTTGGACAGGATTGCCAGCCGTGAGACTGATTGCAGTGAAAATGTCTTCAAAACTCTCCGTCGGCTTTCCGTCTACGGACATAATGTAATCTCCAGTTCTAAGACCGGATTGGTAGGCTGGGGAATTCATTTCGATGGAAGAATCAATGTAAATTTTGTTCGAAGCTGGGCTGTCTCCGGCAAGATCTAGAAAAAAAAGAATTACAAAACCCAAAACTAGATTCGCAAAAGGCCCTCCCAAAACAGGGATCATACGAATTAATGGATGTGCCGAAAGCAATTCGCCTTTTTTTCCTTTGAGTTTCTTGTTGTAGTCATCCCCCTTAAATAGAACATAACCTCCAACAGGAAAAGCTGTTATCTGGTAAATTGTCTTACCAATTCGCTTCTTCCATAAACCTTTTCCATAACCAATTGAAAAAATTCTGGCATCTACTCCAACTAGCTTTCCACAGAGCAAGTGACCCAACTCATGGATAAATATTGAAACGGCTAACATAACAACTGCACCGAGAATAAGTAAAATCAAGCTCTGACCTCTTTTGAATATTTATGAAGAACAAATTCTCTGGTTTCACGATCTTTGTCGGCAAAACCTTCCCAATCACTCGGGAAGGAATTGGGGATTCGATCCAATGCTGATGCAATGACCTGTGGAATAGAAAGAAACGGAATCTCCCCATTCAAAAATAGCTGAGCCGCAATTTCATTGGCTGAGTTAAAAATTGCGGGAGCAGTTCCCCCAGCACGTCCAGCTTCATAGGCCAATGGAAGGGCTGGATAACGCTTATGATCTGGTTCATGGAAATGAAGTGCCTTCCATGAATGGGGTTTCCTTTCCTTTAAAAGGGCGGGTGTTTTGTTTGGATAAAAAAGGGAGTGTGCGATAGGAAAGATCATATCTGGATGAGAAGTGTATTGTAAAATTGCTCCATCCTTTGTTTCAATCATCCCATGAGTTAGGGATTCCGGATGAATGACCACATCGATCTCGTCATACGAAAAATCAAAAAGGAAATGAGCTTCAATGACTTCTAAGGCTTTGTTTACCAGCCCAGCGGAATCTATAGTAATTTTTGGTCCCATTTTCCAAACAGGATGATGTAGAGCTTGTTCGACGGTAACTTTCTGTAAGTCTTCCAGGGGATAATCCCGAAAAGATCCGCCAGAGGCAGTCAAAATAATTGACCGAACATTTTCTCTGGATTCTTTCTCCAACAACTGAAAAAGTGCATTGTGTTCCGAATCAACAGGAACGAGACTTACTTGGTATTCCGCTATTAGTTCTTTGATCCAGGGCCCAAAGGTAATTAAAGTTTCTTTATTTGCTATAGCTATTTTCTTCCGGGCTCTTATGGCTGTGGCAGTAGGTTTTGCACCAACAGCGCCAACGATCGCAGTGACCACCACATCGACTGAATGCAATGAGACAATTGCATCCAATCCTTCATCTCCATATACAATTGCAGTGGTTCCAACCTTATCCCCTAGAACCCCATACAATTGAGGGTCCGTAATGCAAACTGCCTCCGGTTGAAATTCCGAAATAAGTTTTTTAGCTAAATCTAAATTGGAGTGAACACTAAATGCCTGAAGAGAAAATTCGGTCGAGAATTGTTTAAGGACTTTGAGCGTAGAGGAGCCTACTGATCCTGAAATACCTAGAACCGAAACTCCTATCATATAAGATTAGACCCATGTCGTTACAATTTCTTTGCATCTTACATAAAAGTAAGTCACAGGAACTGTAAACAACAGAGCATCTGCTAAATCGAGGAGTCCACCATGGCCAGGGATCAACCCCGAAGAATCTTTGATTTTGGCGTCTCGTTTCATAGCCGACTCTGCTAGATCACCCATCACTGAAATTATAGAAAGGACAAATGTTACTATGACACATTCAAT
>JAIXRB010000108.1 GCA_027485405.1 Leptospiraceae bacterium | reverse complement strand
GCTTTGCCTGTTTCCTTTTCATAATGGTCGGCTGACCTTAAGATCTTCACAATGTCTGAACGCTTGCAGGAGGATGTGATTTCCAAAAGAATGTGCTCGCCGTTTTTAATGACCACATCTACTTCTCTGTCTCCATAGTATCCTTTAGAGACCGTATAACCAGTAGTGGAAAGCAAGCCTTCGATGGTATGACGAAAGGTCTGCTCATTCATGATGCCCCAACGTGAACCCAGTGCCGAGATCTGGTTCTGAACCTGGTTAAATCCAAGACGCATAGTTTCAGAGAGCTCGTGAACTGTCCCTCTTAAATCAGACAGGCCTGACTCAGTTCGCTTTTGGGCTTCTGCAAGTTCTTCTACCTTGATTTCCGTCCGCTTTTGGGCTTCAGCTAGCTCTTGGACTGTGATTCCAATATCTTTGACTGTTCCTTTTAGCTCTATCATTGAGCTACCCAAGTCGCGAACGATCTCTTTTAGCTCAGTGAAGTCTTCCCGTTTGACAGAATGCTCTTCCATCCAATCTCCGACCAACTCCATAGGTTTGTGGAGGTCAGGAGGAAAGGTTTGGATGATGTAGTTCGGAAGTCCCATACTATACATGTGACGGGACTTTCGAAAATTGTCAAGAAAAAATTTTGCAGTTGGTAGGGAATCATTTTTGAAAGCCAAATGTTCAAAAAAATCTTTTTAAAGATATGGATAAGGCAAATTTGTGGGAAAGAAATACTTCTGGACAAAAGTGGCGAAGTTAGCCGCTTTTGATTGAGAGCTACAAACATGACCACAGTGCAAATCAAAGCCCTTCGCGACAATCTCTCCAAATACCTCCGTTTGGTAAAGGAAGGGGAAGTCATAATTATCAAAGATCGAAACACTGTTATAGCTGAGCTAAACCCACCTTCCGCTGAAACCAAAGCCAAAACGGAATGGGAGATCACCAGGGAGAAATGGATAGCCGATGGAACTATTATTCCCGCAAAGACAACTGGCAAAATCAAACTTCCCAAAAGACCAAAAGGAACTGCCTAAAAAACGAAATCCAGCAGAAGAAATCTTTGGATGCAATTCATCTTTCCACAAATTTAACTTTGCGTAAAGAAAGAGATTTAAAGAATTTATATCTATTCACATTAGATGCCAGGATGCAAAAGATCGCCAAAGATCTCGAACTCCCCATAATAAAAACCATTCCTAATTCCTCTGCTCCCAAAACTAAAAAGCTCAGATAACAAAATACATATATAGGTTTGCGGAGGTCCCATACCATTCAGGAGAGGGGATTTTAGAAAATTTTTCAGAAAAAAATTTAAGATCTCTGATTTTTTGTCCCAGGTGGATGGTATAATGCCGCCTCCTCGGTCATTTCCTTTGGTCTGTTATAGATAAACCTAACATTTTTTCTCTTGGGTTGACAGGGATTTTTCGATCACAGAACATGGCGAGAAGATGGGGAACGGATTGTGGACAGGGATTCCGGGGAATTTAGGTAAATGAATCCAAGATTTTACAAATATTGGGGTAAGGCGAATAAGGAAGAAGCCTATCATTTACTTCCTTATCATTGCTTGGATGTTGCCGCAGTCGGTGATGTTTTGTTTCGAGAGAATCCAGGTCTAATGTCTCGATTTTCCGGTTTGATGAATATTGAAAATGAACTTTTTAAACCATTGTTTCTCTTTTTTCTAACAATCCATGACTTAGGCAAATTTGCAGATTCTTTTCAAGGGCAAATACCAAATGTTTATTCAAAAATGAATCCAGGTAAAACTGCTAAAGTCTACAATATCCGCCATGATAGTTTAGGTTTTATGCTTTGGAACAAAGAGTTCCTTACTAAATCCGGGCGAGGAAAAATAGGCGGTAAGCTAATTGAATCTAATTTTTTTCACTTAAAATCGAGTCCGAATCGAAAAATCAAAGATATTCTATGTTGCTTCATTGCAATTACAACAGGACACCATGGAAAACCACCTTCTAATACGGGATATACTGGAATTACGGTGGATTTATTTTCACATTTCACTGAACAAAATGTATCCGACTCATTCTCGTTTTTAAACGAAGTCTACAATTTCTTTTTTTCCCATATTGATCCAAGAAACTTGATTAACTTAGACATTAATCTTAAAAAAGAAAACCTAGAAAGTATTTCCTTTTGGTTGGCTGGACTATCAGTCTTATGTGATTGGATTGGATCAAATAGTGAAGTTTTTCAGTATAAAACAGAAATTATTCCCTTAGAGACCTACCGGAATGAATTTGCTATTCCAAGAGCGGAAAAAGCAATAGAGAAGGCTGGAATTCTACCAAGCAAAATTTCAAAATACACAATTCCAACAGAATTATTTATTAATCCAAAGGATGGGAAAACTTTTATTCCAACTCCTTTACAAGGAGCTTGCGATTCTATAGTTCTTAATAATGAACCACAGTTAATTATCTTAGAGGATGTAACTGGAGCTGGAAAAACAGAAGCTGCCTTTATACTTGCGAAGCGGCTAATGGCTACTCTGGGTTACGATGGATTATTCATAGGACTACCTACGATGGCAACAGCGAATGGAATGTACAATCGTGTAGCTAACTTTTACAAAAAGTTATATGAAGAAAATTCACAACCATCTTTGGTATTGGCACATGGAGCTAGGGGTTTATCGGAAAAATTTAGAAGTACGATTATCTCAGAAAACATTCCAGAGGATTCGTCGTATGCACACGATGAAGAGTCTGCTTCTGCCAGTTGCCTTGCATGGTTGGCAGATAGCAGTAAAAAAGCAACGCTTGCTGATGTCGCAGTTGGTACTATTGATCAAGTTTTAATTTCTATATTATTATCGAAATTTCAATCTCTACGACTGTTCGGAATGATGAATAAAGTCTTAATTCTAGATGAGGTTCATGCTTATGATACCTATATGAATGAACTCATTGAAACTCTTTTGAAAGCACAAGCAAAAATCGGCGGAAGTGTAATTCTTCTGACCGCAACAATGCCTAATGAACTAAAGAAAAAATTCATTTCTGCTTTTCAGTCTCATAATACAGAAGATACGAAGGAAGAGAATACTCAACCTTATCCTCTAATCACACAAATCATTCGAAATCAAAATCCAATTCAGTTTCCAGTAGATACAAGGGAAGAAGTTAGAAGGACAGTCAAAGTAGAATTCATTCACGAATTAGACCAAATTTATACCTTAATTCAGAAATCCGTCTCTGAAAATAAATGTGTTTGCTGGATTCGAAACACTGTTACTGATGCAATGAATTCTTATGAGATGCTCTCTTCTGATCCAAGCTACAAAAAAGAAAACCTTATTTTATTTCACGCTCGCTTTGCAATGGGAGATAGGCTAGATAAGGAACAAGAAGTTCTTAAATTATTTGGAAAAGAAAGTAATGCAATGGAACGTAGTGGAAAAGTAGTAATTGCAACACAGGTCGTAGAACAATCACTCGATTTAGATTTTGATATTATGATTTCAGATTTAGCACCGATTGATCTAATTATTCAACGTGCAGGACGCTTACATAGGCATACAAGAGATGTAACAGGCAATCGAATCTTCAGGAAAGATGAACGAAATAAACCAATCCTTAGTATTTACAGTCCTGAGGTAACAAACAATCCAGAAAAAAATTGGTTTAGCTCAGTATTTAAAGGTGGTTCGATGGTATATCCGGATCATGGCAAATTATATTTAACCGCAAATGTATTACATGAAAAAGGTGAAATAAAAATGCCTGAAGAAGCAAGGAATTTAATTGAATTCGTGTACGGTGAAAATGAAGACATTCCAGAAAAACTGATTCAGGTTACTAATGAAAATAAAAATCTAAATAAGCAAAAAGCCTCTCAAGCTCAGAATAATATTATCAATATTGAATCTGGATACAACGCTACTAATAATGAGGCGATTTGGAATAATTTCACGGCACCAACTCGATTAGGCGAAGAAACAATCAAAGTAGTTTTAGCAAAATGGGATGATAATCAAATTTTGCCTTGGTATGCTACAGGAATAAATGCTTGGGCTAATAGTGAAGTGAAAGTAATGTCTTATATTCTTAACTCAGAACGAGCAGTAGATGATTTGAATTTAAAAAAAGAAATCAAAGCCTGCAAAGAAAAATTACCAGATAAAGGAAAATATTCTGTATTGCTTCCACTCACTAAGAATGAAAACGGAAGCTGGATTGGAACTGCATTAGATAAAAAAGGGGAAGAAAATAATTATACTTATGATGCGAATATCGGTTTTAGAAAAATCAAAGAAGGAGAAGAAGTATGAATCTGCTGCAAGATCAATGGATTACCGTTCAAAGAAGAAAGGGGCAAATTGAAAAAATTGCTCCTTACCAAATTACAGATGGAATAAATACGGATAATCCGATCGTTGAAATTATTACACCAAGACCAGACTTTAAAGGGGCATTGTATCAATTCTTCATTGGACTATTTCAAACAGTTTATGCGCCCAAAGATGAAACGGAATGGGAAGATAGATTCAATGAACCTCCAAGTCCAGAAGACCTAAAAAAGGAAACGGATAAGATCGCTTTTGCGTTTGACTTGTTTGGTGAAAAGATTCGTTTCATGCAGGATGTTTCAATTCGAGACGAAAAGAAAGAAGACTTAAAATGGTTACTTTTAGATTGTAACGAAGATTTTTTTAATAAAAGAGACAATGTCATAAATGTTTGTATTGAATGTAGTACCTTAGCATTATTAACAGCACAAATTTACTCTCCTGCTGGTGGTCGTGGCCATAGAACTTCAATCAGAGGCGGTGGACCTTTAACTACAATATTGAGAACAGGCGAAAGTTACGATCAAAGAAGTCTTTGGAAAGACATATATTTGAATGTAATGCCGGATAAAAATATAAATCCTACTCAATTAAAAAAACTTTTTTTATGGATAGATAATGATTACTTGCTCTCAGTTCTCGAATCATCTATTACGAATAGTGATTCAGAAAAACTTCATTTTTATTGGGCAATGCCAAAAAGAATATTTTTTTCCGATGAAGATTTAAGTGAAAATTACAATTGTGATATTTGCGGACACAATAATAAAACAATTGCTAAATACATCATCAAAAGCCAAGGATGTAATTATGATAAAACTTGGATTCATTATCTTTCTCCATATAGAAAAGATCAGAATGAAGTATTACATTTTCTTTGTAAACATAATTCACATTTGTATAATCATTGGAACTCGTATATATTCAATACTAAATCAACTTTTCCTGCAAAAGTAATAAATTATTTCAATGAAAATAGAAAAATAGCAACAGAGCAAACTATTATTCAAGGCTTTGGTTATTATGTTGATAATGCAAAAACTATATGCTGGTATGAAAGCCTAATTCCAATTTACCGCATTGAAACAAAATATATTGAGAAATATGAAGCAATGATTTCGTCTATTTTAGGTGCTGCTACTCAAGTTGCTAATAACCTCCAAACAAAAGTAAAGGATGCATGGTTTCATGAAGGAGCAAAGCCAAGAGGTGACTTTGATTATTTAAAAATTGAATTCTTTAAAGCTACAGAGGCAAACTTTTACTCTTTAGCGAAATCCATTCGAGAAAATTTAGAGAAAGAAAATCCTTTTGATGATAATTCTAAATTAGAATGGTTGAAATATTTAAATGAGGAGTCTTTAAAAATTTTCGATCTATACGTAGAATCAGGTTCCATTGAATTTGAAAATATTCAAAGAATTGTCGATGCGAGACAAGGTATTAAACCTTCCCAAAACGGGAAACCTGCAAAGATAGGATTGATACCTAGTAATTTCAATAATCACATAAAAAAATTGGTTGGTTTATCAATAATCGAAAAAGCGTCAGCTCAGAAGAAACAAACAACAAAACAAGGAGTAAAAAAGAAATGAAACTATTCGAGAAAGATTCACCTAGCGGGGAAGTTCTCCTTACTTGGTGGAATCAATTGCAAAATAAAAATGGTGATAGAGCAACTTTACAACGATGTAACACTCCAGCGGAAACTGTCTATTTACCAGTAAGTCAGATACTTCTCTCCAAAATCAAAGATTGTGAAGATATAAATTTCAAACTCTCTTTTGATAGAGTATGTGCTTTAGCAGGAATTCTTTCTCATATAAAAGAAAATACAAATCAATCCTTCGCTAAACAGATTTCTCAGAAAAAGCAAGGTAGTGAACAATCTTTGATAAGTGATATCCGATTCAGAAGACTATTACAGTATTCTAACATAGTGGATGATGATTTTTTTTTCCAAAAGATAATTCGCGTGATCCACCATGTGGATCGTAAAGTGAATATTGGCGATTTGTTTTATTCTCTGTATTTTTGGGGGGATAAAGTGAAAAAGCAATGGGCTTACGAGTATTACGGCACAAATAACAAAAGCGAAAACGAAATAGATGAACAAAGTACTTTAATTGCACAAGGAGCAAACAATGAATAGATTCATTCAACTACATTTACTAACCTCTTACCCACCATCCAATTTGAATCGAGATGATCTAGGACGACCTAAGACAGCTATCATGGGCGGCGTCAATCGATTGAGAATTTCTTCGCAAAGCTTAAAACGTGCGTGGAGAACTTCTGATTCTTTCAAAGAAAAACTTTCGAATCATATTGGAACAAGAACCAAAGAAATTGGTGTTGAAGTATATAAGAAGCTATTGAAAGGAGGAATAAAAGAAACGAATGCGAGAACGTGGGCAGCGAAAATTGTTTCCTCTTTTTCAGGTGAAATGGAAACGGACGATAAGAAGAAACCTTTAGAAAAAGAGGAAATCAAGATTCTTGAAAATCCCTCCCAAAAAACAGACGAAGAATATGATTCTTTTATAAATAGACTGGTATCCGAAAAAAAGATAAATAGTCTACTCTATAAGCAATTAGTTCATATAAGCCCTAATGAGATGACTGCAATAGACGAACTAACAGAAAAAGTAATTCAAGAAAAAAAGGAACCAACAAATGAAGAAATTGAATTACTTAGAAAAGAAAATACTGGCGCTGACATAGCAATGTTTGGAAGAATGCTCGCAAGCAAAATGGCATTTAAAAAAGAAGCGGCTGTTCAGGTAGCACATGCAATTACAGTTCATAAAGTTGCAGTCGAAGATGATTTTTTCACTGCAATTGATGATTTGAATAAGAATGATGTGGATGCAGGAGCCGGACATTTAGGCGATACAGAATTTGGAGCAGGATTATTTTATTTATACATTTGCATTGATCGGCAATTGTTACTTGAAAATTTAGACAATAATCTTGAATTAAGCAAACAAACATTATCTGCTTTATTGGAAGCCTGCACTACAATTTCTCCAACAGGTAAACAAAATAGTTTTGCGTCACGTGCAAGAGCCATGTATTGTCTTGCAGAAAAAGGAAATCAACAACCTCGCTCCCTTCATGCTTCATTTCTAAAACAAATTGACGACAAAGACATGTTAGCCAAATCAATTGAAGAAATTGTAAAAATGAAAAACAATTTTGAAAAGGTCTATGGAAAGTGTGCTGTGGCAGAAAAATCGTTTAATGTTTTAAAAGGTGAAGGAAGTTTAGAAGATATTTTCAATTTCATACAGGAAGATTAATCATGAAAGAATATTTAGTCTTTCGATTATTTGGACCAATTGCTTCTTGGGGAGAAATAGCTGTTGGTGAAAATCGACATAGCTTTTCCTATCCATCCAAGTCAGCTATTATCGGATTAGTAGCCTCTGCTTTAGGATACAAAAGAGAAGAAGAGGAAAAGCATACGAAGCTATCTAAATCTTTAAGTTTCGGAGTAAAAGTCTATAGTGCAGGAATTTTGCTCAGAGACTATCATACAATCCAAACGCCGCCTTCTAAAGAAAAAATCATTTATGCGACACGTAAAGATGAGTTGAGTGATAAACTTGAAGTAAAAACAATTCTTTCGTCTAGAGACTATAGAATGGATGCCTTGTATGATATTTGTATTTGGCAAACCAATGAATCTTTTCTATTAAAAGATATTTTACCAAAGCTAAATGCGCCAACCTTCTCTCTATTCTTAGGGAGAAAATCATGCGTATTCGCATCACCTCTATTTGCGAAATTAGTAAAGGCAAAAGATTTGTTTTCGGCATTTACTGAATTCAATATTGAACTAAATGAAAAGTTTAAAATAGAAAAGATAGAGAATTTTTTTGAATCAGAGTTTTTACAGTCCAATGTAAATGAGTACATTTGGGAAAACGAATCGGAAAGTATGTTTACTGAAATTAGAACTAGACGCGATGAAGTTTTAAGTCGTAAGCGATGGCAGTTTTCTGAAAGAAAAGAATTTTATAAAAGTGAGGGAAACAAAAATGTACCTATCAAATCTTGAAATCGATATGAAGAGTAAAGGGGTTTCTAACTGGCTTATAAATCCTTACAAAATCCACCAGCGTTTATGGATGGGTTTTGAAAAACAAAAGAGTGAAGCTTCCAGACCAGATTTCTTATATCGAGTAGAAGAGAACTTCAAACAAACAGGAGAAACAAAACCAAGAATATTAGTATTATCTAATATTTCTCCAGTTTGGGAAAATGCTTTTAATGGAGAAGAATTTCTGAAAGGCAAACCACACATATTATCTTTGAATCTTGACAACTTTATTGAAGAAGATCGGTCTTTTCGTTTCTCATTAAAAGCCAATCCGACAAAAAAAATAAAAGACTATCGAAGACTATTTAAGGAAGAACTAAAAGATTATCCCGAGCGAGAATCAAGAGAAAATAGAGAAAAATATAAAGAAGGAAAAGAAAATTTAGAAAAGTTGATTCAAACGGTTTCCAAAGAACAAAGAGAATCGTTACCTTCTAAAAGAGTTGGTATCTACAAGGAGCATGAACAAGTAGACTGGCTTAAGAGAAAAGGCGAGCAATCGGGTTTTGAAATTTCAATCCTTAAATTTGATAAAGGCGAAAAAGAAAAGGTTCTGAAGAAAAAAGATGGAAGCCTGCAAAACGAACTAGATCTTTTACAAGTCCAATTCAGCGGCGTACTCCGAGTCACTAACTCGGAACAGTTCAAAAAAGCCTATTGCGACGGAATAGGATCTGGTAAAGCGTTCGGTTGCGGACTTTTGCTTTTGGCGCGGTGCTAAAGTCTGTTTATTTGGGATCTTTTTGATTTAGAAAGCTAATTCCTTAGATAGTAACAGCCGATAGTAAAAAAACTATGGCTAACAGAAATCTCCAGGAATTACCAAAATTTGAAGACAATTGGTCATATCTCTACTTTGAAAAAGGTAAAATTGACCAGTTTCAAAAATCAGTTGCGTTCCATTACCTAGAAAAATCAGTTCCCATTCCGATTGAGACTGTCGGATTACTCTTACTTGGGCCTGGAACAACCATTACTCATGAAGCGATAAAACGTATAAGTGATAGTAGATGCCTTCTTGCGTGGACAGGCGACTCAGGCGTTCGTTTTTATTCTGCGGGCTATAACGGAACCTATTCCTCTAAGCATTTACTTCGACAGGTGGAAGCCTATGCGGATTTAAATCAAAGGGATCTAGTTTTACGGCGGATGTACCAATATCGCTTTGATGAGGATTTACCAATTCGCTTAACAATTGAGCAAATCAGAGGAAAGGAAGGAGCCCGAGTTAGGAAAATTTATGCGGAACAGGCTGAAAAATCGGGCGTTGAGTGGAAAGGGCGATCTTACGATCAAACAGACTGGGATTATTCAGATCCATTGAATCGGGCACTATCCTCCGCAAATGCCTGTTTATATGGAATTATTCACGCGGCAATTTTGACGATTGGATTTTCGCCTGCAATAGGTTTTGTTCATACTGGAAAGCAACTTTCCTTCGTTTACGACATTGCAGATTTGTATAAAACAGAAATAACAATTCCTTTGGCCTTTGAAGTTGTAAAAGAGAGCGTCTTTGATGTTGAACGAAGAGTTCGATTTGCCTGCAGGGATTTTTTTCGCCAGGCAAAGTTAATGAAAAGAGTGATTCCAGATATGAAGAGGATGATTTATGGTAGTGATCATGTTACAGAAGGCGAAGGTTTCCCAGAAGGGAGAGATGTCGCGATTAGCCATTGAAGTTAAATCTGGGGTCTTCGTTGCCAGTATTGGTGCGCGTGTTCGTGACCAACTTTGGGACAGGATTAGTAACGAATGGAAAATCCCTTCATTAATGATTTACTCCACAAATTCTGAACAAGGGTTTGCTATTCGATCACACGGAAATCCTGATCGGGAAGTTATTGATTTCGATGGTGTTCTTCTCTTAGCAAGACCTCAAAGCAGTGACTCTGAGGAATCAAAAGAAGAAGAGCTAAAAAATAGTCTTGAAGACTTCTAGAATTTACTTAACATATTTTTAGACTATTCCCCACACGCGTGGGGTTGAACCGGCTACAGGTGCGTCAAGACAAGGAGAGGGCTTCTATTCCCCACACGCGTGGGGTTGAACCGCATAAAGATATTTTCGATCAATTGACAACAACCTATTCCCCACACGCGTGGGGTTGAACCGGTCGAGAGCCTAAGTAATGTTTCGGTCTCATTCTATTCCCCACACGCGTGGGGTTGAACCGT
>JAIXRB010000033.1 GCA_027485405.1 Leptospiraceae bacterium | reverse complement strand
TTGAATGTTACTGATTATTTCTGGTATTTCGCCCGAATGAAAACCTTTTTCTTAGAATGACGAAAAGATACTTGATTTTAGTGTTGGTATTCTAAAAGAGAAATGCATGAAAACAGCTATTGTCACAAAGTACGGAACGCCCGAAGTGATTGAAATTATAGAAACTGAAAAACTTCGCCCCAAAGCTAAGGAAGTTTTGGTAAAGATAAAAGCATTTGGAGTAACTTCGGGTGATGTAAGGATTAGAAGCGCAAATTTTCCGAAAGGCTTTACAATTCCTGCGAAACTTGCTTTAGGAGTATTTGGCCCTAGAAAGAAAGTCTTGGGTTCCGAATTTAGTGGAATAGTAGAGGAGGTCGGAAGCGACGTTAAAGAATTCAAAATTGGAGATAAGGTATTCGGCTTTAAACTTTTTGATATCAATGCTGAATACGCTTGTATCAAAGAAAGCCAAGCCATAACACTTTTACCAGAAAGTTTGAGCTTTGAAGAAGCGGCAAGTATTCCTTTTGGAGCTAGCACAGCTCTCTATTTTTTAAATATGGCACATTTAAAGTCTGAGCAAACAATCTTGGTCAATGGAGCTTCTGGTTCCGTTGGATCAAATGCTGTGCAGATTGCTAAAGGCACAGGTGCAAGAGTAACAGGAGTTTGTAGCTTACAAAATAAAGATTTTGTAAAATCTCTTGGAGCTACTGAAGTGATTGATTACAAAACTATAGACTTAAAAATAATTTCTAGCAAATACGATGTGATATTTGACACAATTGGCAATTTAAGGTTTGATGATGTTAAACATTTATTAAACAATGATGGTAGATTTTTGCAAGCTGTAGCTACCTTTGGAGAGATGTTTGCAAGTAAGAATCGAGAAAACAATAAAAAGTTCCTCACAGGCACTGCACCTGAAAAGAAAGAAGATCTTTTAATGCTTACAAAAATGATCTCAGAAAGAACTCTAAAGCCATTCGTGGATAAGGTTTTCGATTTTCAAGATATATCAAAAGCCCATGCTTATGTAGAAACTGGGAGAAAAAAAAGCGGAGTAGTTGTTAGGATAGATTAGTTTTTTTCTTCTAAGAATTTCTGAGATTAAACTACTTTAAAACAATTTGTTCGGATTTTGGGATAGATTGACAAGTCAGAATGAAACCCTGTTCTATATCTTTCTTGCTGAGTGCTTCGTCCGTTTTCATTTCCACTTTTCCTTCTTCGCAATGCATCTTGCAAGTACCACAGATTCCGCTTTGACAAGAATATAAGAAAGGAACATTTTGTTCTAATCCTGATTCTAAAATCGTTTGATTTCCATTGGTTTCAAATTCATACCATTTATCCATTACTTGGGCTCTAACTTTAGCAGGTCGCGAAATGGAGAGAGTTTCCTTTTGGGTTTTTGTAAAATGTTCGAAATGTATATTTTCCATTGGAATTGAAATGTTTACTAGATCCGATTTAACTGATTCTATCATTTTCTCCGGACCACAGATAAAAAATTGCATTTCAGATTTATTGTAATTCTGAATAGAATTCTCAATTGATGTTTGATTGATTCGTTTTTGTGATCCAATTTCTTCACTATAGAAATATTGAACATTTAGCCTTTCTTTATGCAAAGAAGCCCACTTCTCTATTTCGGCTTTGAAAATAACAGAATTTTTATTTTTATTCCCATATAACAAAACAATTTTACTCTTCGGTTCAAAGTCTAAAATGGAACCTAGCATGCTGTATATTGGAATAATTCCACTTCCAGCCGCAATCAAAACATATAGATTAGAATTCTTAGGATCTGGATTTAAATAAAAGTGACCAATAGGGGGACTCAGCTCCAGTTTATCTCCAACCTGAAGGCTATTGGCTATGTAATTTGTGACAATTCCATTTGGTATTCTTTTCATTGTTATTCGAGCAAAAGAATCTTGGAATGGAATCGAAGATAAAGAAAAAGTACGAGAATACAAATTTCCTTCGATGTTTAGATTTATATTGATATGCTGACCTCCTTGGAAGGATTTGAATGAATATGGGACATTTCCAAGTTCTATAGATAGTGCATCGTTTGGTTCTTTCCTTAAATTTGTGACTACTAAATTATAATTTCCATTCTCTAGTTTTTCAAATTGATCCCTTTCGAAAATCTCTTGGTGGCGACTTTCATAGTCTTTAAATTCAGTACCCATCCATTTATCCCACCACGTAAAATAAAGAGCATAATTTCCATGAAAAAGTTGATGGTGCATATTGTGATGGGTAGAAACAGTTTTAAATTTTAGAATTGGAAATTTCACCCAGCCCTTGGGATACAATTCATAACCTAAATGAGCCAAAATATTGTTTGTCATATCCAAAATTTGGACAAAAAGCATAACCCCAAAATGGATGGGAAGAATGAAAGGGATGCAAAGCATTGAAAGATTTTCTAAAACAGCTTCAGAGGGATGAAACGCATAAGATGTAAAAGGTGAAGGATCTGTACTTTCATGATGAACTCTATGGAAGAAGTTGTAAAAAAAGGGTAAATGCATCATACGATGAAACCAGTAAAATAAGGTATCATTGATAAAAAGAGCTATACAAAAACTTACAAAGACCCAAATCCAACCGCGCTCATTGATATCAGTGTAGACTAAGTTGTAACCGTTCTCATACAAATTCATAGCTAAAGCAAAAAGAGTAGCACTTACAAAAAAAGTCAGAACGGAGAATTTGATATCAAAGAAAAAATTACGATTTGAAGCTCGCTGTACTTCTTGGATCCGAATTTTTTGATACTTATTCTTGAATAAAACCCAGAAGAATAGAAAGGAAGGCACAGAGAATATTAAATAAATAAAGGCATTTTCTGCCAAAGCTGGAATTAAGTTCTGTAAAAACAATTTCAGGTCCATAGAAGTAATAAATCTTAGCCTAAAATCGAGTTACCCATAAGTGATCTTCCTCAATAGAATTTCAAAAGGACCCATTTGAAAATACTTTTTCCAAATCACACTAAAGACCAAGTTGAATCCATAAATTGGAAAAATGAGAAGCATATATTTTTCAGGTGGTAACTTTCCATAGAAACCAAGTCCCCAACCGTTGAAAAAGAACGCCAATAGAATAGAGTGTGAAAGATAATTTGTGAGAGACATACTGCCTACAGCCGCCATTGCAGTTTTTAGATAATTTAAAATTCGATTTTCAGAATTGGAAAGCCTTAGCAATCCGTAACAATAAAGCAAGGAGAATGCGAAGCCACCTATCGCTAAAGAGGCCCAGGTAAAAAAGCTATGAAAGTAGCTGGAGATTTGCAGATTGCCCCAGATGAAAAAACTATTTCCAATAGTCCCGATCAGAAATATATAAAACCAATAGGCTTTGAACCGATTAAAAAAAGTATTTGGATCTTGCAGAATGTTCTGCCTACCCATCCAAAGTCCAATTAAAAACAAAGAGAAAGCTGATGGCCAATTAAATAAGATAATAAAAGGAAAAGTGAGCCTTAGCTCGGTCATTCTTTGTAAGGTTGAACTTACGAAATTACCGAGATAGCCGTGGATCGACTGCTCTGTCAAATTTTTTGTTAAAGTCGGATCTTCGTTTGAACTATAGTATGAGAGAAGACCAATGAATCCATAAAATAAGGCTGATAGAATCCAGAAGATTAAGCTAACTCTCAAAATTTTATTAAAATCTGCATCCTTAAACAAGAAAAGAAAAATTCCTAGAATCGAATATGTAACCAAAATATCGCCATTGAAGAAAAAGCAAGCATGTAGAACTCCTAGCAAAAAAAGTCCAAGCAGTCGTCTAAAGAAGATTCTTTTTGTATCCAAGCCTTTTGCTTCTGAACTCTTGATGAGAATAGTAAAGCCATAACCAAACACAAATGAAAAAATCAAAAAGAACTTCCCAGTGACAAAAAAATAGCCTAGCGATGAGACGAAGACTGATAGATCCGTATAACCAATTTTCATGCCATAAGGGGGTTCTGCAATTGCTGGTAAATTTGATATGAGGATTCCCAAAATGGCGAAACCTCTCAACAGATCCAAATACATCATCCTACTTTCGTTTTTCATGGAACTTCCCTATTGACATACATACTATAGGTATGTATGTTTCTTCGTCAAGGAAAAAGACAAAACAATTTGACTTTTGTGGAAAAATATTCAAACTATACGAATGAGTTTAAAAATCGAACAAGGTGAGGAAACAAAAAGACAAATCCTCAAAGTAGCTCGCAAACTCTTTGGAAAAAACGGTTACAATGATACATCGATTGAAGATATCTATACAAGCTTAAATCTGACTCGAGGAGCTCTGTATCACCATTTTTCAAACAAAAAGGAAGTCTTTTTCGAGATGTGTCGAGCCTACAACAATGAACTCATTCACGAACTTGACAAATGGGATTGGAAAGAATTTCGAAAAAGATGGTCTGAAAACTTGAATCTGACTGAAGATAAATACTTTGTTCAAATTTGGATCAAAGACTTGCCGAGTGTTCTCAGTTTACAAGAAATCAATCAGTTAGATGAAGAATCTGTTGTAAACGGAATTAATCTCCTTCTGGAAAATGCAATTAGAAAAGGATCGATACGAAAAATTCCTTCCAAAGAAGCATCGCAACTAATTTTGGGTATGTTGAATCAAGCTCTTTTGAATCTTGCGGAATTAGAAGGTGAACCTCTTTTGAAATCTAGGAAAAATTTCATAAAAGTAATGGATTTGTTCTTAGATTCTCTCGAGAATTGAAGAATGTATTTTGATAAAGAAAAAGTATCCTTTCAAATTCCTCGAAAAATCCTGGAAATCAAATGCCAATTGTAAAGGAAAATCTGACGACCCTGGATCCGCCTTTGAATTCATTTCTAACCTCAGTGATTAAAGACAATAAAAAGCATGCCCTTTGGCTCAATACCCTTTCGCTTTTAGAGCATATAGGTTCCCGAAAAATCCTCTTAACACAATCTAATGAATTCACTTCGGAGATGATACTTCGACATGCCACAGAAGAAGCTAGACATGCACTATTTTTTAAAAAAGCGGCTCGGTTGATTAGAGCAGACTTTAACTCTGGATATCAACCAAATGAACTATTGAATGGCTCCTCTGCAAAAATGTATTTTGCAAAGTTAGATGCAACAGTTCGGAAAAATCTGAAAAGAGATGCTATTTCGAAAGATATCTTTGCTTATCTCGCTTATCTTTACACGACAACAGTTATAGAATTGCGAGCCATGACCGTTTATGGAGCATACGATGAGCTTCTTCGATCTAATTCTCAGTTACTTAGCCTTCAGAATCTGATCTTAGAGGAACAAGGGCATCTGGAAGAAATGTCCGATGAATTGAAAAGACTTGACAGCCGTTTCCAATCTCGATTGAACGAACTTGTTGAAAAAGAAGAAAAATTATTTCAGAAATTTTTAAGTCAGCTTACTTTATCAGTGGGTTAAAGATTAAGAGCTTTAAACCCAAATAATCAAAATGGGATGCTTTGTTTAAAACTCTACTCGACCTAGCTCTTTCATTTTATAATCAAACAAGTAGAAATCACCTTCCATGGTTTCGGCGATAAAAGTACAACTGTCCACCCAGTCACCATCATTCATATAGATGCAGTCTTCAAGATTACGAAGGGAAGGACTATGAGTGTGACCGCAAATGACTCCATCAACCTCATGGTCTCTGGCATATTGAATCAATATTGTTTCAAACTTCGTAACGTTTGCTAGTACCGTTTTTTTTTTTTTTTTTAAGTAACCCGCCAAAGACCAGTACTCTTTGCCAAAGAGTTTTCTCGTTCTATTTAGAAGGGTATTGAAAAACACAACAAAATCATAGGTTTTATCTCCTAAATGATAGAGCCAGCCAAGGTTTCGCATAAAGCCATCAAACTGATCTCCATGGATGAGGAGAATTCGTTTTCCTTTAACAGACTGATAAACTATAAAATCTGAAAGTGGAATGTCACCAAACTGAAATTCATTCTTTAAAAGTAGATTTCTGAAAACCATATCATGATTCCCTAAGATATAATGAACTTTTCTTTTTCTGCTGTACTTCAGAAATTTTTCCAATACTTTTCCATGGTCTTTGTCCCAGTACCAATGAGAATTTAAAGCCCAAAGATCAACAATATCACCTATAAGATATAAGTATTCAAATTTAACCTTTTTTAAGAGTTCAAGCAAAAGGGATGCTTTGCAATGCTTGGTACCCAAATGAATATCGGAAATAAAAATGGCTTTAAATTTTTTCTTCTTCATAATACTCAAATAAGCTTCATTGCTAATAATTGTTGAACATGATCAACGAAGGTTTCTTCTAAAGGTCGATATACTAATCCCAAGTCTCTTTTGCTATAAGAATTGTCCAAGTTCATGGGCTGACCTACATTTGTATTGGTATATGTCCAGCTTAGACCAAACAATGGTCCGATGAGATAGACAAGCAGTTTGGGTAGATTGCCAGTCGGAAGAGGGAATCGATTACCATAGTGAGCCTTTAAAATCTGTCCAACTTCTAGCATCGGAATCACCCGATTGGAAAGAATATGTCTTCCTTTCGCCGTCTTAGTGAAGCCTGCAAGTATATGTGCTTTTGCAACATCTCGAACATCGACAAAACCTATTCGCGTATCGGGAACACCTGGCCTAAAAGCTCCCCGTAACATGTTTCGCATAAAGTCTACGCTAGTTGCGTCAAGACGCTTCGATAAAGAAGGGCCCATCACAAACGATGGATTGATGGTCAAAAGATCCCACCTTGATTGCTGTTTCGCAATCTCCCAAGCCTCCTTTTCTGCAAGAGTTTTTGAATAAGGGTAGGGCTGGTGTTTTAGATTGCTTGTGCTGTTCCAATGTTCCTCGGTAAAGGTTTGATTGGGTACTTGCAAAGAATCTATGTTGTCACCCATAATAGCCGCTACACTGGAAGTAAGGACAACACGTTTTACCGAAGTAGTTTGGTTGACGGTTTCTAAGACATTTCTTGTTCCCTCTAGCGCCGGTTGGATGAGCTCTTTATCTGGATCTTTTATCCCGGAAATGAAAAAAGGAGAAGCAGTGTGCATAACCAATTCAACTGATTCCATGGATTTTGCAAAACTGCCTCTTCTTAATAGATCTGCTTCAAAGAGTTCTAATTGACCTGGAAACTGAGACTTCAAATCTAGCAAGTGTTCAATTTTTGATTTATCGGCTAAACTACGAATAGTGGCGTTTACTTTTTTACCATCTTCAAGAAGGTAACGGATGATCCAAGATGCTATGTAGCCCGCTCCTCCTGTAACTAGGATGGGGGCATTGGAATTGATTTGACTCATATTTTTAATTTTTGTTCTCTAGAATGTGATACGGCAACATATTTCTTTTGCAATCACGATTAAAAAATGAAATAAAGAGACTTAAATTCGACTTGAGTAAAATACAAGTTCATTGCCTATTAGGGTATGCGTTCAGCTCCATTGGCATCCAACGAAAAAGAGCGATTGGAAAAGCTAAAATACTATGAAATCTTGGATTCTGTCGAAGAAGAGATTTTTAACAATGTTGTAAAGTTAGCTTCCGAGATTTGTGAAACTCCAATCGCTCTGATCAGTTTGATCGATGAAGAGCGACAGTGGTTCAAAGCAAAGTACGGTCTTTCCGCTCCTGAAACACCGAGAGAAGTTGCTTTTTGTGCGCATGCAATACTGGGCAACACTTTGTTTGAAATCCCCGATTCAACAAAGGATGAACGCTTTTTTGACAATCCTTTGGTCGTAAACGACCCGAACGTTATTTTCTATGCGGGCCACCCCCTCACCACACCAGACAATCTCAATATAGGCACATTGTGCGTAATAGACAATAAGCCAAAACAACTAAATGAGAAGCAAAAACAAAGTCTTTCTATCCTGGCGAAGCAAGTAGTGCATTTAATAGACATTAGATCAAAGACTAAAGAGTTGGAAGAGTCTAGGCGATCAGCCGCCGCCGCCAATGAATCAAAATTAGACTTTATTGCGGCAATCAGTCATGATATAAGGAATCCACTCAATTCCCTTTTCGGAATCACTGATATTTTGTTAAATGATGAAAAAAATCCCGAAAAAATCAATCTATTGAATCAATTCAGAAATTCAACCGAGATAATTCTAAGAATAGTGAACGATACCATTGACCTTTCTCAACTGGAAACAAAAGGTATGATTTCGAACCAAAGGATTTTTTCTTTTGAGGAGACTATTTCATCGCTTTCTAATTTCTTTGAAACAGAAGCAAAGAGAAAAGGAATTAGCTTTCAGTTAACAAAAGACCCAAGAGTGAAAAATTTCTATTTTGGTGACCAAAGAAAAATTGAAAAAATCCTTTGGAACCTAACGAGCAATGCATTCAAGTTTACCCAAAAAGGTAAGGTTTCCATATCTGTCGATCTTGAAAAAGAAGACAAAACTGAAACGAAAATGATCCTTACAGTAGAAGACACTGGTCCAGGAATCAATGAGGAAATCATTCCCAATCTATTCAAAAAGTACATCAGTTTTTCCCCAAAAGAAGTAGAATTGGTCGGTAGTGGATTGGGACTTTCTATAGTCGATGCCGCCGTAAAATCACTGGGGGGAACGATTGAAGTCAGATCAAAGAAGAATATAGGAACCAAGTTCATAGTTCGACTTGAAATGCAACCAGGGCTTTCCAATGCCTCTGAACCCCAGAAAAAAGCCCTTCCCGAAGATTTGCTTTTGAAACGATTGCATACAAAAAAGGCACTCGTTGCTGATGATAATGAATTGAATCGCAAAATTCTATTAAACTATCTGAAACCATTTGGTATGGAAATTACAGAAGTAGACAATGGTAACAGTGCTTTAGATTGGATCAATGCAAGCGATGAAGGGATCATTTTTTTAGATATTGAAATGCCAGGTCAAACAGGAATTGAGGTTATCAGCAATACAAGACCAGAGAAAAGAAAAGAGTTTTTCTTTATCGCATGTACAGGTCTTTGCCTACCCGAAGAGAAAGAAAAGATAAAACAATCTGGATTCCAGTTTCATGTTGCAAAACCCTATAACCGTTCTATCATTAAAGAAACGCTGTCAGAGATTCTGAATAGTTCGATGCCATGTTCTTAAATTTTAAAATCAAAAAGAACTAGAGAGTATAAAAAAAATGATCAACTTAGTATTAACAATAGCCCTCCAGTCGGTGGTAGTTCTTTTCGTTTTTCCTTGGATCAATCCTGATTTCAGAGTCAAAGGTTCTCTCTCAACTGCGGTAATGGTCGTTATGTTGTTCATTGTTTTGAATTGGGTTTTACGATTCGTAGTTGTTATTTTTACTCTAGGTATAGGTTGGATTCTCTATTATTTGAGTTTGGGTCTACTTGGTCTAGTCGCGAATGCGGTAGTTCTAATTCTGATAGGAAGATTGTTTCCGAATGAAATATCTGTTCCAGGATTTGGTGCGGCTTTTTGGGGAGGACTTTGCCTATCAATTGCTTCCTTTGTAATGAAGAGATAAATGTTTACAAATTTGTATTGAAAGATATTGCTATCGTGAGCTCTCGAAGCCCATATCAAATCCCAATACAATCGCAATCACTGGATATAATAATTAATTTAGCAACCAGACATTTTCAGTCGCGTGAGTTGCCGTTCTAAATCCACCTTCTAAATCCTTTTTCTCAAGGCAATTATAGCTGTACTTTTTGCTATAGTGTTCTGAAATTTCTTGTTCGCTGATGGAAAAAGGGGGCCCTGTACTTGCCGTTTGATCGTATTCAAAAACTATTAAGAGTTGAGCCGCATTTTCTGTAATTTCAATTAGATGTTTGGTGTATTGAGCTCTTAGGTCTTTTGGTAGTGCGACCAAAGAAGCTCGATCAAAAGAGAAGTCTATGGCTCCTAATTCACGGCTCGAGAGTTTGAAAAAATCGGACTGAAAAACAATCAGGGATTTTGAGCTAAATTTCTTACCGAAAGATATCTCTTCAATTTTTGGTTTCAGATTGAGTTCATCAAACAATTCCAAGATGGCTATTTCACTCAGCTCTACCCCAATCACGTCTAAACCTAACTCTAGAAACCAATGAATGCTGAGTGTCTTTCCGCACAAAGGCACGAAGACTTTTTTTCCAGATACTTTCCAGGCTTCTGGCAAATGCTTTCGTAAAAGAGCATTGGTTTCAGATTCATGAAAGCCTATCTGACGATTTTTCCATCTTTCGATCCAAAAGTCTGGTTCCATAATCTTGTCTAAATTATAAGGTAGACTTTTCGAATCTGCAAGAGAAATTGAGATATAATTTGGAGGAAACCATGAAAGAACGCGTCAAACAGCTCAAAAAACTGTCGCGGCAAATTTTTCTGCTAAAAACAACAAAAATAAAGCCTTCGGCAAAACTCTATTCACGTAAAAAGGGAAAGAACTCGAAAGAAGATTCTTTCCTTTTATTCTAAAAACACCCTCACATCCTTTCCTTCCTCTTTCCAAGAAAACAGCTCCATTGGTTTGTAGCCTGCTTCTCTCGCTCGTTTCTGAATCGCTTTCAAATCAGTCCCAGTAGCCTCAATTTTTTCCCTTAAATCAGGCTCCAACAATTCTGTTAATTGTTCAATGGAATGTCTTGGGAGAGAAAGGCTGACGGTAGTTACTCCATTTCTCTTTACCTCCATTCGCAAAGTTTGAGACAAAGCTTGCTTTTCTAGTTTTGCATTTGGAAAAGTGTCACGAAGTTCATTGGCTAGCATCAATTTTGTCTCGAAAACTAGGTTTCCAAGCCAAAGGTCACCGCTCATTTGGTTGCACCAATGGAAGAGCCCTTGGAATCCTCTTAAAATCGGGAACAAACGAGCGGGCGCCGAAATCATAAATTGCAGTTTATGTTCTCCCAAAATGTCCGCACATCGTGCTTTTCGATTCCAATTGTTGAGTCTAAAACGAGTTTGGCTTAAAAAAGGTTCAAAGAGAACAGAAAGATAGGCGGGCAATTTTTCTCTTATTGCTTTTAGAGTCTCAAGCTGAAAACCAAGTCTTTCTAAAAAATGAAAATCATCTTTTTTGTTTTCAAATTGATTTTCCAAAAGGCCCCAAAGACTAATTTTTTCTGAATTCGTGAGGTGGAAAACAGATCCAAAGTCATAAACAACTAGGTGGATTCCGTTTGGATTTCTTTGCACTCCAAAATTGCCTGGATTGGGATCCGTATGGATGATTCCAAAATGAAAAAAAGAAAGAAAGTAAAAGCGAGCAATTAAGTCCGAGAGTTCAATTTGTTCGGCGGTAGTAGCCGTTTCACAAAAACTTTCAAAGGTTTCAGAATCAACCCAAGATTGGCACAAAACATCTTTGAAACAATACTCTGGCTGGATTTTAGGAATTATGATTTTTTTCTCAGTTTGAAAAAACTTTTGGAATTCGATCTGAGCCTTCGCTTCTATCGTATAATCGATTTCAGTCATTAATTGGTTTTGAATAAAATTAGAATACTCTTGAAAGCTAAACCCTTCTTTGAGCATAGAAAACAACTTACCAGCTAGACCCATCAAATCCAGATCAGAGGACAGTTGTTTTTCGATTTCTGGATAACGAACCTTCAAAGCAAAAAGCTCGCCTGATTTTCCGCGTACTTTGTGTACTTGGCCGATGCTCGCCGGCAAAACCTTCTCTCCTTCCAAGAAGGTGAGTTCCTTCGTTAGCTCTGATCTTGTATGAGAAATTATAGTTTGGATCACCTCTAAAGGCAAAGGTTCAATTTCAGTCAGAGATTCTTTCCAGATCTCTGCTTCTTCCGAAATGCTCAAAGCTTTGATTTGAGCAAACTTAGTAGGGATTCCGCGCATTTCGACGAGTTTCTTGGCGAGGGATCTCTGCAGTGCTTTTTTGCCTAAAGAGATGCCCGTTGCCAAAGCCCCTGTTTTTGCGGTTCGAAGCCAGGAGCTCATAAATGATTGGACTTTGATCCTTTAGAATTAATCAAACTGATTCGTCGGACCAACCCACATCTTCCAAAAAGTCATCGTATCCGCCTGGGTAGATGGAAACTTTTCCGTTGTCAAACACGACAAGTTTAGTTGCTACCGCTCGGATATGCATTTCATTGTGTGTGACCATAATCACTGAGCCTTCAAAAGCATCGATTGCTTCAATCAAAGCATCACAGCTTTGCATATCTAAGTGGTTAGTTGGTTCATCCAAGTAAAGAAGATGGGAAGGAGTTACTAATATCTTACCCAAAAGAACTCGGCTTTTTTCCCCACCTGAGAGGACTTTGATTTTTTTCAAAGCCATTTCCTCAGAAAACATTAGCCCACCAGCAATCGTTCTTGCCTTGGCTTCTGTACAAGATGGATCCGCTCCCGCAATTTCTTCAACGATTGTTCTGTTTTCATCTAAATTGAGTTTGTTTGTTTGCCCAAAGTAACCCTCTTTTAAACTAGGGTGCTTTGTTACATTTCCAGAAGTAGGAGAGAGCTCACCCGCTAGAAGTTTTAAAAGGGTGGATTTTCCCTTTCCGTTTTTCCCGATGATACAGATTCGGTCATTGGGTCCAACCGATAGAGAAAAGTTTTCGATCAAGAAAGGTTCCGTTCCCGAATAGGAAAAGGAAATTTCCTCACAAGCAAGCATTTGATTGGCGTTAAAAGTAGCACTATTGAAATACAATTCCATGTCTTCAATTTTATCGAGTTCTTTCATTGTGCCTTGCTTTTCTAATTTCTTCACTCTTGACTGTGCTCGACTGGCAAAGCTCGCTTTGGCTTTAAACTTGGCAATAAAGACCTCTTCCTGTTTTCGCTTCTTTGCTTCGTTCAATCTGGTTTTTTCGTAGATCTCTTCGGATTGGGTGATTTGAGAATACAGTTTATCAGTATCACCTTGCACTTTAATAGCTCGTTTTCGATGCACAGCTACTGTATGCGAAACAACGGCATCCATAAAGCTTCTGTCGTGAGTGATCAAAAGGATTTCTCCTTCCCATTCTCGCAGAAACTCTTCTAGCCAACGAATTGTAACAATGTCTAAGTAATTGTTAGGTTCATCTAACATAAGCATATCAGGTGCCGATACAAGAAGCTTGGCAAGATTCATTCGAATTTGGTATCCACCGGAAAACTCGGATGGGCTTCGTTCCATATCACCTTCTACAAAACCCAAGCCAAAGAGCACTTTTTCCACAAGCCAAGTATTGTACTCTTCGCCATCTGGTAGCCCAAGAGAGCATTCCTCTAAGACAGTTGGTTTGGTGAATTTGAGGTGCTGTTGGAGATGCCCAACTTTGTAGCTTTTGGGAAGGGTAAGAGTTCCAGAATCAGGCTCAACTTCTTTTAAAATCATCTGGATGAGAGTGGATTTCCCATGACCGTTTCTTCCAACAAGACCTACTTTCTCACCTCTATTTATGCTAAAGCTAACATCCTCAAAGAGAACTTGCTTTCCATACGCTTTGGTAACACTCGAAAAATGAATCATCCGAATAGCCTCACTTCCTTGTCTTTTTTATCGAGTAGAATTCCATTTGGATTTTTCCTTTTTCCTCTCGACTCCAAAAGCATTTGGCAAAGTCTGGAGAAAAAGCTGACGTACCTACAAGGGGAAAACTTACATGGCAGAAGAAAAAGAAAAGAAAAACAAAAAGATCTCAAAAATGACAGTAGAAGAGATCGATGCAACTCTCAAAAAATCCATTGAAACGATGAACGGCGAATCAAGCCAGTATATCAAACATTTGAGAGAGAGAAAAGAAGAGCTTCTCACCAAACAAAAATAAAACCTCGTTTTTTCTTTGACCTTCTTTTGAGAGGGTCATGCCAATTACGGGGCTTTTTCTATGATCCAATTCATTCAAATCCACCACCACTATGGACCGAAGGTCTTGTTCAGTGGTTTCAGTTGGCATATCAAGCCTGGGGCAAGAGTTGCGTTAGTTGGTCCCAACGGCTCTGGCAAGACTACTTTGTTCCAAATGGCGACAGGATTTTTAAAGCCTGAGTCGGGGGAAGTAGTTCGCTCGAAAGCCACCGTCCATTCCCTGTTTCAGCAGATCCCAGACTTCTCTCCAGAGACTCTCGTTATAGACACTGTTCTTTTAGAAAACTCACTCTACTCGGAATACGATTCTAAACGAAAACAAATCGAAGCTCGATTTGAAACTACTGATCCAGACTCTAAGGCTTTTGAGGATCTTTTGCATGACCAAAGCTCTTGCGAAGAATTTGCAGAAACCCATGATTTGCATGGGCTTGAGGCAAGAGCAAAAAGAGTTTTGTCGGGCCTTGGTTTTTCCCAAGCTGATTTTACGCGAAAAACTAAAGAATTCTCACCGGGATATCACCACCGTATCGGTTTGGCGATAGCTCTTTTAAATCCCCACAATCTGCTTTTATTAGATGAGCCGACTAACCATTTGGATGACAAAACCAAAGAATGGCTATCGGAGTATTTGGTCAGCCAAAACCAAGCCTTTGTTTTAGTCACCCATGATCCAGAGTTTTTGAATAAAACAGTCAACACGATTGTGGAAATCAATCCAAAAGGTGTCTTTGAATTTGAAGGTAGTCTCGAAGAATTCTTTGAAGCAAAAAATGAAATCCAAGAAAAATTAAAAACTCAGTTTGAAAAAGAAGAATCCTATCTCAAGTCCCGTCTCGATTGGGTGGAACGCTTTAGAGCAAAAGCAACTAAGGCACGCCAGGTGCAGTCTGTGATCAAAAGACTGGATAAAAGAGAAAAGGTCGAAAATCCAGAAGAATCCTTTTGGAACCAAAAACCAGACTATGAATTTCAATTTGTACAATCTTCAAATATCATTTTTAGATTAGAAAAAGCGAGTTTTTCCTACATTTCCCAAAAAGACCAATCTAAAAAGAGCATTTTCCAAAATGCAGAAATCGAAATCTCGGCCGGAGACAAAGTGGCTTTAGTTGGACCGAACGGTGCTGGAAAGTCCACTATGATGCGCTGTCTCTTAGGTCAGCATACCTTAGAAACTGGATCTCTCTACTTCGGTCCAAAAACCAAGTTAGGTTATTTTTCTCAAACCCATGGAGAAGATCTAGATGATTCCTTAAACCTAGTACAAACAGTTCTTAAAAAATACCCTGATCTCAGCGAAGAAAAGGCTAGAACTCTTTTGGGTCATTTTTCGTTTCCTGGGGATGGAGTTTTTAAATCTGTAAAGTACATGTCGGGTGGAGAACAAAGTCGACTTCGACTCGCTCTTTTGGTGCAACAACCGACAAATTGTATTTTTTTGGATGAACCGACTAACCACTTAGATATTGTCATCCGAGATGCTTTAAAAAGGGCATTTGCAGAATACCCAGGTTCTCTACTCATTATTAGCCACGATCCCGATTTTTTAAAAGGTCTTTGCAATCGAACGTTTCGTCTATCAGGCGGAGAACTTAAAAATCTAAATTGCTCGTTCGATGATTATTTAAAGTTTCACAGAGAAGATGAAGAAGCCCCCAAAGAGGACAAAGAAAAACTTCCCAAAGAAAAGGATTCTCGTCAAAACTCAACATCTTCAAAAAATAAACGTAAGAAATTAGAAAAGGAAATTCCAGAAATAGAGCAAAAACTTTTGCTTTTGGAACGATCCAAAAAAGACAAAGAAGAGCTTCTCCAAGATCCGGAATTTGCTAAAAAAAGAAGCTACCAAATGGAAGTGGATACCTACAACGAGATCAAAAAGGAAATTGCCACCTTGACGGAAAGGTGGGAGCTTGCAACCATTGAATTAGAAAGCCTTGGAGGAAAGGTATAAATGTCCATTCCCGAAATTGATGTGGTGACCCTTAAATCTCGGTTAGACCAAAGAGTCGCCGGAAAAGATGATTTTGTCTTATTAGATGTTCGAAACGAAAGCGAACAAGACATTGCCTTAATCCCAGGAACCGATAAATTGATCCCTGTTAGTGAATTGGAAGGTAGATTGGCTGAGATTGAAAACTGGAAGTCTAAAGAGCTTTTGGTTTACTGCCGGTCTGGTGGACGTTCAGGTAACGCAGTAGCCATTTTGCAAGTCCATGGTTTTAAAAACTGTAAAAACGTTGTCGGTGGAATTTTAGCCTATTCTGATAAAGTAGACAGTTCCATGCAAAAGTATTAATCAAAGCAAGATGCAGAACACAGATAACATTCGAATTATTGAACAACACTCTCTCATTCCCCCTTCGGTCATTATGGAAGAGTTTCCCATTTCCGAAAAGAGTTCGGATTTAGTTACAAAAACTCGCCTTGAAATCAGCAATTTAATTCACAACAAAGATCCTAAGCGCTTACTCGTTGTTGTTGGTCCTTGCTCTGTTCATGACACAAAAGCTGTCATGGAATACGCTGAAAAATTACTACCTTACCGCGAAAAGCTAAAAGAACAGCTTGTTATAGTAATGCGAGTCTATTTTGAAAAACCCAGAACCACTGTGGGCTGGAAAGGTCTTATCAATGATCCTAATTTGGATGGCTCTTTCCAAATAAACAAGGGTTTGCAAATGGCTCGAAAGCTGTTGGTCGATTTGAACCAAATGGGAATGCCTAGTGGAACCGAGTTTTTGGATGTCATCAGCCCTCAATACATTGCAGACTTAGTTTCATGGGGGGCTATCGGGGCAAGAACTACTGAAAGTCAAATCCATAGAGAGCTAGCCTCTGGGCTTTCGGCTCCCATCGGTTTTAAAAATGGAACGGACGGCAACGTTCAAATCGCGATGGATGCACTACGGTCGGCAGGCAGTTCCCATCACTTTCTATCAGTCACTAAACAGGGAAATACGGCAATTTTCAAAACAGCTGGAAACCCCGACACTCATATCATCTTAAGAGGTGGAAACGGGGGGCCAAACTATGATGAGGCGTCTGTCTTAGCATTGGGAGCCCAAATCCAAAAAAATACCTTGCCAAGCCGAATGATGATCGATTGCTCTCATGGCAACAGCCAGAAAGATTTCAAAAAGCAAGGACTAGTTTTAACCGAAGTGGCTCGGCAATTCGCATCTGGAAGCCCATACATTTTAGGAGTGATGATTGAAAGCCATTTGCAAGAGGGCAATCAATCAATCGAAAGCAAACCAATGGTTTATGGAAAGTCCATTACAGACGCTTGCGTAAGCTGGGAATCAACTGTTCCTATGTTAGAAGAGCTTGCCAACGCTGTTGACAAGCGAAAATAGCCCGACACAAAACAAAGCAATCTGATTTAAGGCAGATTCACCTCTTTTCGTTTTCTTCGAGGGTCTTTCTTTCTGTCCTCTTCATGAGTTTCATGATCTCCTTCTTTGTGTTCAAAAGGGCTTTCCGCATTCACTTCCGTATCTTTGGAAGCTGTAGGCAGAACTAGTTTTTTCTCTCCGCCTATGGGTTTGCCGTTTTTGTCGACCCTACCTTTTATTTTAAAAAACTTAGGCACAGAAACCAATGAGTATTCTCTATAATTCAGATAATGACCGTCCGCATAGGAAGCAGGGTTTTTAGGCTGTGCAACTAAGTATTCATCGCCGGCAGTGGGTGTAGCATTTGTCCAAAGTCCACCATTGATAGCATTGATTTCCGCTTTGATTTGAGTTGTGTTTAGTTCTTTTGCGGCTTCTTTCTCTGCCTTGTCTTTTTTGTTTTCAAATTTAACAGGCATGTTTCGTTGCATTTCAGATTGCATGATTGCCAGGCGTTCCTTGTTTTTCTGTGCGATAGAACTAAAGAGTGCCGAACGTTTTGCTTCGCAGTTTGCATTGGTTTCCAAACAGTATTCTTGGAAAAAAGGACTTACATACACTAGTTCCAAGTAGATAGAAATGACTTCACCTTCGGCAGGTTCCTTTCTACCGGCATAGGAATTCTCTTTTCGCAAAAAAGAAATCGATTGTGGGATTAAATCAGAATCCGAGTATTCTTTTGGAGAAAAGGTAGATTCTCTTGTGGATTTTCGATCTAATTCTGGAATCGGATTTTTAGAATTGTCATCGCTCACAACTATCCCTTGTTCGATGACAATAGTTTCTGTTCTTGTGAATGCAGTGAAATTGAGAGACTCTTCTCCGATCATCTCACCTTTTGAGTTTCGAACAATGACACTATGGGCAATGATCTCGCCTTTTTTGATGAGTTCGATAATGTTGAGACCCGAATCAGCATATTTCAAATTTAAAAAGAGGTACGGTTCTTTCTTTTCGTTTTCGTAAATAGGGATTTCTTCGGGTCCGTCTTTGTCTTGTTTTTGGCTGTAAGATCCAGATCGAACAGGGATCATTCCGACTCGATTCAGATCAATTTTCTCTGGGAAGGAGCGTAAGATTATGTTCTTTGCGGGTGGAGGAGTTGCACACCCCAGTACGCAAATTAAAAGGAATCTTGTCAGGTTTTTCATTCTTGTTCGTTTCAGAATAACTGGGCTTAAAAATGAATTGGAAGTGGTCCTTCCATATCCTTCTTAGAAACCCAAACTCCATTCTCTTTTTGAAAGATCTGACCTGGTTTGGATTTAAACACATGAAATTGGACTGTCTTTGATGATTGCGTTACTCGCACATCCATCTCCTCACCCCATTTCAGTTCTGTTAGCTCTATTGTTTCTCCAGTTTCTGCTTTGTGCATAGTTACTCTCTCGCCTTTTTCATTGAAATCAGCCTTGGAAACTGGGTTTGAGCCAGTCCAGAATTCAATTAAGTTGAAGAGCAGGACGTCTAGAATCATAGCAAAATAATACCCTATGCTAAAAGGGAAAAGGAAGAGCAAAGATCTGAAAAAACCTGCAACTTTCCCTGAACCTATGTTAATACCTGCGTTGATGCGGTAAATCGAACGAGTGAGTCCAAATTGGCCGAAACAGTTGACCATAGAGAGGGTCAAAAACCCAAAAATAGAGAACAGGATTGTGATTTTTTTCATTGGAAACCTCATTTTGGATGAAAGCCTACCCGTTGGCATTAGTTTGTAAAGCCTAAATGATTGACCAATGATGGATTTCCAGGGTTCTATTCACCTGTGGTTTTTTCGGACCTAGAGTACCTTCTATTTTTCAGTTTTGTTTTCTTTGTAGTTTGGTACATCCTTCCCAATCAAAAACGCTGGAACCATTTTTTTCTCCTCTGTTGCAGTTATTTTTTCTATATGAGCTGGGACTATCGTTTCGGAGCCCTCATTCTCTTGTCTACTTTGATAGATTACTTTGTCGGATTGCAATTAAGCAAAACCGAATCCACTTTTAAGCGAAAGCTGTACCTTTATTTTAGTTTAATTACTAACTTAGTCTTAATCTTAGGTTTTTTCAAGTATTACAATTTCTTTGCTACTACCGTAAACCAAGTAACGGGCATTTGGAGTTCTCCAGAAACTCTCCCGATTTTGCAAATCATTTTACCCGCAGGCATCTCATTTTTCACCTTTCAATCTTTGAGCTATACGATTGATTTATACCGAAGGGAGATCCCAGTTGAAAAGGACTTTTTGAACTTTGCTTTGTTTGTTAGTTTCTTTCCCCAGTTAGTAGCAGGACCTATTGTCATGGCAAAAACGTTTTTGCCACAGCTCTTTGAGAGAAAGCACTTAGAATCTATCGAATTTCGAGTAGGCATTCGAATGTTCTTATTGGGTTACTTTAAAAAAGCAGTTTTGTCGGACCAGATCGCTCCGACCATTGATGCAATTTTTGCCAATCCAAATGGACACAATACGGGAGCCCTTTGGATTGGCGCAGTTTTAGGCATTGTTCAAGTTTACTTGGATTTTAGTGGTTATTCAGACATGGCAATAGGAAGTGCAAAGCTTTTGGGCTATCAATTACCTGAAAACTTCAAACTACCGTTTATTGCTACTTCAATATCTGAGTTTTGGAGAAGATGGCACATGACATTGAATAGCTGGCTCAGGGATTATATTTACATTCCTTTGGGTGGAAGTCGCGTATCTAGTGTCAGGAGAAAGTGGAACCTCTGGTTTACAATGTTTGTCAGTGGTTTCTGGCATGGCGCGGACTGGACTTATATTTTTTGGGGGTCTTGGAATGGCTTGTTTTATGTAGCTGAAGAGGTAGTGAGACCACCTGAAAAACGAAAACAATTGCGACCATGGGCTTGGATTCTCCTAAACTTGTTCACCTGTACTGTTTGTTTCATGGGAGCTGTTTTTTTTCGTTCGCATAGTCTTTCCAATGCTTTTGATCATCTATATGGAATGTTTACAATTAAGGAAGGAGTTTTGCGTCCTTATATGTGGAAGCATTTTTTATGGACTGTTTTCTTTCTAGCGTTTGGGCATTATTTAGGTTATTTGATTTTTGAAAAAAAGAAATTCTTTGCTCCCCCAGCTTACATCGAATTTGCACTTCTTCCCTTTGTGATCTTGATTTTAAGTTTGTTCACTCCAGATAATTCTTTGCCTTTTATTTATTTCCAGTTTTAATCAAGTGACAAATCGCATTTCAGAAAGAACTTATTACCCGATCTTATTCTCGATTTTTCTAGGATTGCAAAGCTTTTTCTCTGGATGCAAGACTTTGGAATCACTTTTTAATCCGATTTACATCACAGCCGGTTTTGAGGACTCTTCGATACTGTTTTATTCGAGGGAATCTTCAGCGAGAACTCTAGCAAACGATATCATTCCAAACCAAACAGAGTTGAGTGGAAACAACGAATACCGAACACATAACTTTTCATCGACGGAAAGAGGCTTTTTTACGATTGGGTCTTTGCCACAAAGACCCTGGAAAGACCTACCGTATATGAAATACTTTGCCTATAAGTTCTCAATCGAATCTCCTAGGCTCTATCGTGGAACCTTGCTTCATTATCCTGATGCAGGTTTTAGTCTGAATGATGTAACACTGGACTATGCACTCCAGATAAATGGCCCTGACCCATTGTACAGTCGTAAAGTCGATTATATGTACTACGATACAAGGGCATTTGCTACGCTCTATGCCGGATACTTTGATAACCCAAATTGGTTTTTGGGGTTTGGATTCGGTTTAGGGGTTTCGCAATATAGCTTACAACTAGTCGAAAACCAAAGGGAAATCTCAGATATTCGCAACGCAAGGCGAAACATATACAATACTTCACTGATTTATGGGTATGAAATCGGAAAGTTCTTTGATCGAACCATCTTGGACCAAACTTACTTTTTTGTCGAAATAACCAATGAATTCTTATTTCAAAATCCCATTCGAGCCACGGTTCTAACTGTGAATGGAGCCACTCCAGATTCGCTTTACTTAAGTCTCCAGTACTTTCGAATTGGGATAATCAAAGAAATCAATCTCATTCAAAAATAGGAAATCATATGGCAAACAAAGGAAATCATGTATTGGTTCTAGGCGGAACAGGGCTTGTCGGGTCTCAGGTTTTAAAGCTGAAAGCGGAACTAGATCCAACTGGGGAATGGACAGCTTGGGTTAGAAAAAAACCAGAGAATCCAACGCCAGGAGTGAACTTTGTAGAGACCAATTGGGATTCTATCCAGTCCGGAAAAGTTAATTTCCCTTCGGACATTTCAACTGTTATCTGTTGCTTGGGGACTACAATTAGAGTCGCGGGTTCTCAGGAGAAATTTCGGGAGATTGATTACGAATACCCTATGGCAGTTGCTAATCTTGCCAAAGGCAAAGGGGTAAGTAATTTTTTTATCATAACCGCTATGGGATCCGATGCGGAATCCATCGTTTTTTACAACAGAGTTAAAGGAGAAGTTGAGAAAGACTTAGTTGGACTTCGTTTTCCTTATCTAGGAGTTTTGAGACCATCTCTTTTGTTAGGCGAAAGAAAAGAGTTTAGACCTGGTGAGAAGCTGGCTGAATTCTTGACTGGATTTATTCCCTTTTCCTTCTTCGGCTTACAAAAGTATGAACCGATCCAGGCCGAGAAAGTCGGAAGGGCTCTTTTGAAAAAAATGAATGATGTCTTGGGAGACTCAGCTTCTAAGAGCTTGATAAGAGTTGAATACTTGGAATCAGACGTATTGCAACAATTCGGTAAAAAAGCTTAATTTTGTATGGCAAGTGCTAGCCCGCAAAAGCCGTACAACAAGACCAAATACTTTTTATTAAGCTACCTTATTCATTTTATACTGAATGTCTGGTATTTTTTTATTAAAAAAGCCGAACTACGAATTCCACCCGCATCGCAGGCCTTGATCGATCAAGGGCGGGGCTATATCATAGCTGGTTTCCATGAAGCGACTCTTTCTTTGTTTCGTCATACTACTGGTTACTTACAAAAGCAAAAGGGAGCAAAAATGGTAGCTTTGGTTTCACAATCCAAAGACGGAGAGATCATTCACCAAACGTTCGCTCGCTCTAATTTGTCCAGTATTCGCGGATCTAGCACCAGAGGTGGAACTGGGGCGTTTAGATCGATTCTCAAAGCCATGAAAGAGGGCCAAGTGCCTATCTTTACGGTGGATGGACCGAAAGGGCCAAGACATGAAGTAAAACCTGGAATCATTGCCGCGGCTTCTCTCTCTCAGTTGCCTATACTTTACTTGCATTCTCAATACAATTTGTTTTGGAGATTCAATAGTTGGGACCGGCATTTTTTTCCAAAATGGCGGGCAAGATTGCATATTTGGTATGGAGAGCCCTTTCGCGTTCCAAAAGGATTGGACGAGGCTGGAATTGAAGAATGGGCATTGAAACTCCAAGCAGAAATGCTCAAATTGGAGCAAAATTTAGAAACCGAGATTCGCTCTCTGTATCCTAACAATTCAATTGACGTACCCCTAAATTCAAAAACCCTAGAAAATTGAGGGAAAACCATGTCTTCACTAAAGAATTTTATTTTTACTTCTGAATCGGTTTCAGAAGGTCACCCCGACAAAATTTGCGATCAGATTTCTGATGCAATTCTAGATGCTTTTCTTGCCCAAGATCCAAAATCTCGAGTTGCTTGCGAAACGCTTGTTACTACGAACTTAGTTGTCATTGCTGGAGAAATTACGAGCAAAGGCAAAGTTGATACTTCCGAGGTTGCTCGCGATGTAATCAGAAAAATCGGGTACAACGATATCAATCTATACTTTGACGCAGATTATGCGGTTGTTTCATCCCATGTTCATAGCCAGTCCCCGGACATTGCCCAAGGGGTAAACGAGGGTGAAGGTCTTTTTAAAGAACAAGGGGCTGGAGACCAAGGTTTGATGTTCGGATTTGCTATCAACGATACAGACGAACTAATGCCAGCTCCCATCTACTACTCCCACAAGTTGCTAGAAAACCTGGCAGAGCTTCGCCATTCTGGAAAGATCAAATGGTTGCGACCGGACGCAAAATCTCAGGTCACCATTCAATACGTGGATGGAAAACCAACTAAAGTTGATACAGTTGTTATCTCAACTCAACATGCACCTGGTTTGACGCACAAACAAATCGAAGAGGCAGTCATAGAAGAGTGCATAAAAAAGACCATTCCTGCTGGTCTTCTTGGCAATCCGCGCTATTTTATCAACCCTACAGGAAAGTTTGAAATTGGTGGTCCTCATGGGGACACAGGTTTAACAGGCCGCAAGATCATTGTAGATACCTATGGTGGAATGGGGCGACATGGTGGGGGAGCTTTTTCTGGAAAAGACCCATCCAAAGTAGATCGATCTGCCGCTTATATTGGTCGCTATATCGCAAAAAACGTGGTTGCCGCTGGTCTTGCTTCAAAATGCGAAGTCCAGTTAGCTTACGCAATTGGAGTGGCAGAGCCGGTTTCCGTTTTGGTGGACACATTTGGCACCAACACAATCCCAGAAGACGAAATTGTAAAACGCGTCAAAGCTAATTTCAAACTAACACCAAGAGGAATTGTAGAGTCTCTAGACCTTCTCGGAAAAGATCGAAAGTACCAAGAAACAGCTTCTTACGGACATTTCGGTAGATCAGGAAAGACTTTCTCTTGGGAAAAAACAGACAAAGCGGAAGCTTTGAAAAAGGGTTAAAATGGGAGCACCTAGTCAATCAACGGCAGACAAGAAAGCAACTCGAGATGCTTACGGTGAAGCACTGGTTGAACTGGGTGCAAAGAGAACGGACATTGTCGTTTTGGATGCGGATCTTTCTGGATCCACCAAAACGGCAGATTTTAGAAAAAACTACCCTGATCGATTCTTTAATATAGGAGTCGCCGAACAAAACCTCGTTGGTCATGCCGCTGGGCTTGCTCTGGCGGGCTTTACTCCTTTTGCATCTTCTTTTGCTATGTTTCTATCAGGAAGAGCCTGGGAAATAGTTCGTAACTCTGTTGCGTATCCTTTTTTAAATGTAAAATTGGTCGCTTCCCATGGCGGTATCACTGTGGGTGAAGACGGTGCATCTCACCAGTGCATAGAAGACTTTGGAACAATGCGGGTCATCCCTGAAATGACTGTCATCTGTCCTTCGGATTTTAACGAAACCAAGCAAGTGATTCACGCTATTGCTGATTACAAGGGACCAGTCTACGTCCGAGTTGGTCGTCCTGCCATTCCAGTTATATCCAGAGACAACTATCAATTTGAGATTGGTAAAGCCGAAATCCTCAAAGAAGGCTCTGACGTTTGCATCATCGCCTGTGGTGTTATGGTTTCCGAAGCAATGATCGCCCTCGATTTACTGGAAAAAGAGGGAATTTCTGCCACACTTTTAAACATGGCAACGATTAAGCCCATTGATAAAGAAACCATACTTAAATATGCCAAAAAATGTGGAGCTGTAGTCACTGCTGAAGAACATAACGTACTTTGTGGTTTAGGTTCCGCTGTTTCTGAATTTTTAGGAGAAGAATATCCTGTACCTGTTGTAAAGCTCGGAATGAAAGATTCTTTCGGAAAATCAGGGACTTGGTCTGGGCTTATGGACTATTTCGGACTCCGAGCTCCCAATCTAGTAACGCACGTTAAAAAAGCATTAGAATTGAAGAAACGCAATTAAGCTGGACAAAATGATGGCAGCTACTTCAGCTACGCCTGTCTTAGACGAGATCCAAGAGCCCAAACTTCGCAATTCCGATGGACCGTGGAAAGTGGTTCTTTGGGATGATGATCATCATACCTACGAATACGTAATTGAAATGCTGATAGAAATCTGTCAGATGACCTTCGAAAAAGCTTTGTATCATGCAGTTGAGGTTGATACCGAAAAGAAGACCATTGTTTTCACAGGTGAGCTGGAGCATGCTGAATTTGTCCAAGAGAGAATTTCGAATTATGGCCCAGACCCCAGAATGACTAGCTCCAAAGGGGCAATGACTGCAACTTTAGAGCGTTAAAGCTTTTAAAATAAGTTAATCTCGATTTAGAATTTTTTCTCTAACGGAACTAGTCTGTCTTCTACAATGATAGTAGAAACCTTTTCCATAGTATCGTATTTCATTTCAGTGATAGGATTGTATGTATCGACGGCTATTTCGCCATCCATCATAAAATGGTAATGATAGGTTCCTGGTAGCAGTTTTTTGTCCAAAGTAAAGATTCCATCTTTCCCTTTTTGCAAATAGTCGTTCTCAGGATTCCAATCATTAAAATTTCCAAGTAGGCTTATGGTTTCTGCTTCAGGAGCATAGATTTGAAAGCGAACAGTCCTTAAGTTTGCTTCCTCTATATCAGAATCTTCTAAAACCATACTATAGATTTGTTTGTTCGTATCTTTTGATTCCAGAAAAAAGTATGAAATATAGGAACTTGACCCATCTTCCACTTTATCCTTGTTCTCTGGATCAAATGTAAACAGACCATTCACTCTAAACTTGTATTCATATCGCTGTTCAAATTCGTATTGGGGAGTCAAAAGATTCGGTTCCATTACTTTAAAATAGACACCAAATTTATTTCGTTTCATAGGAACGCATTCCCAGTTCGTAAAATTGCCACAAAGCTCAACGGATTCATCTCTAAGCCCGGTGTAAGAAAACAAAATACCTCGATTTAGAAGGCTTCTGGTTTCAATATAGTGTTCAATATCTAAGTAGCGGATGTATCTAGGAGACAGCCCTTTTTTTAGGCTCTCTAACTGCCAGAGATAGTAGACTTGGCTTTCACTCTGTTTTTCTTCAGTGGCTTCCCATTCCTGGGAAGAAAAACCACCAACCCATTCAATAGCCGATTGGCCACCAATTCCCACGGTAAAAAGAAAACCCAGACCAAATAGTAGGTATCGAAACGCTCTCACAGTAATCATTTTCGGACAAATGATCTGACATAATCGAAAAAAAATTCTGCCAATTTTACGGAAAGCCGATACAATGAATAGAGTCCCCGTAGCATGGCAGAGCCAAACGATAACTTATCTCCGCAGGATATTCAGCAAATAGAAGCTCTGCTCGAGCCTCTAAACAAGAATCCTCAGACATCGGAAGAATTGAACCCGATGGCAAAAGTCCTGCGTGAAAAACTGGGCTTTATTCCTCGGCAAACAGAAGGGGAAGGGGAAGAAGGCGCCGCCTCCGACGAAGATCCGTTTGGAGAAGGGGATTCAGCAGAAACCGACGAAGCAAGTTCTGAAGAAGACTCTGCCCCAGCATTTCGTGATATTGAATCGGAAGATGACGATGGCATCGACCTAGACGAACTACTCAATCCAGGATCAACTCCAAAGCCAAATATTGTTCCAGAAGACCAAGATCCCTTTGCAGATCTAGGTTCGGAAGAACCAAGCACCGAAGAACCCTCTGTTGAAAGCAATCCATTTGCTGAGCTGGGAGAAGCTGAAGCTATTGGCGGAGATCCTTTTAAAGCTTTAAATCAAAGCGCTCCAGATTGGGATATTGACCCATTTCAAGAAGCAACTGAAGCTACTCCTGATCTTGATTCGCCAGTTGCTCAAGAAGAGGATGATCCTTTTGCGGGATTAGGTGATGAACCAGCTTCAGATCCAGAACCAATTACAAGTTCAGCAGAAGATGATCCTTTTGCTGACTTTGGTAGCCCAAGTCCACAGGCTTCTGTGGAAGAACCAGAACCTGCCTCTGATTTAGGTTCCGATGACCCATTTGCCAGTTTTGGAACACCTAGCCCCACCGAAGACGACTTTGGTGGATTTGACCAACCGGCTACACCAACGAGTGATAGCTTTGACGATCCTTTTGGTGATCTCGGTGATTCTCTCCAAGCGCCTTCTTTTGATGATGCACTAGAACCTAGCTCAGGCGGTTTTGACGATCTAGCTCCTAGCTTAGATGAGATTCCAGTAGCCGGCATGGAAGAAGACATGGGGCTTGGACTTGACAGTGATCTAGATAGTTTGGGAAGAGAGAACGAACCTCCTGAAGAAGGCTTAGAAGAAGGGCTTTCCGATGAGGATTTGGCTGTCATCCAAAGAGAATTGGTAAAATACCCACCAAAACTCAGAAGAACAATCATTGATGCAATAGTCAACAATCGCATCCCACTCAAGAACCAAAAAGAAATTTTAGAACTTATTAAGGCCCAACAAAAGCCAGAAGATGTAGCTCAGTTCTTATCCTCGTTACTGGGCGAAAAAGTTGAATTAGAAGACACTAGTGGAAAATTCTCAAAAGAAGGAATACCCATTATTGCATCGAAAGATGCATATACAAAAGAAGGTGCCATTCGAAGACGAGAGCTCATTCGCAAAACGTCGATCTATTCAGCGGCGGCAATTCTTTTACTTACAACAACAATTCTGTTATATGAAAAAGTAATTCGTCCATTTCGAGCTGATTCTTACTATGCCCAAGGTCTTGAGCTAATTGAAGAATACGGCAACTCAAATGATGCCTTAGAAAAACAAAAATTGTTGTTTGATGCTGAAAACCAATTTTTGAAGGGAGAAGCAATTTTACCTCATAGCTTAACTCAATTAAATGCGTACTGCATGGCTTACATGAAAGTGGGTCAATATGAGAAAGCATTTGAAAAGTGTTTTGGAAAAGTTGAGCCAGATTTCGGTTTTGAACCGGAAGACAAAGAACACAAAAGATCTTGGGGCAAAAGGGTTGAAGTTCCAAATATAGGCTTTGCTCCCAAATCCAAATGGAATGATGCAGGAATCAAAGTAGCTGGGAAAGACTACTTTCCTGAACTAAGCTTTTCTCTAACTTCCCAAGACAAAGTGCCAAGAAAGGTAGTAAAAGCAGGAGCATACATTGTTTCTCGATTGCGAGATGATGTTCATGATGCTGAAACATATATAAGTCTTGGAAAGTTTCATTCGTTTCACAGAAAAGACTTTATTGAGCAGTTACCTGGAAAGACAACAAAGCAATACAAAAACGATCTTCTTGCAATAGAATACTTTAAACGAGTCTTTACAGACGTGGGTCAACCTGATAATATAACAGCTACAGCTGGAATTGCTAAAGTCTACTACAACAAAGAAGAATTTGCAACTGCCGCAAAGTACTACAATGATATCATTGAAAGATCTCCGAAAGACGCAGTTGGTCATGGCGGCATCCTTTCTACATACATTGAAATGTGGAAAAGAGATAAAAACCCGCAATTCGTATTGAACCATCATCGTCAGGTTCGAAATGCTCTCAATATTGAGGATGACTTGTCTTTGCCTGTCCTTGCCAAGTTAGCGGCATTTTACATAGATTTAGATTCAGAAGATGTGAGAATTCGTTACAATATCAATCCAGAAGACCAAGTTTCAGGTATGGAGATTGATGATAATGTAGAGTATTTATTGAACATTGCGTACAATAAGGACGGAGGCTCTAAATTTGCAGAAGGCTACTACCAGCGAGGAAGATACTATTTTAAAACTTCCCAGTCTGCCAGAGCACTCAAACAGCTAGAACTTTCTGCAACGCATGACATGCGTCACTATTTGGCAATTCTACTCATGGCAGAATACTATTTGAAAGTTGAAAACTATGATGAATCCGTTAAACTCCTAAGTGAAACGGACTCTCGTTACGAACTTTACAAAAACAGACTCGGCGAAAGAGAAGAAGATGAAACTCTTCTGGAAGGTAAGCCAGGTCGCATATCATTCAATCTAGGAAAGATCCACTTACTTGAGTCGGCAGGTATTGATTCAACTGACAGCTTAAAGGAATTTCCGGGACGAAAGATTTATCCTGAAAGAAGTCTTGGATACTTGTCAGCTGAAGAAAGAGAAAGAAGAAATGGATTGTATGCGGCTCAAACCAATTTCAAAAAAGCACTCGAAAGAGGCTTAGGAGACGAACCTAGTATGATCCGAGAGTGCAACTACTACTTGGGTTGGATTGACTATATGCATGGAGATTTTGCTTCTGCCTTAGACTATTGGGCAAATCTTCCCGAAGAAGATACCTACAACAATCCGATGGTGCTCTTAGGCAAAGGACATTCTTTCTTTTACACAAAGCAATACAATGCTAGCTTAGGAAATTACCTAAAACTAAAAGACGACTATGAAAGAAAAGAACAAGCCATTGGAATGTTTGTGTAAGGCTACGGCGACCACCGAGAAGTGTTTGAAACTTTGGTTGCCGTTTACAACAACATAGGTGCTGTCTCAGAAAAGAAACAAGATACCATCAATGCATTAAAGTACTATTGGAAGGCAATGGAAACATCTAGAAAGATCAGTTCGGTGAGTGAAATCGCAACTTCCAATAAAGACCTGGTCTTTACAAAAAGCACTTTGGATAGAGAGCCATTGCTAGAAGACTGGTTGCCGCCTACTTTAGAACGATTAACAAATTTTAAGTAGCAGAGTTTGTAAAGATAAGTTAGGATTTGTTTCGGAACCGCTCGCGCAGTCCTAAAAGTAAAAAATAGAAAGCTTCCCAGATTCTTTGGAGGCGGTACGGCCTAGTTAAAATTCTCCAAAGCCAAGTAAGTCCTTTTAGTTTGAAATAGTCGGGAGCCTTTTTTTCTAGCCCAGAAAGAACATCTAAGGAACCACCGACACCGATGACGATAGCGTTTCCAAAGTAACCCGTGTTATTTTCAATCCAGATTTCTTGGTCAGGAAAATCCATAGCTATAAAAATAATGTCGGGGCTTGTCTTTCGGATGGCTTCTTTTACGCGCATCTCTCGAGGTCGATCTAAGTGACCTGCTTGTCTTCCAACAATTCGAATTTTGGGAAAGTGGTGGGTTAAGTTAAAGAACACACGTTCAACAATTTCATCTCTGCCTCCGAAGAAAAACAGAGTGAATCCTTTGATCTCAGCAAGTCGAATGAGATCCATCATAAGTGCAATGGGAGTTACCCTTTCTTTCAAGCGACCGCCACTCATCCAGGAAAGCCCTGCACCTTCGGCGAGGATCGTACCCGCTTTTTCTACAATTCTGTGCATACTTTTGTTTGGTCGCATGCGCATAAGTTTGATTGGATCGAGGAAGAGGACATGGTGCATGCCCTGTTTTTTTTCTATGATTCGGGAGATTTTTGCCACGACTTCGTCGGTCGTAACGTTGTCCATAGGGACTTCCAAAATGGGCAATTTTGTCAAATTGCTGGTGTCAATGTTTTGGTATTCGAGAAGGATATCCCTTTCATCTTTCGAAGAGTTATGTACGATCTCGTTCGGATTTTTCATCAAAGGCACCCAGGAAAAAGGGTAACGGAAGGGCTTTGCATGTCTTCTCTAAAATTTCAGCTTTCCAGTTTTTTTCACTTGGTTTTATTGCCCTCCGAAAGAAACTTTTATTCGTAATGATCTCACTTAGATTTCTCATCAGTTTTATGTTAACTGTCATTTTTTCTTCCGTCTACGCTGAAAAAATCTCAATCCATGGTAATTTGAAAAACGGGACAACCCAAGGAATCGGAAAAGCTGATACGATAAAGATGATCGCCTTGCAAGGGAGTATGGTTCCTATTGCAGAGTTAGGTAGTCAAACAGGCACTTTCCGATTTCCCGCCATGGATTTACCAGAGGGCTCTCCAGTTTTGCTTCAGGTAACATACAAAGGTATAAACTATAACAAGATGGTTCCTCCTGCGCCTAATTTCCAGAAAGCGGAACAAGAGATTACTGTTTTTGATACGACCGAAGACAAAACACAAATCAACACAAAAAGTTTGATGCAGGCAATTCGAGAAAAGAAAGGCATTCGAGTTTTTAAACTGTTTCTCATTGAAAACAAAACAAATCCCCCGCGTTCCTTTACTTTGGTGGACGGCGACTTTGAATTCTTTGTTCCAACCGATGCAGAAGAGTTTTTCGCTCAAATCCAGCAACCGGGCAGTAAAATGCCAATTCCCCTTTCTTCTTCAGAAGGCAAAAGAGGGGGCAAAGCTTGGAACCGAGGCATTCTTCCTGGCACTTCTGAGCTCCAGGTTTCGTATTTGATGACAAAAGATATTTGGGAAGAAAAACTTCTTTTAGAGGGAGACAAGTATCCCATTTTTCTAAAACCAAAAGACATGAAAATCCAACTCCAGTCTGAAGGCGAGTTGATCCGTCTGGAGAAAGATGTCCCCGAGGGCTTGACTGCATTTTCGATTTCTCCTCCGGCGAATGGAAGCGTTACTTTAAGTTTCGAAGGCGGAAAACCAGTCCCGGAAATTCGTCCGAACCAAGCACCAGAAATAGTTAATGGATCCCTTCTAAACGATACGGAACGATCCATCCTCGCTGTCGTCGGCTTTGTGGCTTTGTTCTTTAGCCTGTCCTTTGTTTTCGTTTATCGAAAGAAGGCGAACGAATGAAAGTATTTCTGTTAGATATTGAGGGCACAACAGCGCCCATCTCTTTTGTGCACGAAGTCCTTTTTCCTTTTGCGAAAAATCGTTTTTCCAGTTTCTTTACTGAAAATAAAATCAGCCAAGATCTGTTTCAAAAATTCGTAAACGAGTTCAATAAAGATAAATCAGAAGATGTCTCTCTTTCCACGGTGCCTGGGCTATCTTTCACAGAACAAAGTACCTTGGTTCCTTATCTCAATTTTTTGGTCTCTAAAGACAGAAAGTTTGGGCCACTAAAAGAGATCCAAGGACAGATATGGAAAAAAGGATATGAAGCGGGAGAGATCCATAGTCAGATCTTTCCAGATGTTCCCCAATTCCTTTCAAAAGCTAAGGAAAAATCAATTGCTTGTTATGTTTATTCTTCGGGAAGCGAAGAGGCACAAAAAAACATCTACCAGTATTCTCCGTTTGGGGATTTGCGACCCTATTTTTCTGGATTTTTTGATACAATTGTCGGTGGAAAAAAAGAGAGCGAAAGTTATAGCAAAATAGCAGAATCAGTTGGTGTTGCGACAAAGGACATTTATTTTTTTACAGACATTTTGGAAGAAGCAAGTGCCGCCCATGTTGCTGGCTGTACTTCCATTCTTCTCGATAGACCGGGAAATGCGATTCAGCCTAAGCACGATTATCGGGTTCTAAAAGACCTAATTTCTTTTTTTTAATTTTCTAACTTTATTAAACAAAAAACTGATAAAAATTTCGATCTTATGCCTTATCTTTTTTAAGATTAGTTTTTCTCCCTTAACGGGATCCTGCAGTGGAGATAACACACTCGTTTTCTGATTTGAAATTGCCTTCATTCCCAAATCTATTTTCAGGTACTTCTTTTTTATAATCTGAATGTCTAATTTCAAATCCAACAATCGAACAATCTCAAGAACTATCGCCCATTTGACACGCAAAGGGTTTAGTTCTTTGTGTTCATTTAAAAGCTCTTCATAGACTTTATTCGTTATTTTAGGATTGGGGTGAAACAGTAAAAATCGAAAATGGACGTTTCCTTTTAAATCTTGAGTTATGATTAAGTCATTATGAGAAAATTCAACAAATAACGGAAAATCAATCATTCGAATGACTATGGAATTGACTAGATCGAGACTGGTTTCAATTTCAGTGTCTTCATCGACTTTTATTGCGTAGGTTATCTTTCGTTTAGAGATGAGTTGATTGATAAAATCTATAAAGTTAATTCTATCTCCAAAAGGCATCTCTTTCAAAACTTCAAGTCTAGAAAGTTCAATGATATCATCCATTGTTTGACCAATGGAATCCTGAATTTTCATGATTTCATTTAATCTAGATTTTTCCTTTTTTCGATCTGGCGTTATGCGTATTTCTTGAAGAAAGGACTTCATTGAAAGCAAAGGAACAGTGATCATGGCGTCCATATAATAAAAGATCTTTTCCCGAAGAGAGTCTGCTTCTTTCAATCTATCGAAGCGATTTTGAATCTTTCGCTTCATGAATAAAAATTGAAATCTGAGCGCAATCGTCATGGAAAGGAGATAAAATAGAAATGCATTTTCCAAAATCGATGATGAACTCAAGAAACCTCTTTCAATGCCAATTTCTTTCAAAATTGCATAAAAAAGATAGAGAAGGGCAATTAAATGAATCCATGCTTCCTTAGTATTTTCTTTTAGTTTATAAATTGTTAAGGTAAAAGCATAGCCTAAAATAAAGATCAAATGAATATCCCAGTATCCAATGAAATTATACCAAAAGACTGGATTCGGTTCTACGAGAAAAACGATTAGAAAAACTGCGGGAAAAATTAAATAAAATCTCTGAAACGGAAGTGGTTTGACTCGGAAAAATTCTTGGATAAATCGTAAGAAAGGATACGGAAGAAAAAGCAAGAGTCCGTATTCAATAAACTTATATCCAGTAAAGTCATTCCAAAACAAAAGCCGAGCTTCGTTCCTTGACAACTCAAACAAAGAAAACAGAAAAGCAAAGAAACTAAATTTTCTATATTCCAAGTGGGATTGCATGCGGATGTAATTCATTAAAAAGAAAAGAGCAATGAACAAATAGAAACCTATATAGATCAGTTCAAGCAAGGAACGATGGAGCAAGTCATCCATCGCTTCTCCAAAAGTAACAATTCGAATTGGCGAAGTAAGAATTCCGGAAGCAGTGGTTAATTCAGATTCTATTTTTATTGCTATAGTGTTTTCGCCTTCATTGATATAGGAATTTGGAATTGGATAGATTCTAGAAACACCAAAAGAGATAGTCTCAGAATTTTGCCCAAAGGAGGAGCCATTCTTACCAACCAAAACTCCATTTAGATACACCTCATCGCTTTGGAATACTTTTCCAATTTCAAGAGATAAGCTACTTTCCTTCTGTTGCTTGGAAACTTCAAAGCTCTTACGGAGCCACACAGTACCTTTTTGATAGCGACTGTTATTTTTTAGGTTACCTGGAACCTTGATAGTTTCCAGAGCACTTGCATTGTAATCAGGGGAAAGGATTTGTTCTTCATTGCCGAAGAAAACGCCCCAGTCTTCTCCTTCTAATGAAATGAGGACTGCGTTTTGATTTTCTATTCTTTGGCATTGGAACAAACCAATGGATAGAATGATTAGATAGCAAATTCGAAGAATCACAGTTCACCTTTTCGCTTTGGGAGCTTAATAGAAAATTGTGCACCTAAGCCTTCCTGCGTCTTTAAGTGGATTTCGCCTTTCAGAAAGTGTACTATGCTGTTGACTAAGGTTAAGCCAATTCCTGCTCCAGGAATTTCATTTTTCGAATCAGAGTAGCCCCTTACGAATTTTTGGAAAATTGTTTCCATTTCGATTTGGTTCATTCCCATTCCGTCATCGGAGACGACTAAAGTGTAGTTTTCTTCTTTGGAATTGCACTCTATTTTCACTTCCTTATCGGACGCTGTATAAATGTATGCATTTTCTACGAGATTGCGGAGGATCGCGAAAAGTAATTCTTTGTCTTCCACTATTTCTAAATTAGGCGGTTCAACAAACACTGATTTTTTCTTTCGGCTTTGGCCTAGATGAGTTTCAACAGAATGAACACAATCGAGAATCAGTTTCTTCAGTTCAAAATTCTCTAGTTTTGGTGAGTAGCTTCCTTCTTCCAATTGTTTCAGAAGAATTGCTTCCTTTACCATATAATTCATGTAAGATATATGTTCTTCTGCTACTCGGATTGATTCGACCAATGCGGTTCCAGATTTAGTTCTGTTTCTAGAAATTTTATCTATGGCTAAATAGATTTTATCCATCCCAGATCTAAATTCCAAACTAATGTTTACCAAGAATCCAGTTTTAATCTTTTCCATTTGGATC
>JAIXRB010000205.1 GCA_027485405.1 Leptospiraceae bacterium | reverse complement strand
TGATAAATGTTATCAAAGGATTCACTGGCTCTAAAGAGGGACTGATCTTGCAAGATATGCATACTCTTCTTGGAATTGACACAGACAGGCTAGCCGTCGTCAGTGGGGCTTGCTACCCAGACCAAATCATGGAACGTAAAATCTCTGGCTTCGAAGTCTCGGCACACAATCCTGAACTGATCGGTAAGGTTAAATCCCTTATGAACAACACCTATGCCTTTGTTCGTTCGGCTATCAATCCAACGGATACAAAAGGAGTACAGTTGGGAGGAGCACTCAAAACAGTGTATGCCTTAGCAATGGGTTTAGTTGAAGGATACTACAAGCGAGAATTGGGAGGAAACGTAGACAACACCCTCTTTCATCTTTCAAACCGATTTTTCAATGAAATGGTTTCGATTGGAGTGGCTCTCGGAGGAACTCAAACTACTTTCAATGGTCTATCTGGAATGACTGATTTCATGCTAGCTTGTTTTGGTTCAGACACCCGAGATAGAAAATACGGGTATGATCTTGCAAACGGAACTCGCCCAGAGAAAATCACCAATGGCTACTATGGGCTAAAAGTGCTACCAAATCTGATCGAGCTCAATCCGCAAAAGCACCCGATTGTGTCTTCAGCTTACCGAACAGTGATCCAAGGCCATGACTTTGATGAAGTGGCTCTAGAGCTACAGACCCAACTAGCCAGGACATAAATCTACAGCAAAAAAAAAACCCAAGGCAAATTACCCTGGGGTTTCTATCTCAAGAATGAGAAATTACTCATTCTCTCTCAGACCAAAAATTTGATCTGAGTTTGTTTTGAGCTTGGCAAGTTTACTTTTTCTTTGCCTTTGCAGTCTTAGCTGGAGCTTCGGCTTTCCCTTTTGTTACTGGGGCTTTGCCTGAGCTTTTCTTAGCCTTCTTTTCAGCTTCTCTTGCATCCATCTTTTCTTTGAATTCTTGTTTCAGGATGTGGTTTTCTTTTCTATCAACTAGCTCCAAAATTCCCATTTCCGTATTGTCAGACTGTCGGTTGACCAATCGAATGATTCTGGTATACCCACCGATTCTCGTAGCATATCGACTGGACAGGTCTTCGAACAGTTTATTGATCAATTCCTTATCGTTGATCCTAGAGCTTAGGTAACGATAATTGTGAAGTTTTTTCTGAGCTTTGGTTTTTTCATCTAACGTGGAGTTCGTAATTTCTATATGAAGCTTAGCTCGCGTGATGATCTTTTCCGCAAAAGAACGAGCTACTTTTAGCTTTGCTACAGAAGACTCGATTCTTTCGTGTCTCAACAAAGAAATAACCATATTTTGAATCATGGATTTTCTGTGATCTGCGGATCGATTGAGCTGTTTAACTTTGTTTCGTTTGTTCATTTAAAAGTCTCTCATTCCAAAGGATAAACCCAAAGTCGAAAGCTTTGTTTTCAATTCCGCAATGCTTTGCTCACTGAAATGCTTCGATTTGGTCATTTCTTCTTCAGTTCGTTTTACCAATTCACCAATAAAGTCAATTTCTAGGCTACGGAGCACGTTCATTGACCTTACTGAAAGCTCTAACTCTTCCACATGCTTGGAGAGTGAAGCCTTTAGTTTCTCATCAGCTTCGTCTAACTCTTCTTCTTCTTCTTCAATTTCTTCTTCGAAATTGATGAAAACAGTCAAATGATCTTTTAAGATTTTTGCGGCTTGAGCGACAGCATCTTCTGGAGAAACGGAACCGTCTGTCCAAACTTCCAATGTTAGTTTTTCATAATCGGATCTTTGCGCTACCCGGGTTTCAGATACCTCAAAAAGAACCTTTTGGATTGGAGAAAAAATAGAATCGATTGGAATTGTTCCAAGAACTTCTATGTCTTTCTTTTTGTCCTCGGCAGGAATGTATCCCCGACCCCTTTGGATTTCCAAATCAATGATAACATTAGCATCCTCATTCAAAGTAGCAATGTGAAGCTCTGGATTCATGATCTCAATAGACGAATCCACAGCAAGATCGCCAGCTCTAAAATATCCAGCTCCTTTGAGCTCTAAATGGATGACTTTACTTGCTTCTTTATCTTCCGGTTCGTATTTAATTCGCACCTGTTTTAGGTTTAGAATGATCCTGGTTACGTCTTCTGCAACGCCTTCGATATAGGCAAACTCGTGAGTTACACCTTCAATACGAAGCGCAGAGATAGCCGCTCCTTCGATAGAGGACATCAAAGTTCTACGAAGAGAGTTTCCGATCGTTGTTCCAATACCTCTTTCAAAAGGTTCAGCAACAAATTTTCCGTAGTTCGGTGTGTTCACATCTGTTGTGAACTCTATTTTCTTGGGTCTTTTAAAGCCTTTCAGCAAATTCTTCTGAGACAAGGGTTATACCTTCTTCCGTTCTATTTCTTACTTGGAATACAATTCGACGATGACTTGTTCTTTCACTGGGAAGTCTATATGATCTCGCGTTGGCAAGGACAGAACTTCTCCGGAGAAATTAGTGTAGTCAGGAGATAGCCAGCTTACAGTTCTTTGGATAGCTTGGGCTAACTTTATGTTTTCTTCGATAAAAGTTGAAGTCTGGAATTTTCCCCTGATTTCAATTTTATCTCCTACATTGACTCGATACGATGGAATGTCTACACGATGCCCGTTCACGATAACATGACGATGTGCCACAAAATTTCGGGCCTGTCTTCGCGTTACTGCAAAACCCAATCGATACAAAACGTTATCCAATCTTCTTTCCAAAAATTGAAGTAGGTTCTCGCCTGGGATACCTGGAGTATGTGCCGCTTCTTCAAAATACCTTCGGAATTGCTTCTCAAGGACTCCGTATGCTCGCTTCACTTTCTGTTTTTCTCTAAGCTGAGTACCATACTCAGTGATCTTTCCTTTTTTCTTTGGAGGAAGACCTGGAGGACCTTTTCTTTTTTCAAGAGAAGACTTTTCTTTATGAAGGGTAAAAAAAAAAAAAAAAAAGAGGTTTAATCCCTCTCTTCTCATCAACTTAACAACTGGACCTCTATATCGTGCCATATAATTCCTTCCCTAGACCCTTCTTCTCTTTCTTGGCCGACAGCCATTGTGGGGAAGCGGGGTAATATCTTTAATCAATTTAATGTTGAGACCTTTCGTGGTTAGGGAAC
>JAIXRB010000118.1 GCA_027485405.1 Leptospiraceae bacterium | reverse complement strand
TATAATATTTGGCTTTTTGAGTTTGATACCATCTTTATATTCAATTACAGCAAAAATTATTGTTTCTTTAGGTATAATTGAATCAATATTTTTATTTATATTAGGCTGTTATCTTTTTTTTAATGGATATAAACCAGCACGTTTTTACTTATTGTCTTTTTCTACACTAATAATTGGAACTATTTCTTATGGTTTAAAAGCATTAGGAATTTTCCCATCTAATTTCTTTACCGAAAATACCATGCAAATTGGTTCCGCTCTCGAATCTGTTTTCTTATCACTAGCGGTTGCGGACAAGATTCTGTTTATGCGAAAAGAAAAAGAGAAAGCTCAAAATGAATTGATTCGTACACAAGAAGAAGCCATTCAAAATCAAAAGATGTTAATTCAATCGTATGCTCGGTTTGTTCCGGAAGAACTGCTTCGTTTTTTGGGAAAAGACATCATCACAAAAGTCAATTTAGGAGATGCGGTTGAAAAGAGTATGACAGTACTTTTTTCTGATATTCGTTCTTTCACTGCCATCTCCGAATCCATGACACCGAATGAAAGTTTTGAGTTCATTAACACTTACTTAAATAAGATTGCACCCTGTATTCGTAAATACAATGGATACATAGATAAATTCATCGGAGATGGAATCATGGCTCTTTTTCCTTTGAGCCCAAGAGATGCGATCCTCGCTTCGATTGAAATGTTGGAAGTATTAAATATTTTGAATATAGAAAGATTGCAAAAAGGACTTCCTCGAATTTCTGTAGGAATCGGAATTCATACAGGGAAACAAATGGTGGGTGTCATCGGAGAAAAAGAACGTTTAGAAGGAACTGTGATTTCAGATGTGGTGAATACTTCTTCTCGATTGGAAGGGTTGACCAAAGCATACGCTTGTTCATTGATCGTCAGTAAGGATGTATTGGAATATAAATCAGATGATTTGCTGTACCGTCAACTTGACACTGTAAAAGTAAAAGGCAAAAACAAGTCTGTGGAAATCTACGAAATCTTAAATGGAAATTCGGAGAGAATCATTAATTTAAAACTTAAAACCAGAGAAGACTTTGAAAAAGGAATTCAATATTATCAGAAGAAAGATTTTGACAATGCATTCAAGTTTTTTCAAAAAGTGAAAGAAGCTGATTCAAAAGACAAAGCCTGTGAATTGTACATTCATCGTTGTGAGTTCTATCTTAAGAATGGAATATCACCCGATTGGGACGGAGTAGAGAAGTTGGATTTCAAATGAATTTTTAGTCAAAATGAAATTTAGATTTTATTTTTATAAAATGGAAATGGTGCTTTGATTTTGCATATAGGTCTATTTTAAGATATGTATTAAAAAATCTCTAAGATGAAAATGTTTGATCCCTTTAATATTCGATTGGATCACTTCGTCTAAAGAAACTACATATTTGGGATAATTGTCTCTAATGAGAAGTAAATTTCCAAATTCCCGTTCATAAGTTTTTTCATCTGGAATTAAATACGCTACCTGTATGTATAAAAAATCATTTCCCTTAGAACAAACAAAATCAATTTCTTTATTATTCAGTTTACCAACTCTAACTTCATACCCTGCAATCTTTAAATATAGTCGCCTTTAAGCCAGTTAGCTTCCTATAGTGAGCAATCTGTCGCTATTTAGGGGAATCGTGACTTGGTGTGGGGGCTGACTTCATGCAAAGACGCTCTCCTCAAGCCTTTTGGACACATAGTTTAAAAGGTCGCCTGTACAAGCAGTACAAGTCGTTGCGGCTCCCATTTCTTGAGCAATCTCTAAAATAGGTCGATTGGAACCTTTTACGGCAGAAAGGACTTCTTCGAAGAAAACTTCAGCGCAGTGGCATTTGATCATATCAGCTACTGAGAATCATTCTCAAAGTACTTGATTTTCTTGGCAACTTTTTTTCAAATATTGTACAAACTTCGGTAATCTTGCAAAACCCTGCTCCAAGCCCAGTCCTTTGCGTTTTTTTTCCCTGAAATTGCCAAATCGCGCCTCTTCTTTTCGTTCCCCAATAGTGAAAGGAGCTCTTTCTGAAAATTTTCGGAATTCTCCGGATCAAAATAGGCGGCACTGGATTTAAGAACTTCTGGAAGTGCCGAGCGGTTGGAAGCTAAAACAGGTAGGCCGGATGCCTGTGCTTCGAGTCCAGGAAATCCAAATCCTTCCCAAAGACTAGGGTAGACTAACAAAGTGGCAGACTGGTAAAGTGTGGAAAGATCGGAATAGGGAATTCTGGGTAAAATGATTACAAAATCAGGGAAGCTCTCGCGAAACTTTTGTAAGGAAGGAGAAATTTTTCCGTTGGTTCCGGCAATTACAATTGGAATTTTTGTTTTCTGGCTCAACCAAAGCTCTTCTAAGTTTAAAAAAACAAAGGGAAGATTTTTATGGGGCTTATCGATTCCAACCAACAAGAGGAAGGTTTCTGGAAGGTTGTACTGTTTTCTAAAATTCTGGATCAGAGCATCAGACTTTGCTGAAAACAGATCTAAAGAAATACCATTGTAAACTGTTTGGATCCTTTCAGGACTGAAGAAGAAGGTCGAAACTAAATCATTCTTTGTGAATTCGGAAACTGTTTGGATCTGCTTACTGAAATTTTTGATCAAGAAGAAAATAACCTGCAGATAAACTCTTTTAAAAAGAGAACTATGCGCCTCTTTAAAATGAAAAGGAATTAAATCGTGAACAGTAACAATAGTTTTTCGTAGGAAAGGAAGAGCTACATTGAAATGTGGAACATCCAAAATGTCTAAATCTATCATTTTCCAATGACCAAAAAGCTCGCGGATCGAATAGACCTTTGCTCGGTAAGAATGGAGAATGCAATTGTGCGGAAGAGAATAGTTTTTGAGGATTTGAACATCGCCAAATAGATGCAATTCGATATCTGTCGAAGAAAAAGGCCAAAACTCAAGGATGTGTTGAATGCGAACCCCAATGCCAGAGTGTTCAATCATTCGCGCGTCAAATCCGATTTTTAGCTTTTTTGCCATGCTAGGATTATGTCAATTGTTCGAGAAAATTAACAAGAAAAACTCTCTATACGTTCTCTTATTTGAGTCAAAAAAGAAAGCATGGAAGAATTAATCCAAGGTATCATAAAAGAAATAGGTGAGGATCCTTCTCGTGAAGGTTTGGTTCGAACCCCTCATCGAGTCAAAGAGTCCTATCAATTTTTAACCAGTGGCTACACTGCTGACCTCAATAAAATCGTAAATGATGCGATCTTTGAAGAAGCTACAACGGGCATGGTTTTGGTTCGTGATATTGAGATGTATTCCCTATGTGAACATCACTTGCTTCCTTTTTTTGGTCGAGCACATGTGGCTTACATCCCAAACAAAAAAATAATTGGGATTAGCAAGATTCCAAGAATTGTAGACGTTTTTGCAAGACGCTTGCAAGTGCAAGAGAGACTGACAGACCAAATAGCTGAAGCTCTGATAGAAGTTTTAGAGCCGCTTGGAGTTGGGGTCATCATCAAAGCCAAACACCTTTGTATGATGATGCGAGGCGTTGAAAAACAAAACTCTGAGTTGTTTACCTCAAGTCTTCATGGTGTTTTCAAAACAGACCCAACAACGAGAAGCGAATTTCTAGATTTGATCCGCACTGGCTCTCATTAAAGAATAGACTTAAAAAAACATAGGCACTATCTATTGCTATAGTTAACCCTATGGCAAAAGAAAGAATCGTTCCTCCTTCCAAAGAATTTTCAAAAAAAGCAAATCTCACTCCCAAAAAGTACAAAGCTTTGTACGAACAGTCCATTGAAAATCCAAAGGAGTTTTGGGCTAAGCAAGCCGAATCATTATCCTGGTTTAAAAAATGGGACAAAGTTCTAGAACATGAATTTTCGAAAGCCAAAGTGGAATGGTTCAAAGGTGGAAAGCTCAATGTATCTTACAATTGTTTGGACCGATTTCTAGACACGGCTCTTAAGAACAGAGCCGCCATTATTTGGGAACCAGATAGTCCCGGTGACTCCCGAACTTATACGTATCACGATCTGTACAGAGAAGTAAACAGATTTGCCAATGTGTTAAAGAAACAGGGCATTCAAAAAGGAGACAGAGTTCTAATTTATCTTCCGATGATCCCCGAGCTTGCCATAGCCGCTATGGCTTGTACTCGAATTGGGGCAGTTCATTGCATTGTGTTTGGAGGGTTTTCTCCTGAAGCCATTCAAGGCAGAATTGAAGATTGCAAACCTGTTTTAGCCATTACAGCCGACGGAGGATTCCGAGGTGGAAAGGCGATTGAATTGAAAGTAAACTTAGACAAAGCTCTTGCCATTTCAAATCCATCCGTAAAAGGAACCATCGTCGTTAAGCGGACCGGAGATGAAACAAACCTCAAATGGAAAGAAGGGCATGATCATTGGTATCACTATGCCATGAAGTCTGAAGACATTTTGGATTATTGTCCGCCAGAAGAAATGGATTCGGAAGATCCTTTGTTCATACTTTATACTTCAGGTTCTACGGGAAAGCCTAAGGGAGTTTTACATACGACTGCCGGTTATCTCTTAGGTGCACATTTGACATTTAAGACCATATTTGATTTCAAAGAAACGGATACGTATTGGTGCACGGCAGATTTGGGCTGGATTACTGGCCATAGTTACATCTTGTACGGTCCTCTTTCGAACGGAGCGACATCCATTATGTTTGAAGGAGTTCCGAATTACCCGGACGCAGGTAGATTTTGGGATGTGATAGACAAATTCTCAGTAAATGTTTTTTATACGGCTCCAACTGCAATTCGATCTTTGATGAGAGAGGGGCTTGCTCCAATCGAAAAAAGAAAGCTAACTTCACTGCGTCTCTTAGGTTCCGTAGGAGAGCCGATCAACCCAGAAGCTTGGGAATGGTACTACGAAAACATCGGCAAATCAAAATGTCCAATTGTAGATACTTGGTGGCAAACGGAAACAGGATCCATTTTGATAAGTCCAATCCCAGGTGTTACAAAACTGAAGCCTGGATCAGCAACTCTGCCGTTCTTTGGTGTGAAACCAGTCTTAGTTGATAACGACGGAAAAGAAATAAAAGAAAAGGGAGAGATTTCGGGCAATTTATGTCTGTCCACACCTTGGCCATCTATGATGCGAGGAGTTTATGCAGACCCTGATCGATTTTTCAACACCTACTTTTCGCAGTTTCCAGGCTATTATTTTACGGGAGATGGGGCCATTCGAGATAAGGACGGATATTTTTGGATCACTGGTAGAGTTGACGATGTTCTAAATGTTTCGGGTCATCGCATTGGTTCTGCAGAAGTTGAAAACGCCCTCGTAGAACACAAATCAGTAGCCGAAGCCGCCGTTGTTGGATTCCCCCACGACATCAAGGGGCAAGCAATCTACGCATATGTGACTGTTAAACAAGGGATTTTGACAACTGATGAACTAAAGAAAGAATTGGTTTCTGCCGTGGAAAAAGGCATAGGCAAGATTGCGAGACCCGATGTCATTCATTGGGCCCCTGGTTTGCCAAAGACTCGATCTGGGAAAATCATGCGTCGGATTCTCAGAAAGATAGCTTGTTCAGAGTTTGATTCACTCGGTGACATATCCACTTTAGCTGATCCATCCGTTGTACAGACGCTAATAGATGATAAAAAACGATTCCATAGCTCTTAGTATTCTTTTGTTTCTAAAGAAAAAGGGCCAATAACGAAGAGAAGTTCCTTGTATTCATTCTCTGAATCTCGGTCTTGCATTTCCTTCGTATAGATTTGAACCAATTCTGGGTTTTTATCTTTAAAGAAGTAGATTCCATAGAACAGATACTCTCGATTTTTGCGATAGGTAGCTATATGGTTTTCTAGGATTTCTCCCTTTAGGGATTCTTTCAATTTTGTATCTTTGACAAGAGAATCTATGGCTAAGGAATCTTTTGAGCGACCTAAGTTACTGTAAGTTTGTCGAATCAAAAAGAGTATCTCACCCCAATCGTCTTCTTTTTTATAACGAATTCCGTTTGAAAAGGCACGTCGCAAACTCGATAGTGCTTCTATATATCTTTGGTTTTCTTGAAGATAAACACCATATCTCACAAAGTACCTGGTTTCTTCTTTGAAGATGACACAAGCCAAAGTATAAGCTTCCTCGACCGAAGTCAGCATCTGGCCTCTTCGAGCTAAGATAAGAGTCTCATACATAAACTCCTCTCTAGGAAAATAAGGAAGATACTTTAGAGTTAGGTTTTCGGCTTCTTTCCATTTTTTCAGTTGAACGTATTTGACAAGAGTTGTTCTAAGGGAATCCTTTTCGGTAGCGAACGTTGTGTCACTTTCGAGAGTCTTGATGTAAGATTGAAAAGCGGTTTCTTTTCCCATTCTTCTAGAAAGAATTGCCGCTCGAAAAATTCTGTTCTTATCATTGGGAACCAAATCGAGATACTTTTCGCTGAAGATAAGAGCCTTATCGGGCTTCCGTTCCTTTTCGTAAAAATCCGCAATCCTTAGAAATAGGGGAAACTGGTTCTGGTTTTTCTCTAATGATTTTTCATAGGCTTCAATGGCAAGATAGGTCTGCTGTAACTTCCAATGAGCATCGCCCAAAAGATTGTAGTATCGAAAATCAGGATCGGGTTCTAGCTCTCTTGCCTTCTGCAAAAAGCTGAAGGCTCGACCAGGATTTTGTGTGGTTATTTTCTCTTCCGCAATTGCTAAGAGTTTTTCGTAATTATGGAAAGTCGGGTTTGCAACCAGGGGATTGCAAAAGGAAAAGACCCACAAAAGGAAAAGGAAAGTGCCTTTCAGAAGGGAATTTCTGCTTGACCGAATCGGCATTTCAAGGTTCTCATCGACAGACTTCTATTTTTACTTAGAAAAACAAAAAAAACCAAAGTTCAGAAGAGGATCTACCATGAATGTAGAGCTTATCATTATTGCGATGGCGCTTCTTTCCATCGTCACGGCTGTTTTTTATGCAGTTCGAGTCATTCGCATCCAAGTTGGTGCAGAGGGCGGAAACCTAATCGAAAACACAAAACTCAAAGAAATCTCAAATGCCATCGCAGAAGGTGCTATGGCTTTCCTAATGCGGGAATACAGAGTGATTTCGCTATTCATCACACTGATGACTATCTTAATCTTCCTTCTCCTAGACAACCCAAGCACAACCGACTTTAACGAGGGTCTTTTTACAGCTATAGCATTTGTTTCAGGCGCATTGATCTCTTGCTTGTCCGGATTTATTGGAATGAAAATCGCGACTGCTGGAAATGTTAGAACGGCTCAAGCCGCAAAAACTTCACTCTCCAAGGCTTTTCGAGTTGCTTTCGATTCAGGAGCCGTTATGGGCTTTGGACTTATCGGTTTAGCTGTCCTTGGAATGATAACCTTGTTTTTGATTTTCACAGGGATGAACATTGGAATCGAAAAACATATTTTGATGGAATCTCTCGCTGGATTTGGATTAGGTGGAAGCTCCGTTGCTCTTTTTGGAAGAGTAGGGGGTGGAATCTATACGAAAGCCGCAGACGTAGGAGCGGACTTAGTTGGTAAAGTCGAAAAAGGAATTCCGGAAGATGACCCTAGAAATCCGGCAACTATTGCAGACAATGTGGGAGACAACGTAGGTGACATCGCAGGTATGGGTGCCGACTTATTTGGTTCTGCGGCAGAAGCTACTTGTGCCGCTTTGGTGATTGGAGCTACAGCCGCGGCTTTAGCCGATAACAACTCAGCTCTGTTATATCCATTGTTGATTTCTGCGATTGGAATCCCTGCTTCTCTCCTAACGTCTTTCTTTGCACGAGTAAAAGAAGGCGGAAACGTAGAAGCGGCTTTGAAATTGCAGTTATGGATTTCTACTGCTATCGTTGCAGTTGCTTTGTATTTTGCGACTGACATTTTTATGATCGATAGTTTTGTAATCGCTGGAAAAACTATCACAAAGTGGAACGTTTACTCTTCTGTTTTACTGGGTCTTTTTTCTGGAATGTTCATTGGTTGGATTACTGAAATCTACACATCGCATTCTTATAAGCCAGTTAGAGAAGTTGCCGCGGCTTGCGAAACAGGTGCGGCTACAAACATTATCTACGGTTTGGCATTAGGTTATCACTCATCAGTTGTTCCGGTTATCTTACTTGTGATCACTATCGTTCTTTCCAACATTTTAGCTGGGATGTACGGGATTGCCGTTGCGGCCATTGGAATGATTTCCACTATTGCGATTGGACTTACCATTGATGCATACGGCCCGGTTTCGGACAACGCTGGCGGGATTGCAGAGATGGCTGAGCTTGGAAAAGAAGTTCGAGATCGAACGGACACTCTGGATGCGGCTGGAAACACAACAGCGGCAGTAGGAAAGGGATTTGCGATCGGATCTGCGGCTTTGACTTCCTTAGCACTTTTTGCGGCTTTCATCACTAGAACACAAAATGCCTCTAAAGGGATGGATTTGCCTGGTGGAAGCCTAGAATCCATTGAGCTTTTAGATCCTTGGGTATTTGGTGGGCTTCTCTTTGGAGCTATGTTGCCTTTTATTTTTTCTGCTATGACTATGAAGTCAGTTGGAAAAGCGGCTTTGGACATGGTCAAGGAAGTTAGACGACAATTCAAAGAAATTCCAGGTCTTATGGAAGGGACAGCAAAACCAGAGTATGCAAAGTGCGTTGATATTTCAACGAGTGCCGCTCTTCGAGAAATGATCCCTCCAGGATTACTTGTGCTTTTAAGCCCAATTCTAATTGGATATCTCTTTGGGGTTAAATCCCTGGCAGGTATGTTAGCGGGAGCTTTGGTTTCTGGAGTAGTTTTGGCGATTTCATCTGCAAACTCCGGTGGAGCTTGGGACAACGCTAAAAAATACATCGAGAAAAAAGCTGGCGGAAAAGGAACAGATCAACACAAAGCCGCCGTCGTAGGGGATACAGTGGGTGATCCATTGAAGGACACTTCTGGCCCTGCTATCAACATTTTGATTAAGTTGATGGCTATCACCTCGCTTGTATTTGCTGAATTTTTTGTAATGCAAGGTGGAGTAGTTTTAAGACTTTTTTAACAAAATAGATTAAGTTTTAATAACTAGATAAAACTCAAAGCATCTAGATTAAATTCTAAACTATCGAAAAGCCACTCCAGTATTGGGTGGCTTTTTTTATCTAGCCGCCGTAAATGAAAAGGTAAAATTTTCATTCAAAGCTTGTCCTGAAGTATCTCTTACTGTATTTCTAACTGTAATCGAATAAGTTCCACCGGCATCAAAAACATTGTTTGGTCTGAGAGTGATTCGACGAGCACTCGTATTTTGTTGTGTAAGCGAGGTAATGCTACTCGAATTGTTGGGCGCAACAAAACCTATACTTTGATTCACTGTAGTAGTGTTAACATCTCTACTAAAATCGATCACAATGGCACTTCCTCGGGTGACATTGGTTTCTCCATTGGTCGGACTAGTTGACGAAACTCGAAACACAGTATCCACTACTACCGCTTGGGTAGCGACAATAGAGATGATTCCCTGGAAATTGGGAGTGGGTTTTGGTAGACAATAGAGGTTTCCAAGAACCAGAAAGAGGGATAAGACCTTGAGAAATATAGAAGGCATTGGAAAAGGAACCTATATCCCTTTGACGATTGTACAGACTTGAGAATAGAGTCCAAAATAAGATTTCGATTCTCTGTCCAAACCTCTAATTTCGGAAATCAATCCATTTCGGCGAGCTGATTCGGAACTAGCATCGCCCCAGGCAAAAATTCCCAGAATCGAATAGATACAGGCACTTCCCTCTTTGCTAGTTTCTAAGTCGGAAGAAGAGAGACTGATTCTTGTTTGGGTAAAAAGAGAACCTTGTGAGCCGTAGCCCGTATGAGCACAACTCAATAGAAAAGCGAAAAAGAGAACCGTTGAGATGGCAAATTTCATGTTCCTTTGACAATTGTACAAAATTCCTGAAAAAAGAAATACTGAGTTTTCCATGAATGCCTGATGCTTTCTACAATTTTGATTCTACCTCGTAGGGCGGCAAGATCGGCACTTGCCTCTCCAATCGCAATCAATCCAAAATAAGAAGTTGAGCAACTCTGTCCTTCTCTCCAGCGAGGGTTGATCTCTTTTGATGAATGGTCTATTCCATGTTCACCACGGTTTCCGAAAAGCGTCCAGGAAGGATTTCCGAGCTGAGCCACTACACAGTTTTGGAAGAGCAATAAAAGAATGAAAAAGTATCGTTTCACATCAGAATAAATAAAAGTAAGAAACTCGCAGTGCTTGGTCTACCATGTTATCTGACGGCGGAATGACTGGGATGGAATAGGAAATGGCAAAGACTCCGTAATTCGTTTTAAAGCTAAATCCCGGCGATAAATGAAAAAAGCGAGTCTTCGTATCTATTTTGGCGTTGTATGGCTCTCTGTATTCAAGCTCTACAAACAACCTTGTGAGTTCAGAAAGGCCAACTGATGGGGCAATTCCAACTTGATAGTACCTTCTGAATTGTTGAAGCCCTGATTCTCTTCCGTTTTGATTTGTTTCCGACTGAAGTCGAAGCTCGGATTGAACTTGAAAAATTCCAGATTTGTAAGCCAAACCAATGCTTGGTCGAACTTGGAAAAAATCAGGGGTTTCTCGGTCGTTCAATGCTGTAGTTCTTTGTTTATCGAAAACTCTGAGAGCGGCACCAAAGACCCAATCTCCATCTAGCCATTGAAATTCTTTAGCATACTTCACTCCAACGCCTAATCGATCAAAACCGATTTGAGTTGCTGAGTCTGTGATTTTGTATTCATTTCTGCCGACGGAGCCCACAAAACTGATCTGGTTTCCGAGTTTCATCTCTCCTTCTAAACTAAGATTTCGATTTCTTTCAAAGGAAGTTGGATTGTTTTTGTCCCAATAGGTAAAGTTTCCCCTAACTTTATTGAAAAGTGAAACAGGCTCGACCTGCAGAGGATGCGCGAAAGCTTCAGAGGAACCGGATCCTTTGGGTTTTGCAACATCTTGTGAAACCAAGTTTGATACAAAGCTAAGACTTAAAAAAAATAGTGTAAAAGTTAGTTTTTGATTCATTTTTTATCTTACCACAAAAGGTCCAATTGAGTTAGCGTATTTGGTTCCTAGAGACCTAAAACCAAGATCGTTTGGATGAATGCAGTCTAACATAAGATCTGCTCTAGAAATTGGGGGGCCTCCCAAAGTTCTTCTAAGATCAACATAATAGAAATTAGGTTCTTCTCTTGTCATAGATCTCAAAAACTCATTGTAATCATTTAAGAGATTGCCCGTGAAAGTATTTAATCCCACTGCAGAAAAGCCAGCGGCAGTGAATTTGCTTACGCATCCTTCATCTGAGCCTGGAATTACCGCACCCTTGTCAGGATTGGAATAGTCATATCCGTGAATGATCCAGCGAAGAGGGGCTCCTCCGAAACGACTGATTTTGTATTCATTTCCAGTTAGAATGAGAGTTTTCAGGTTTTGACGAATGTTTGCGAATCTAGCTTGTTTGGTGGAGTCTACGTTTCCAACATATTGAGAAAGGTTTGCCTGGAGGTCGTTTCCGCCCAAAGACAAAAGGATAGTAGTCACACCAGGTCCTGCTTCATTGATTGTTTGAATGTGAAGTCCTTGGTTCAGCGCGACATTCAAAGTTTGACCGCCTAGCGTTGCTCCAGTGATTTCATAACCATGGTATTTTTGAAGTTGGATTCGTAAAGTTTCGACTGCAGGCAATCCAAACAAAAGATCGGTCCAACTGTCGCCAACCATTCCCACTCGAGAATTGGTTTGACCATTGCACGAAGCATAAATATAACATAGACTGTTTATTGCTAGGTTTTCAGAAGGACCCTTCTTGGAATCGCAACCAAAGCAAAGAGTTATCAGAAGAAGAAAAGTTTTTAGGTGAACCGAGGTTTTCAAGACTTCCACCATTTGTTCAGGACTAGGCTAGCTGTCAAATCCCCTGCTACATTGACAGCAGTTCGGCACATGTCCAGGATTCGATCAACCCCGAGTAAAATGGCGATCCCCTCGACTGGAATTCCAAAACTCTGCAAAATCCCGCTTAAAACAATGATCCCTGCTCCAGGAGTTGCCGCAGTGCCAATGGAGGCGCCCGTCACTGTGAAGAGCAAAGCAATTTGTTGCGAGAGATCCAGTGGAACTCCGAAGACCTGGGCAAGAAATAAGGCGGCAATCCCTTGGTATAGAGCAGTTCCATCCATATTGACAGTTGCTCCTAGAGGAATAACGAAATCTGCTACTGTTTCTCTGACTTGCAGTTCGGACTTTGCCGTTTCAAGAGTCACGGGTAGAACCGAGGAAGAAGACGATGTTGAAAAAGCCAAGATAAGAACACTTTTGATTTTTTTTAGAAAAGAAAGAGGAGAGATTCGTGCAATTAGAAAAACCAAAGTCGTGTACGATGCTAGGAGAACTGCCAGTCCAATTACGACCGTTAAGACATATTGGATGTAAGCGTTTATCAATCCGATTCCTAGTTTTGCAAATGAGGCAGTTAAAAGAGAAATGATAGCTAAGGG
>JAIXRB010000104.1 GCA_027485405.1 Leptospiraceae bacterium | reverse complement strand
GAGCTCTTGGATACAATATGTTTTCTGACCTCTAGGTGGAGTTCCAAAAATTCTTTCAACGAAGAACCAGAATTACTTTTTAAAAGATACCACCCTAAGTTAGGTAAAGTTGCCTATTTCAAAAATAACAAAGAATCGAAAGGATCTATCTTAATTGGGAACCAAAATCTACAACCTTTCGGCCTACAGCCTTTATCTCTCGATTTAGAGAGTCCTATGCAGTTTGTAGGAGCAGGGCAGATTTTTGCTTCAGCGATTTTACCGTCTTTTGAATCACCCTTTTTGGAGACTTTCTTCCCGAAACCAAACACCGAGGATTGGCAGAAAGAAGCTTTGTTTTCTGTTAACATCGAACCTGAATCTTCGGAAGATAGAGCTCTATGGAAACTAGAGTTTGACCAACTTCTATGGGAAGATTCAGAGTATCGGCTGTTAGAAGATTTGGGCTCAGGGCAATGGCAATTGCTTGGCAGAGGCGAGCTCCACTTATCCATCGGTTTAGAGCGGGTCCAAAGAAAGCTGAAAAAAAAACTATGTTCCAGTATTGTTTCCATTGCCAAATTTGAGCTCCTTCAGAAAATGTCAAAAAAGGTTGCTTTTGAGCATAGTGCTTTTGAGACGAAAGTCTCGAGTGGTACACTCACCGCAGTCCTGGAAGATACTGCCAGCTTTTCGAAACAATTAGCTTTCGAGGTAAGTCTTTCAGAAGAATGGAACAACGTTATTGAATCAGCTTTTTGGGAAGCAGTAGCATGTGGACCCAAAGGTTATGAGGTTTTAGGGATTCGGTGTAGAGTAATTGATTACTCACCACCTAGCCCTGAAGTCCAGGTATCACTTTCCTTTTTGAAAGTGGCTGTGTTCGTGGGTCTAAAAGACTTTCTGGTTGGTAAGACCGATAGAATTGGTCCAACCACAGAGATCCTGATCCAGCTGGATTCTAGCCAGCTCGGCGTAGTTCTCGCAGAATTAAATAGACGTTCTGCGGAAGTGATCGACGTTTCTACGGAAGGGCCGATCAAAAGACTTGTTAAGGCTAAGGCACCGTCAGAAAACCTACTTGGCTTTTCAGCGGTTCTTAGAAATATGACCAAAGGCATAGGCATTTCCTGGGAAAGGACTGCATTTACCTTTGATGCTTTTGCAGTTATATAGGAGAAAGAAAGTCAAAAGGCTTTCATTACGATTGAGGAGTAGATTCTAAATGGCTAAAGAAAAATTCGACCGTTCAAAACCACACTTAAATATTGGAACCATTGGTCACGTTGACCATGGTAAGACCACGCTAACGGCTGCCATTACGACCACATTGGCAAAGAAGTTTGGTGGGAAAAACAAGGCTGTTGCCTATGATCAGATTGACAACGCTCCTGAAGAAAAGGCTCGTGGAATCACTATTGCTACTTCTCACCAAGAATATGAAACACCAAATCGACATTATGCACACGTTGATTGCCCAGGACACGCGGATTATGTAAAAAACATGATTACCGGTGCGGCTCAGATGGATGCCGCTATCCTTGTTGTCTCTGCAACAGACGGAGCAATGCCGCAAACGAAAGAACACATCCTCCTTGCTCGTCAGGTTGGGGTTCCTTACATCGTTGTATTCCTGAACAAAGCAGACATGCTCAAAGAAGACGAAAGAGCAGAGATGTTAGAAATGGTTCAAGAAGAAATCAAGGATCTATTAAACAAATACGGTTTCCCTGGCGACAAGACTCCGTTTGTTTCGGGATCTGCTTTGAAAGCTTTGGAAGGCGAGGACTCCGACTTAGGAATGAAAGCAATTCTCAAGCTAATGGAAAACGTAGACACTTACGTTCCAAACCCAACTAGAATTGTTGACCGACCTTTCTTGATGCCTGTTGAAGACGTTTTCTCGATCACTGGTCGAGGAACTGTTGCAACTGGTCGAGTTGAGCAAGGGGTTCTTAAGATCAACGAAGAACTAGAAATCGTTGGAATTCGCCCTACTACCAAAACTGTTGTTACGGGTATAGAAATGTTCCGTAAACTTTTGGACCAAGCAGAAGCTGGAGACAACATAGGTGCTCTTCTTCGTGGAACTAAAAAAGAAGACATTGAAAGAGGACAAGTTTTGGCTAAGCCAAACACAATTACTCCTCACATGAAGTTTAAAGCCGAAGTTTACGTTCTCACGAAAGACGAAGGCGGAAGACACAAGCCGTTCGTTGATAAGTATCGTCCACAATTTTACTTCCGAACAACGGATATCACTGGTGTCATTTTCCTTCCGCAAGGAAAAGAAATGGTAATGCCTGGTGAGAGCGTGACAATCTCAATTGAACTGATTCACCCGATTGCAATGGACCAAGGTCTTAAATTCGCAATCCGAGAAGGTGGAAAGACGATTGGTTCGGGTGTTGTAGCGGAGATCATTGAGTAGCCTATGGCTGGCCAAAGAATTCGCGTTAAACTAAAAGCTTTTGATCATAGGTTGATAGACCAATCAACCTATGAGATCGTAGCAACAGCGAAAAGAACCGGAGCAACAATCTCCGGTCCGATTCCTCTTCCTACAAAGAAAGAAATCTATACTGTACTTAGATCTCCTCATGTGAATAAGAAGGCTAGGGAACAGTTTGAAATGAGAACTCACAAGAGGCTCATTGATATACTAAACACAAACGAAGACACGGTAGAGGCTCTAATGAAATTGCAACTACCAGCAGGTGTCTCCGTAGACATTAAATCATAAGGTAAGATCAGAAAACAATGGCTAAGGGATTGATTGCAGAAAAGCTGGGTATGGCTCATATTTTTGACAAAGATGGAAAAGTGATCACTGTCACTGCACTACGTGTGGGACCTTGCATTGTTTCTCAAGTCAAAACATCCGCGAAAGAAGGATACGATGCGATTCAGTTGGCATTTGGTGCCGCAAAAGAAAAGAATCTATCGCGGGCTGAAAAAGGTCATTTATCAAAAGCAAATGCTGGTTTCAAAGCACATTTGTTCGAGTTTAAGGGATTTGACTCAGCGCCAGAATTAGGTGCTGAAATAAAGCTTCAAGATGTTTTCTCAATCAATGACACGGTAAAGGTAACTGGAACCTCAAAAGGAAAAGGAACCCAAGGTGTTGTTAAGCGACATGGTTTTGCTGGCGGACCAGCGGGACATGGATCTAGATTTCAACGTCACCCTGGTTCCATTGGTTCCAACACAACTCCGGCTCGGGTTTTCAAAGGAATGAAAATGGGTGGTATGACCGGTCGAGACAAAACCACAGTTCGAAACCTGAAAATCGTAAAAGTCATTGAAGCTGAAAACATCCTCTTTGTTTCTGGGCCAGTTCCTGGCAGTGAACGAGCCATTCTTACGGTAGAGAAGTTAGGTTAATTTCATGAAAGTTAAAAAATATAGCAAAGAGGGCGTTTATCTTTCCGAAGTGGAACTCCCTTCTGAGATTTTTGGCACTGGCGTGAGCCAAGGTGCTATCTATGACGCCATCAAAGATGAGAACGCCAACCTTCGGCAAGGAACTCATTCCACAAAAGATCGATCTGAAGTCCGCGGTGGTGGTAAAAAACCCTGGGCTCAAAAAGGAACTGGTAGAGCGCGACAAGGTTCGACTAGAGCTCCACACTGGGTTGGAGGGGGAATCATTCATGGACCAAAGCCTAGGGACTATTCCGGCTCTCTTTCTAAAAACGTTAAGCGCAAAGCAGTAACTTCTATTTTAAACAAAAAAGCTGAAGAAGGTCGCATTGCTATTATTGAAGATATCGAACCTACTTCATTCTCAACTAAGTCTATCTTCCTAGTTTTTCAAAAAATGGAATTAGTTAAGAAAGGCAATCTCGGATTCTTGGTAGCCGGAGAAAACCTCCACTTAAAGAGGTCTACCAGAAACATTCCTTTTTTAAAGTGTGTGAACAGCAAAAGAGTCGTTTGTAGAGACATTCTCTATAACAACAATTTGATTATCACTGAATCTGCCTTGAAAGACTTGATTTCTCATTATGGCAAAAAAGGGAAAGTGGCATGAATCTAGAAAATGTTATTCTATCGCCTATCGTGACAGAAAAATCGCAGGATTTGCAGTCCATTGGTGAAAAACTAGGAAAAAGAGTAGTGAAATACTCCTTCCGAATCCATCCCGATGCAAACAAGACTTTGGTGAAACAAGCCTTAAAATCCATGTATAAGGTCAATGCCTCAGACGTGAATATCATTGTTCAAAGAGGAAAAGTTAAGAAGTTCCGAAACATGCCTTCTTATCGACCTCATACTAAGAAAGCCATTGTGACATTTCAAGATGGCGCAAATCTCGATTTCGCTAAGGTTTAAACATGGGCACTAGAAAATTAAAACCCACAACGCAAAGCAGCAGATTCTACTCAGTTCTAGATTTCTCTGGTCTGTCTGACAATGATCCTCACAAAAGCTTAACATCCAAAGGGAACTATAAAGCAGGTAGAGGGGATGGCGGAAAGATCTCGGTTCGTCGTAAAGGCGGTCGAAATAAGAGAAAATTCCGAATCATAGATTTCAAAAGAAACAAGTTCGGTATTCCAGGTAAAGTAAAAGCTTTAGAATACGATCCGAACCGTTCCGCTTTCATCGCTTTGATTGCTTACGCTGACGGTGAATATCGTTATATTCTAGCCCCAGAGGGTTTAAAAGTTGGAAACATAATCGTTTCTGGTCCTCAAGCGGAAATTAAGGTTGGAAATACTCTTCCTTTGGACAAAATCCCGGCTGGAACAAATGTGCACAATATAGAATTGCAAATTGGTAGAGGTGCGCAGCTAGCAAGAACGGCTGGATCCTTTGCAGTGATTTCAGCAAAAGACGGAGACTATGTTAGTTTAAAGCTGCCTAGTTCTGAGATCAGAAAAGTTAGAAAAGAGTG
>JAIXRB010000026.1 GCA_027485405.1 Leptospiraceae bacterium | reverse complement strand
TCAAAAGCGGAAACAACTCCGGCTTTCTCTGGATTTCGTCAATGATGATCAAACGATTGTATAGATTCTTAAAATAGAATTCTGCATTCTCCAATTTCAAACGGTCACTGGGCAATTCTAAGTCTAGGTAAATGATTTCCCCTTTAGAATGCTCTCTTGCCGCCCATCTACCCAGAGTAGTTTTGCCGGATTGCCGCGGTCCGAGGATTGCGACCACGGGAAACTGCTCCAAATCCGCAAGAATCAGCTTTCCTAGGTGACGTAGGATCATGTCTGCAAATCTAAAATCTCACTTTAGATTTGCAAGGACATTTGATTCTCGAAAGCAAAATGCAAACGACATTTGATCGCATCATTCACTGCCAAGAATTGCGGTTTTAAATCAACTAAGTCGGGAGGAGTAAAAAATCAGATTGAGGTGAAAATTCCGTAGGCGATTTTGGTGTCGCCTACGTGTTTGTTTGGATTACTAAAAAAGAAATCTATTCGGGTTCAGATACTGGCTCAGCCGGCTCTGTAGGTTCCGCGGGCTCATCCATTTCCTTATATTCCATTTGTTCGATGGCGTTCTCTTTTTTAGGGACAAGTCCCATAGCAATGGAAGGAATCCAAGTGATCAGCATCAAGCCGATCAAAAACAAACCTACGATGGGCGCTACTGACTTGATCACAGCACCCAAAGGCTGTTTAAAGATACCTGAAGCCACAAAGAGGTTAACCCCAACTGGAGGAGTCAGGTAACCGATCTCTAAGTTTACGATCATGATGATACCAAAGTGAACTGGATCCACTCCGTAGTTGATAGCCATGGGGGCTAAGAGTGGAGCCAAGACCAAGATGGCACTCATGATGTCCATAAACATACCCACAACAAGAAGGAGCAGGTTCACACCGATGAGAAAAGTGATGGGGCTAGTAACCAATTCCTTCATCTTTGCAACTAGGTTCTGTGGAATCTCGTTTTCGATCATAAACTTGTTCAAGCTCACAGCTAAAATCAAGATTAAGAACAGGATTCCCAACATCTCAGCACTTTCTGCCATAATGCTAGGGATTTTCTTGAACTCGAGTTCTCTATGGATCAAAACCTCAACCAAGATGGCATAAAACACAGCAATAGCGGCTGATTCGGTTGCAGTAAAGAAACCAGAGTAGATTCCGCCCAAGATTACCATTGGCATCATTAGAGCTAAAGTCCCTTCTTTCCAGGCAACTTTGATGTCAGCATACACCCATTTTCCCCTGGCGACGTTTCCTGCTCGGAAGATCGAGTAGATCATAAGTAAGGACATTAGCAAAAGCCCAGGACCAATCCCCGCGATAAACAAATCGGTAACTGATGCACCGACCATAATCGCATATACGATCATTGGAATACTAGGCGGGATGATGATCCCGAGTGTTCCACCGGAAGCAAGTAGACCCATAGAGAAATTGGTAGGATAGCCCGCTTTTGTAAGCGAAGGATACATCAAGCCACCGATCGCAATCAAAGTCACAGGTGAAGATCCAGAAATTGCCGCAAAAATACCGCAAGAAAAAACACCAGCGATAGCAAGACCAGCAGGGATGGGAGCTGTCATAGTCTCTGCTATACGAATCAATCTTCGGGCAATGGATCCGTGAGTCATTAGGTTACCTGCAATGATGAACAGCGGAATTGCCAAAAGAATCTCTTTGTCACCAGCGAAGAACAAGTCCCCGATAATGGCATTCAATTCTTGCAATTCGACCAAAGGTGGATCAGGCAAAAAATAGTAACAAAAAACGGTAACAGCTCCCATCAACACGATGAGGGGCTGGCGTAAAAAAATGAGGGCAACGATTAAAAGTAAAATACCCCAAGAACCCATTATTTATTCTCCTTGGCTAAGTCCGATCCGGACAAACCTAACTCTTTTTCGGCGAGTTCTAGTGCCTCGGTAGCTTCATTCAAGTCTTGAGGAGCTAAAGAAGGAAAGATTCCGTAGAGTAAATGTCGCAAACCCATTGAAGTGAAAATGTAAGGAAAGATCAACTGAACCTTCCAAAGGTGGATTTCGGTGACAGGATTCACTTCATCTTGTTCAATACTTTCTGTAATGTATAGAAAAGACAAATAGCTTAAGAAAAGGAAAAACGCAGAAATTACAATTTGCTCTGCGATTTTTACGTATGGAATGACAGCCTTTGGTAGTACTTTATCCGCGATTTCAGGTCTTAGGTGAGCACCCTTTGCTGATGCACATACCGTACCAAAAAGCCCGCCCCAAAGCATAAAGTATAGGGCAAGCTTTTGCGCCCAAATGATACCACCGGAGCCGATCCAGTTTAAGCTGGATTCGGAGCCTTCTTTGATTGCCAATGCTGAGTCCACTGCCCAATCGCCCAAAGACTGAGCAACGGGACTGTTCGCAAATGCTTCCATTTTGGAAGCGGTTCCATTTAAGAGGTTGTCGACTACCTCTCGTTTTGCGACGTCAGAAATCATTAACAAAGTGAGAAGCAGGAAGCAAATACCCCCTGCCCACTTTTCCACAACATTCAAATATCCTAGAAATTTCTCGATAGCTTTCAAAGAGGCTTCTCCTTTTTATTTTTTTTGGAAAGCGAAGGATTTATCCTCCGCATGCCTTCTTAGCAGAAACAATTTTGTCATAAATGGCTTTCGAGTTGCCACCAATTTTCGTAACGATTGGACCAGCCATAGCCGCGGCGGCTGACTTAAACCCTGCTAAATCACCAGCACTTGGTTCGTAGACCTCAACATCGGCCTTTTTGAGAGTTGCGATCATGTTTTTCTCAATGGCTCGAACCGCTTGTCTAGCACTAGGTGCGATACCGTTTCCTTCACCAAGGAGAATCTTTTTTTGGTCATCGTCCAAAGTGTCCCAGAATTTTTTAGAGTAAACAATAGCCGCTGGTTGGTAGATATGTCTTGTTAAACTAAAGTATTTTATAGCTGTTTGCCATTCTGCCGCTAGAGTGAAGAGAGGAGTGTTGTCAAAACCCTCAACAACTCCTGTTTGGAGAGAAGGAAGAACTTCTGGAATTGCGATTGGAATTCCACTGACACCCAACTGTTTCCAGAATGCGATGTGTACTGGAGATTCTTGGATTCGAATTTTGATTCCTTTCATGTCATCTGGTGTTTTGATCAGTTTGGATTTTGTTCCAATACTTCTATAGCCGTTTTCAGCCCAGGTAACAAAAATAAGTCCCTTGGATTCAAAAAGAGCTTTATAATCATCTAATACGTGTTTATCTAGTATGCAGTCCGCTTGCTCGAATCCGCTAAACAGGTAAGGGATTTCGAGGACGTTTAGTTCCTTGATTGTGTTTGCCAATGCTCCTGCTGTTAGCCCAGCACCTTGCAGTTTTCCTCGGATGACCTGTTGGAGGATCTCATTTTCTCCCCCCATCTGACCGCCTGGGTAAACTTTGATTTTGATTTGACCGTTTGACTCGGATTCAATTCGTTTTTTCAGCTTTGACAATTCGTTGGTCCAAGGTGATCCCTCTGGAGCAACAGTTGCAAATTTAACGGTTGTTTGGGCGGAGACAGCACCGGTTAATACCAGTGCTGTTCCGATAGCGAATAGGGTTCGTATCGATGTTCGTAACATTCAATTCTCCAAGTTTAGAGGTCGGCAAGCAGTTTCTTTGCTTTTCTTTGTTCTACAATTTGTTCTGATTCGATCTCAGGAAGAGATTTTGCATTGCCTTTGATAACATAATCAAGTTGTTTTTTAAATTCGTCTTCATTTCCTTTCAAACGAGCTTCCGCGTACAAATTGCGCACTGCAAAATAATTTGGGTTTTGTTTGATGGCTTGCTCGAATTGAACGTCAGCTTTTTTCTTATCTCCAGTAGGCGAAAGGGCGTTTCCGACCGCTTCGTAACGCAAAGTGGCGTCATAAAAGTATTTCTTTCCCATTTGGGTCTCGAGCTCTTTTACTCTTCCAATCATTGCTGAGAATTTGCTACGATTTCCCAAAAGAGTGGTAAATCCAGCTAAACGAGACCATTTGCCTAGGTTGGCATATCTCCAGTAGAGGGCGTCGATGTCTTCCAAAGCGAGTTTGTCTAGAGCTTTTTCAACTTCGACTCCTTTCTCGATTTCGGCACGGAAAGCAGGGTTCAATTGAAGAGCCGCTTCACAATACTGAATTGCTTTGTCATAAGCTTCGGTTTGCTGAGCTTTTACAGCCTTATCCGGACCTTCTTCTCCACTTAGCTCTAACCATAGGTGTCCGTCAGCTAATAAATAATATCCTTTGCAAATGTTTAGTTTAACGTCAGTAAACTGTGGGTTTTCTTTGTCAAAAGACTCTAAGCCTTTCAAAGCAACGATTAAATCAGCTTTTTCGTGACGGTTTTTCCATGCTTTTTCTACGTCAGCTGGTAATTTAGCAGGTGTTTTGGATCTTTCTACTGCGACAGAAGCTCTAACTTCACGGGACTTTCCGCAAGCTACGAACGCTGGCAGAACCAAAAGGGCAACAAGTGCCAATTGGACTCTTCTTTTTTGTTTCATACTCTTTCCTCTTTGTAATAGTTACAAATTTGTGTTTTGGTGCTAATTAAACGAAATCTACTTCGTAAAGGGGAGCATTTTTTAGAAAGCTTCTAGAAAAAAGTGAACAAAGTTCATGATTCTGTCTCAAATGACATTCCTCAGCCATATTTATGGTGCAATGCGAAATAGAAAATTTTTGTTCAGGCCGAAATCAAAAACCAATCCATCCTGGGGGAGGACCATCCTTGGAAAAAGAAGTGGATCTCTCGTAATACAAGGTTGCGGCTTTGTCTGTCGGTACTGCTTTGTGGATCTCTGCCCATAGCTTTTCGGCTTCGACGTACGAAGAGTCCCAAAAAAGATTTACCCCTTCTTCGAACTTTTCTTTCCATTTCATTTTTTTGTCCAATTCAGTGCCACCAACCAGGATTTCAACAACGCCTAGCTTTCGATTCTTTGAATTTACATGGATAAAATCGACTAACCGATGTGGGTAGATGTCTGGATTCTTAGTTTCAAAAAGCGCATCTAAGCTAATGAGTACTTTAGCCCCATACTTTTTTGTTAGAGATTCGAGGTGATTGGCAATCATCACACCATCTGAAAGTACTGAGGATTGGTTTCGGTTCTCTTCACCGATCACTGCCATCATCAATTCACCGTAGTGCAAACCCACTCCAATGTTTACATGAAAATTCTTAAGTTCGTCAATATCTGAATTCCAAGCCTCGATTTCATGTTGCATAAGTATGGCGGCATGAATGGCGTTCTCAGGTTTTTGGTCAAAGAAAGCAATGATGGCATCCCCAATGTATTTTTCTATATAGCCTGAGTTTTCTCGAATGATGGGCCCCATCTTACTTAAATATCGGTTGATAAATAGAAAATTTTGCTCGGCACTCAGGTTTTCAGAGATGGAGGTGAAATCACGAATGTCAGACGAGAGGATTGTCATTTTTTTGAGTGTGTAGTCTCCCAATTTAACATCCAAAAGCTTCGGCTTTTCAAAGGAGGACAAAAAATGAAATGGAACAAACCGAGAGTACGCGAGATTTTTTGATTCGAGATCTTTGTGCAAGGATTCGATTTCGTGTGTAAGTTGTTCTAAAGAGTTGTGTAATGCCGCATTTCGTTTTGAAAGTAAAATGCTTTGGGCAAGAAAGAAAAAGAAAAGTACGAATGGTAGCAATTGGTTACCTAGAATGTATCCGTTTCCAGCTAGGAGATCGTGAACCGCCCCAGCTAATAAAGCAAATGTTGCGAAGAATAGAATTAGACCGTCGCGCCTTTTTAAAAGTACGATTCGGGATGTGACAACGAAGATACTTATGATAAACATCAACAAAATTAAACTGTTGTAGTCATTGGTTGAAGTAAAAAGGGCTACCGAGGATATGCAGACATATACTAAGTTTGTAAAGGAAATGAACCAAACCAAATAAATTAGCCATTGTGGAACATCGCCTTTTTGAAAAATACTTCGAATGTAGGTTAGAAAGAATGCCACCATGAAAAAAGGAGTAATGTAATCAATTCGATGCATCAAAAACCAAGAAAAATCGGGAATAACATACATGATGTAATGATTGTCTAAGATCACCAAACGTAAAACAGTCACAAAACAAAATAATGAGAAATAGAATGAACTTACATTTTTTCTTCGAACTAGAAAAATTGTAAACTGATACAACCCCATGGATATGATAGCACCGCAAATAAAGATTTCTTCGATAGATTGCAAAAACGAAGAGTCTTGGATTTGCTCTTTCGTGCCCATAAAAATGGGCTTCCTAAATCCACCTCTGGTATGCGAAAAATTGCTAATAGTTAACAAAAGCTCGATTTCTCGGTTTGCCGGTTCATACTGAGTAAAAAGTACTTTGTACATCGGAAAGGTAGATTCCTCATCAGTTCCCGGTGTTCCGACTTCTGCTAAAAGATTGCCATCGGCATAAAATCTATAAGCCGATGTTTGGGGGAGCAGTTTGAAATATAAAAGAGATTCTGATTCTGCTAATCTGACAACCAAACGATAGGTTCCATAACCAAACCCAACTTGATCTTTTTTGTAATATGAGTTCCATGGTTCTGGAACTTTGACGATTTGCTTGGGATGCTCTTCTGGATGAAAAATGCCGGATGAAGGCACAATGACATCGGGATAAAACTCCCATTCGCCATTGATTCCTAAGTTATCCATAGCGTTCAGCTCTTGTTCGCTAAGAGGCGTTAAGTCAAGAATTCCATTTTCTGCCTTAGGCAAATGAATTGCTGAGCATTGTAGGAACAGTAGACACAAGAATGCTAGAATATATCTTTTCATGATTTTTCCCATTCGTAGACACCGTCCCAATCTTCTCCAACTTCTTTATGGAGAAAATACTTGCACCTTTCTGTATAGAGGCTTGCGGCGTGGTCTTCAGGATTCGCTTGGTGGACAGTTTCAAACTTCGAAAGTGCCTCTCCAAAATCGGCTCTTTCATAATCAAACAGAGCGCTTTCAAACATATCTTTGTGTTCAATTTTTGCATCAGCCGAAGAATCAATACCGGGTATGAGGATTTCCGCAATCATTACCGTTTCAGACTTACCTTTGACTCGTACGAAATCCAGAATTCGATAGGAAAGGCTGTCTAACTCCTCATGCATCATAAGAGATGGAAGCGTAACGAGAATGGAAGCTGCATAACCAGCTGTTAGACCTTGCAATCTGCTCGCTAGGTTTACACCATCAGAAATAACAGTGCTTTCTAATCTTTTTTCTTCGCCGATAATGCCCAAAAAAGTGTCCCCAAAATGGATTCCAATGCCTATTTTAATTGGCATTTTTCCTTTAGACATCAATCCTTCATTAAACGAGATTGCCATTTTTTGCATATCGACAGCCGCTTGGACAGCGTTTGTTATACTGCCATCAAAGAGAGCCATGATGTTTCCGCCGATGTACTTATCAACAAATCCCCCATTCTTGCTAACTATAGGACTGAATTTTCCAAAGTATTGGTTTGTGAATTCAATTCGTTCTTCAAAAGGAATAGAATACATTAAGTCCCAATAGCCGACGATATCGGCAAATAGAATTGCCATTTCTCTTTGGTTTCCATCGCCTAAACTTGCATCTTCAATCGAATTCTTGTTCAATTGTTTAATAAATTCAGTGGGGATAAATCGTTCAAAAAATGTTATAGTCTGTTCGAGTTCTTTGATCGAGCTTTCAAAATCGGATTTCAAGTGGACTCGCTTTTCAAAGAAACGGACAGAACGTAATGTGAGAATGACAGATTGAAATCCAAAAAAGAAAAAGAGGTTTGCCTGCAGAATAGAAATTCCTAAGAAGTTTCCTATTGCAAAGGCTATGTCAATTAAAAACCCTGCATATAAAACCAAACAGCCCATAAAGAAAAGACCTGATTCTGGAATTCCCTTTCTAAACAAGTAATAAACTCTAACAAGCAGTAAGAAACCCAGCAGGATGCCTATGACTTGAAAAACCAACTCAACTTGTGTGAAGTAAAACGGATCAACGATTAATGCGAGCAAGAAAAGAGTTAACGTGATTCCACTTAAGAATTTTAAAATGGTCAGAGAAAGAAAACCAACAAAGAGCCCATCAATAAAAAGTAAAAAGGAAAGAGCGATTAAAAAACTAAATCCAAAATCTAGACGTACCATCCATTCCCAAGGAAAGTTAGGAAAGAAAGTGAGAATTGCTTTGTTTCCGGTAATCATAAATCGAGCCGCAGAAAGAATGCAAACAAATCCAAAAAACAAAGCGGCACTTTCTTTGCGACGATAGGCGTGCAGAATAAAGTGAAAAATGCCAAATGCGAAAATTGCGCCTGTTAGGACAATTTCAAGAGTGACTTTGGAAAAAACAATAGATTGTGTGACTCCGGAATCTCCGATTAAGATTGGTTGGACGAAACCACCTTCCGCATGATGAAAATTTGAAATTTGAATTTGAAGAGTATTCTTTCCGCTACCAATGATAGTGAAACTCTTTGTGACACCTGACGGGATTGATTCTGACTCTTCGCAAGATGGGTTTCCAGCTTTCGCTTTTTCCCATCCGTTCCAGAGTACGCGGAAGTTAGTTCTTTGCTCTGGAAAGATCAGCAAATAGGATCTGGTTTTTTCTTGGAGTTGGATATCCATTTCATACGTATAACATCCCTTTGTCCAGAGGTCAGGAAATTTGACAAGAGTGGAAGGTCTGGATGTGTCAAACCCACTGTATCGTCTCCATTCACCTTCTAGAGAAATTGTGCCAAGATCTTCGGTTTCTTCTAGAGAAAATTCAGCATTGGCAACGGTCTTTCGTTCAATGGGGGAAAACTGATTGCAGTTCCAAATAAGGAATAAGAGAAGCACCCAGCGCATTTCCCTAATTTTACATTTGGGCTTTTCTTCGGAAACGGAAAAAATTGATTTGTACAGCTAATTCAAACCCGTCATTCTGTCCCAGGATGAAGCCTAGCAAAGCCGCTCAAATCTATCGAATTCTGGGAGAGTCGCTACCCGATGAGGTGTTTCAGCATCTTTCCAACGAAGAAATCGAAAAGCTACTTTTGCAGGTGGAAGACACTAAAAAGCCTAATTCTTCTCAAGAAAAGAAAGTCCTGACAAAATTTACCGAGTTCCTTTCTTCGAAGGCAATGCCCTTCCAAAGCAAAAACCCTAAAGAATTTGAGACCCAACAAACGGATTCAGAAGAATTGATGAGTCTTTTAGAATCCCTTTTGCAAGAGGAACCCGAAAAACAGCTTTTGGAATCCCTTCAGGACAAAACAGCAACAGAATTGAGGCAATTGGTTCGAGACGAGAATCCAACCACCACTGCCCGTGTTCTTTCTTTTGCGAATCCGAAGGCCGCCGCACTTTTGCTTTCGGAAGTTCCTATGCAAACCCAGGAAGATATACTTCTATCCATTGGAGCCGTTGATTTTCATTCTGCACAGGAAATTGCTGAGCTAGAGAGATTTCTGAGATTCAAAACGGAATTGATCCGTAAAAACCTATCTACGGGAAAAATCAAAGACCGAAAAGGCAAAAAAGCGGGAGAGATTCTAACCCAACTACCCTACCAACCTACACAAAATTTAATCGATCGAATTCAACGCAAAAGTCCAGAATTTGCCGAAACTTTAAGTGAGCACTATTACCGGATGGAAGATCTACTGGAATTGGGAAGGGCAAGCCTAACAACTTTTCTCGCAGAAATCCACCCTCTTGTGACAGCCTGTGCCTGGAAAGGGATAGATCACTCTCTAAAAGAGAGTCTTTACTCCAATCTCGAACCTTGGCTTCTCAAAGAAATTAAACTGGAGGCAGACTCCCTTGGGCCCATATCAATTGCAGAAATTGAAGAAGCACAAAAAGGGTTGTTAGACCGACTCAGTGAAGAGGTGGAAGCCGGTACGATCAAACTATGGAGAGTAAAGTAAGTATATGGCAAAATTAGTTTTTAAACCTGTTCAGATTGCCGACTTACAGGAAGAAGTCGAAATTCAACTTCCAGAGCGATATAAAAAATTTCATAAATCTGAAGAACAAGACGAATTTGAGTTAGACCAAGAAGGTAATGTCATTGAACAGTACCAAGGTCCTTCCATTGAAGAGATAGAAGCAGAATTACAAAGATATAGAGAAGAAACAGAAGAACAAGTAAGGCAATTATTAGAAGAAGCAAAGAGAAAATCTCGTGAGATCGAAGAAGAAGGCAGAACAAAAGCCTTCCAAATGGTGCAAGACTCCAAAGAGAAGATAAAGCTTGAAGAAGATTCAGGAAGAGCAAAAGCCGAGCAAATCTTAGATAGAGCTAAGATGGAAGTTGAGCGAATGATCAAAGAAGCTGAAATGAAACAAGCTGAAATTGAGCATGAAGCCTACCAAAAAGGATATGATGCCGGTCGAGAAGTGGGTTTTAAAAAAGGCCAAGGTGAAGTTAGAAGACTTATCGACCGTCTGGGAACGATCATAGGTAAGGCTATTGACATACGAGAAGAAATGATTGCGGCTTCCGAAAAGCAGATGGTAGAGATGATTCTAGTGATTGCGAGAAAAGTCATCAAAGACGAGATCATAGAAAGAAAAGAAATTGTTTTAAACAACATTAGAGAAGCAATGAAACGAATCAAAGATAGAGATCGAGTCGATATTCGAGTCAATTTTGCAGATCTTGAACTAACAACCGCTCACAAAGATGATTTGATTAAACTAATGGAATCACTACGTAAAGTCAACATTTACGAAGACTCAAGAGTAGACAGAGGTGGTGTCATCATCGAAACCGATGTTGGGGCAATCGATGCTAGAATCTCTACTCAGTTGAAAGAAATCGAAGAAGCGATTCGAAACGTAGAACCTATATAAATGCGGTTTGTCCAAAAGACAAAGTTCTTTTGCTTTGGATTTCTATGCCTACTTAGCTTTGAGCTAAGGGCTGTGCCATGTGGAAGCGAATTAGATCCTAGCGCGGGTCCGTTTTCATTAAATAGCAATTGGTCGTTTCGAACGGGAGACAATCTAGACTGGAAAGATTTTCCTTCCGAAGATGGAATTTGGTCAAAGCGAGAAATTCCCGATTATGGGATTTCGAAAACAGAAAACTTCTCCGGATTACACTGGTATTTGTGTACTTTTGTCCTTCCTCCCGACTTTCGAGGAAAAGTGGAACCCGATCCATTGGCAATTCAATTGGGGCGACTGAGAGATGCCGACGAACTTTACCTAAACGGAAAATTGATTGGAAAGACCGGTTCGTTTGACTCGAAACCAGAATTCAATTTTCAAAAAATTAGAATCTACTCTTTACCATCTCAACTTCTGCAGTCAGGTGAAAACACTTTAGCAGTCAGAGTGTTTGCAGTCACTGGGCTACATGGGATGAAAGACACACCGGTCATTTTTCATGATAAGTATTTGCGAGAAAAGGTCTTCAAAGAAGAAATCGGAGCAATTGTTTGCGGTTATGTTTTCCTTTTCATGGGAATTTATTTTATAGTTGGTTCGATTGTCAAAGGAAGAGCCCACGAGAATTTCTTTTTTGCTTTTTTTTGCATTTTCATCGGTTTTTATGTTCTGTTACGAACTCAGCATAGGGACATTCTCTTTTCGAATTTTTCTTTATCCTATACAACAGAACTTTTAATTTTAGTCAGCTTACCCGTTCTCTTTTTAAACTTCTTTTATAGCTATTTGAAAGTTCCTAGATCGGGGCTTTTATTCTTCTATGAAGTGTATTTAGGTGTTTTGTTTCTGATTACTCTTTTTTTCAGAACTCCGAAATCCTGGTTTCTCATCATTGAACTTTTTAACTATGCTTTGCCCGTTGCGTTTGGCTTAATCGTTTCTATTTTTTATAAGTATGGGAAAAGCGAAATCAAGAGACTTCGTTTTATACTAATTGGCGTCTTACTCCTTTTACCGACTATTGTGATCGATAGCCTTGCGGCATTGGAGATCATTCACTTCCCTGGCACTTTGTACTTTGGATTTTTACTTTTCCTATTTATGATTTCTCTACAGCTATCGGAAGACATGGTTGTGGGTCTGCAGAACTATCTCCAACAAGAGAAAGAGTTGATCCAGATGGAAAAAATCAAAACTGGATTCTTGGTAAACATTAGTTTGGAATTTAGATCTGGGAT
>JAIXRB010000216.1 GCA_027485405.1 Leptospiraceae bacterium | reverse complement strand
CGGCCCTCTCAGGTTTTGACTTTTGGAAGTCGCACTACTGTGTTTGTTGTAAAAGATCTTCTTTGCCCAAATAAATACAAAGCCACAAAGCCCCATACCACCCAGGTTTTTCCATGATTCCCTAACTCTCTTCCAGGTCAACTTTTTTTACCAGAAAACTTTGCGATTGAGGAAGGTAGATTCGGATTATGTCTCATAGGAATTCCAGTGAAGCGATTCCTTGGATATACCGAATCTATAAGAAAGAAGCAAACCATGTCGCAAACTCATATCAAAACAAAATCTGATGTCATCCTGATTGGTGCAGGAATCATGAGCGCCACTTTAGGCGTTCTTCTCAAAGAATTGGACCCAAGCCTTACGATCACTGTTCTAGAAAGGCTAGATGCCGGTGCCAGAGAAAGCTCTAATGCTTGGAACAATGCTGGAACGGGTCATTCCGCTTTTTGCGAGTTAAACTATACTCCGGAAAAAGTAAATGGTGAAATAGATATTTCAAAAGCTCTAAAAATAGCATCTAATTACGAATTGTCAAAAGAGTTTTGGACGTATTTGGTTTCCAACAAACATATTTTGGACTCAGATAAATTCATTCATTCTATTCCCCATTTCAGTTTTGTTTGGGGAGAGGAAAATGTTTCTTTTTTAAAGAGAAGATATGAAGCCCTAAAAGCAGATCCGCTGTTTGAGGATATGCAGTATACTGAAGATAGAGCTTTACTTTCAAAATGGATGCCCTTAGTAATGAAAAACAGAGACCCGTATATTCCAGTTGCGGGAACTCGAATGGATCTTGGAACAGATGTTGATTTCGGAACATTGACTCGCTCTATCTTTAAATACTTAGAAAAGCTGGAAGGTGTCACTATTTCTTATTACGAGCATGTTAAAGATTTAGAAAGAGAGCCAAATGGTCTATGGAACCTAACTTCTACGAATATCTTGAGCCATGAAAAGGAACACCATGAAGCGAGTTTCGTCTTTATAGGCGCAGGTGGTGGATCACTTCCTTTGCTTGAAAAATCAGATATTCCAGAGGCGAAAGGTTTTGGTGGTTTTCCAGTCAGTGGCCAGTGGCTTCGTTGCAAGAATCGAGAAGTCGTTGAGGCTCATTTTGCTAAAGTTTACGGTAAAGCTTCCGTAGGTTCTCCCCCAATGTCTGTTCCGCATTTGGATACCAGAGTCATTGAGGGCAAAAAAGAATTGCTATTTGGACCTTATGCAGGTTTTACGACTAAGTTCTTGAAAAAAGGCTCTTATTTTGATTTGGCGAAATCCCTCGAGTTGGGCAATATTTTCCCAATGATATCCGCCGGAATGCACAACCTTCCTTTAACGAAGTATTTAATTGGACAAGCTATGCAATCCCATGAAGACAGAATGGAATCCTTGCGAGAATACTTTCCCAATGCAAAGAATGATGACTGGGAACTTGTGATAGCCGGCCAAAGAGTTCAAGTTATAAAGTCGGATGAAAAGGAAGGTGGGGTGCTTGAATTCGGAACAGAGGTAGTGTTTGCGAAGGATGGAAGCCTAGCGGCTCTATTAGGTGCTTCTCCAGGGGCTTCTACTTCAGTCTCAATAATGCTTGAAGTATTAGCTGACTGCTTCCCGGAAAAAATGAAATCACAAGCTTGGGTTGGAAAATTAAAAGAAATGATTCCCAGTTTTGGGGAAAAGCTAATTGGAAACAAAAAGCTTTGTCTCGACACTAGAAACAGGACAAATGCGGAGCTTCAATTGAACAAAGGCTATGCCGTCCATTAACCGATTGACGGTTTCTATCGCAGGTGTAGGTTCTGACGAATGCACCTGCTCAGAAGGAACCAGAAGTTAGATAGAACACGGTTCTTTTTTAGCCTACTTTTTACAATATCAATCATTTATTGCTCTCCAGAGACCAAAGCACCTCCCCTAGTTCAAAAAGGGGTGCTGGATCTTAGGTCATTCTCGATTGCTGAACAGGAGCCCTTTACTCTCGACGGGCAATGGGAATTTTACTGGAATGAGTTGATCCCTCCTGACTCCTTTAAAACTGACGCAAAAATTCCGGTACCCAGTTATGCGAATATTCCTTCTCAATGGCAAATGAATGGGTATCCTGCCTTTGGGTATGCCACCTATCGCGCTAAGATTTTACTTCCAACATCCGAATCAGGGCTTTTGCCCAAATGGCTTTCCTTAGAACTTGCCAGTATTGGAACAGCCTACACGCTTTTTGTAAACGGATCGCAAATCTCATCCCTTGGAACTGTTGCGAAAAACGGAAACACTTCGGAACCTATTTGGCAAGACAAAATCATTTTTATTGAGGGCGATCTATACTTAAGGAAAGATGAAAGCCTGGTTTTAGAAATAGTTTTGCATGTGTCCAATTTTGATCATCCACAAGCAGGCGTTTGGGATTCTATTTACTTAGGTGAGTCCACAAAAATAGAATATGGCCAAAAGAAAAAGTTAGTAGTTGACCTACTTCTTTTGGGTTCATTCTCGATTATGGGTTTCTACCATTTCGGATTCTTTCTAAATAGGAAGAAGGACAAATCTCCTTTATACTTTTCATTGTTTTGTTTCTTAATGGCAATTCGAATAGTTACTGTTGGAGAACGATATAT